>CALXTD010000066.1 GCA_944391315.1 uncultured Alphaproteobacteria bacterium | reverse complement strand
AAAGGTGTGTGTGAAGTGTGTAGACAAGCTGCTCGTCACTGATGATAACAGAATTATCAGCTCTCGCGCCAGTCGGCGATATTCCTACCGCCAAACAAAGCGCCGCGGTTATAACCGCCTTTTGTCGTGAGATAAACATAATACTTCTCCTATCTCGTTTGCCTTCACGACTCGATTATAGCATAAATTTGCCATGCTTTCAAGACAATTTTTATCTTGAGGTGGGAGAGTGGTGAAAAAAAGAGCCCGACCTTGCGGTCAAGCCCTTTTTCAGGAGGAAAACTTTTTTATTTTATATTATTGACAATCGAGGTAGCAAGTTTGTCCGGCATAAGTTGTGGTGGAGCAAACTTGGCCTGCCGGCTGTGTTGACATTAATCCAGCGTCTTCACAGGTTTTGGGGCGGCATACGGCGCAAGGGGTTCCGGCGGTTGATACAGCGGCTCCGATTTGGATTTCGTTTTCACCGCAGGTCTTCTTGCTGCCGAACGGGCATACATCCTCAACAACTTCTGGTTCTTCAACTACTTCCGGTTCTTCTACAACTTCTGGTTCTTCCTCTTCTTCTACTTCGGTCGGCGTAGTTACTTCAGCCTGACAATCGAGGTAGCAAGTTTGTCCGGCATAAGTTGTGGAGGAGCAAACTTGGCCTGCCGGTTTGGTTGACATTAATCCAGCGTCTTCACAGGTTTTGGGGCGGCATACTGCGCAAGGGGTTCCGGCGGTTGATACAGCGGCTCCGATTTGGATTTCGTTTTCACCGCAGGTCTTCTTGCTGCCGAACGGGCATACATCTTCAACTACTTCCGGTTCTTCAACTACTTCCGGTTCTTCCTCTTCTTCTACTTCGGTCGGCGTAGTTACTTCAGCCTGACAATCGAGGTAGCAGGTTTGTCCGGCATAAGTTGTGGTGGAGCAAACTTGGCCTTCCGGTTTGGTTGACATTAATCCGGCATCTTCACAAGTTTTCGGGCGACATACAGCGCAAGCACTTCCGGCTTCGGTTACGGCTGAACCGATTTGGATTTCGTTTTCACCGCAGGTCTTCTTGCTGCCGAACGGGCAAGTATCGTCCTTATCGGTGCAGATATATCTGTTCATACCGGTACAATCTTTGCAGATTTCTTGTTTTTGGTTCGGAGCGCAAGGTTCGCTTTGTCCTTTGCAACCTTCATCACCACCCATTACACAGCCTTTGCATACCATGTGGGTGCTACCGCATCCATCATCTTCGTTTTCGACACCATAAGGGCAGCTGTCCGGATCAACATCCGGTTTCGGGGTGCAGGCTGCGCAAACTGTTCTGGTACCGCCGCAGCCATCAGATGCAATGGTTGTGCCATAAGGGCAGTTGGTTTCATCAGGTAATCTGTTGCAACTTCTGCAATGATAGCAAGCACTACCGAACGGTGTTTCATCAACAGTGTAGCCATAAGGACATTCACTGCTAGACGGCGCATATCTATAACCAGAACATGCATCGCTACGGCATTCTCTATATTTACCATCGCAGCTCGGGCCTATTCCGATTTCTCCAGGAAGGCATTTTACATAATCGCTTGGGCACTGACAGCCTGATACATATCCGGAATCGTAAGGACAAGTTGCTGTCGGCACTTTTGGAAATTCGCAGGCATCTTGGCAATAGCCTTCTGCGCAGCAACGCTCTTTGCTATTCATTCCGAATTCATAGCCAGTACATTTGCTGGTATCGGTGATAAAACATACCAAAGTAACATCAGTTCCTTGAGCAGAAGCTTTGCTTTCAAGACTGAGTTGGGTGTTTAAATTTAATTCCGTTAAATTTGTTAATTCTGTCGCTTTTGCATTAATTGACAAACTAGCAAGTCCAAGTGACAAAATTACTGGTAAAATCTTTTGCATTTAGTTTTCCTCCATTCCTTTTTTACCAAATTTCTCTAGCATTATACCCATTTTAGCTATTTTGTCAATATATTATTTTATTTGTCATAAAATTGTAACATTTTGTAAAAAAAAGAGTGCCAAACCGGCACCCTTTCTTCTATTTTAGACAAACTTTACTTGTCTTACGGATTGTTTTTGCAATAAAATATATTTTTGCCACTAGGGTCAAATTCTACCATATCATAAAGCTCTTTATTGGGCATATTAAAGTGCCACCATTCATGTTCTAAAGCTTTTAGCCCCGAATCCTCAAGAATCGCTCTTTGGAGGTTTCTGTTATCAATCGATTCTTTTTCTGCCTCTGAAAACCACGTGTACTTGCCGCGCTCTAAATGCTCACGGAAAGCTGCCCACTCGCCTCTTTTTATTTCTTTGGCAAAATGTTCTTCATAGCCATCAACATTACAAGGAAAGCGCAGCTCTTTTCCTGCGTCATCACACAAAATTACATCTATCGCACTGCCGTGGCAATGTTGCGACAATTCCGGACTTCTGGCAAAAAAACCAACCATCGGAATTATCGCCAGCATCAATTCATGGGCCCTTGGCGGGCGATAGCCGTCTTTTATTTTTAATTTTAACTGTCTTTTTCGGAGTTCTTTTCTGACTTTTTCAAGAATTTCTTTCATCTCAGGACGAACAAAACATCTGTTTCCCAGTCCGACCTTTCCGTATATATCTTGGAGAAGCATATTTTTTGTGCCGCAATACATTAAATCTACAATAAAGTCATCATCGCTTTTGATTTCTTCCAATATATTTACCATAGTTTTATTTTTTCTCCAAAAAAACAGGTACTCCGGCCAATCGTGTCTCAGAGTACCATTAATTTATCTCATGATGTTACATATAACTTGAGGGACGTCTTTCTTCCCCAACATCATACATACTGCTTACTTTATAATTTTTATTACCGACGTATTCTAAAAATTCTTCCTTAAAGTCTTTGACATCACCATAAGACATTTCGCGAACATAGCAGTTTATAATCATGTACAGATGTTCTTTCAATCCGATCGTCATTGCGGACAGCACATTAAGCTTTTTTTGCATGATTTTGGCGTATCCGCTGTCTTTTCCCTGCTGTAATGATTTTATGCCTTTAAGGCGCTTTCTGATGGTATTGATCGTTTTTGAATTTCTTTCAATTTGCAACCGTGACAGCACATCATAATAGTTTATCAGGCTTTCACTTTCGGTGACTTCGTTTATGACCTCATATATTTCCTTCTTGGGGTTATCTCTTTGTATTGTTTTTAATAAAAACTCAAACAACGAGCTCTTGCTTTTCTTGGCAAGCGTTAAGTCTTCAATAAAAGCCTCTCCAAGCGTTTGATATTTGACTTCTACCATGCCTTCCTCCCTCATTTCATAATTATATCCACTATATGGGTTTATTTTATCATATATTTGCTCTATCTACAACAGTTTTCTTGTTTGTGAGGTTAAAAGAAGAGCTTTTTAATATTTTTCCAGAAGCTAGCTGGTGCTGTTGAGATAAAATATGCTCGAGGGAGTTTGATGCGGCGGAAATAATAAGCTATCATTCCGTTTTTCATTCTTTGAGCTTTTATGGGTTTGCGCGCTACTCTGGTTATTTTGTATTCCTTTTGTTCTGGCAAGATGACTTGAGTAAGTTTTTCCGCCTCGGTAAAGTTAAACTCACCTAAACATGGCGCTTCTGCCCGAACATAAACAATACCAGATTCTGTCAAGTTGAGCTCGCCACTGAAATTTTCTTCTATTTTTACAATCCGAATCGATTTACAGCCGATTAAATCTATTTTTCCATCGCTATCCTTGCCGAGTTCTATTCTTTCAATCGTGTTACTGTTACTTAAATCTATGTTTCCGGAAAAGCTGTTGCCGATATATAGGTTTCTGACACCTTGTTTTGAGCTTTTGCTCAGGCCTTCGAGATGGCCGGAAAAGCTGTTGCCAAGAGAAAAATATTTGGCAAATACCGAAGAACAGAGTATTTCAGATGAGCTCTCTTTGCCGATGCTGATATCTTCATAACAGATACATAATTCTATTCTTATTTGTGCCATGCATCTTTCTCCTATTCGCATATACTGCAAATATGTGTTTTTAAGAGCTATACTTCCACTGAAATTTTGACCTATTTGCATTTTTAGTCGGTTTAGCCCCAAAGTATAGATTAATTCAAGGTGGCAATTGTCTTTTATCTCAAGTTTTTTGATATTGCTTTGTGCCAGATAAAGTTTTCCGTTAAAATTTGAGTCGATTACAACTTCTTCAATAACGGCATTGTCTCTTAAATCAATTTCTGCATGGGTGTTTTCTTCGACAATCAAAGTATCTATATTGGCTTTTTGCAGATCAAAAAACTTATTATGAGAATCGTCAGGTATTTTTATTTTTTGCTTATAAAGGTTGTTAATGGTTATATTTTCGATTTCTTCTTTTTTTATAAATGGGGCTATTCCCTTCTTTTTTAGCATGGAAGAGCTGATGTAACGGATGTTTCCTTTTTCTGATTTTATGATGCTTACGCCTAAAGCATGCGCACTGTCTCTTGATAAACTATACCCCGATTTTATGATATATGCCGCTACCTTATCTATTATTCTTTTAGGCAATCGGCGGTTTTGGTGCGGTGTGAAACTTGTGATGTTTTCTCCTTGTGTTTCAATAAATGCAACAATCAGGCCATTTCTTTTTCTTATTATATAGGTTCCTTCTTTGCCCGACATTTTTTCCATATCGTAATGCCAGTCTATTTTATATAGCAGTTTATCTTCAGACATATCATCTTCCTTATTATTTTGTTTTTTTGTATTTTAATCCGCATTATTTAACAGTGAATTAATTTGTTTTTACTTTATTTTTATTTTATTTGAGTTTATTATTTTTGTGTTTTTAACAAAAAGGATGTTTTTTAGAATATGTTTCTTTTGATTTTTTTTGCTGTTTCTGCAATTTCGGTTTCTTTTATTTGTTCTGTTCTTGAGGCGACTCTTCTTTCTATTACTCCTAGTTTTATTGCACGCCTTGAAGAAAATAACCCAAAGTGGTATAAAAAAGTTTCGGCACTTAAACAAAATATTGATACGCCTTTAGCCGCCATTCTTACGCTTAATACAATTGCGCATACAGTCGGTGCGGCAGGTGTTGGCGCTCAGGTTGCCGCCATCTATGGGCAAAAATATTTGGGATTGGCTTCCGGTATTATGACAATCGCGATTTTGGTGCTTTCTGAAATTTTGCCAAAGACTATCGGCGCAAAATATTGGAAAAGCTTGATCCCGACCATGTGCATCACCCTTGATATTATGATTTTTATTCTTAAGCCTCTGATTTATGTTTCTAATCTTATTATGGGATTGTTCGGAAGTGTGGAAGAAACAGATGTGCGTGATGAAATTAAAGCTCTGGCTCGCATCGGAAAAAATGAAGGTGTTCTTAATGAAAATAAATACAGAGTTATTTGCAATGTTATTAATTTGCAAGAAGTTCACGTTAAAGATGTAATGACGCCCAGAACGGTTGTTCATGTTGTGCGTCCGGGGATGACTATTAAAGAGTTTGACAAGTTTATTGCTTCTTCGCCTTTTTCACGATTTCCGATTGTTGATAAAAAAGAGCAGAATTATCTTGGATATATTCACAAATCAAGCTCATATAAGGCAAAAGATTCTGATATTGTCGATATGTATGCTCGTTCTATGCGCAGTTTTAGCCCAGATGCAAAGCTTGAAGATGTTCTCTCCTTTATGCTTATGGACCATAATCATATTGCGCTTGTTATTGATGAATATGAAAACTGGGTCGGAATTATCACTCTTGAGGATATTATTGAAACAATTCTCGGCAATGAAATTGTTGATGAAACAGACCAGGTTGCAGACATGAGGCTTTATGCCAAGCTCAAATGGAAAAAAACAAAAGAGCTTAAGGGTATTGACGAAATCAGCGGTGAATAAGCCGCTGATTTTTTTCTTTTCAAAAAACGTTGTATAAAATTGCGGCTGTCGTTGACGCTCCCTATCCTTTTTGGTATTAGTCTAAGTGGCTTGGTCTGCATTGTGCATTCAGAGCTTATTTTGTTTTTTTATTTGGATTGACTTAAACATGCGGGGAAACAAACCTTCCATATTCAGAATTTTTGTTACTTTTGTAACAATGTATTCTTTCTTGTTGTTTGCTTTTCCTGCAAAAGCGACTCTGCCGCCGCTGTCTAATGCGCAAATATATACACTTGCCTCTCGTGGAAATGTTTATGCTTTGCGAGCTGCTGTTCAGCGTGGGCTGAATATAGACTCTATTGATCGCAGAGGAAACACTGCCCTTTGTCATTCGATTATTCAACGCAACTATACTGCATATAATGCTTTGCGTGCTGCCGGTGCTAACCCAAACCACCCCTGTATGCAGAGAATTATTCCGCAAAACAGAGAATCCTTTTTGTCGTCTAAACGCGTTGTGCCTACAACCGCTAATTCTCGCCAAGCATTTTCTTATGTCGGCGACGAAGAGTTTGTTTTCTCAACCGATACTTGGATTACTTTAGGGGCAATTCTTGCCGGTGCTTCTTTGGCTCTGATATTCGGCCTTGGTGGTGGCGGTGATGGTGGTGATGACCTTCAATACTATGAAACATCGGACTATAATCTTGCAGAAATCGTTGGAACAAAAGTTCCTGATTCTCCTGAGAAAAATCCATATTCTCCAATCTTTTTATTAGCCCAAAACGGTAACACCATTGTTAATGGTTATTATCCTGATTATAACCTTGGAGGAACGAATCAGGACGGTTGGGTTATTTCTAACGATTCATCCATTAATGTTGATGACGGAAACGGCGGTGTAACATCAACGCTATTGACGGATCTTATTGATTTTAATTCTAGCGCACTTCGCTATTCTGAATATATTCAGACCGCGATGAAAGCAATGAACGGATCTACGGTTAATAACGGATATGCTTCTGATGATCCTCTTTATATCAGCGGAAAAAACTATCTTATTACTTTAAAGAACAATACGACGGCTTTGGCTGCTTTCAACAATAGTTTTGCGAATAACTATTCTCGAATTAATGTTGATGCATCTAACGGAACCATAGCCATGATTGGAAGTGTTAATTCAACCGTTACCAATGATTTGTCCGGTCAGATTAACATGTTATTTAGAGGCTCTGCTCAAAATCACTCCATTATCGGAATGTATGCAGATACTGGTTCGACTGCTCTTAACCAAGGTACTATTTATGGACAGGCAATTTCTTCAAATAGTTCAAACGGTACTTTAGTTGGTATGAGAGGACAACTCATTAATCAAGAGAATCCTATTTCATCAAAAACATATGTTAAAAACACAGGCTCTATCACACTCGACGGCTCTGCTCTGAATACGACTATTAATACCTCTCTTATCGGTATGGGAAGTTGGCTTGAAGACAGCTTTTTGGATGGCACAAGATATCTCTCTCGTGCAGGCAACATTTATCTTGAAAATCAAGGCTCTATTGTCTTAAATATGCTTCTTTCCGGTGATAGCGGGGCTTATGGCGTAACATCATCTCAGCTGTTACAAGGAACCGGAGGAATTATCGGCATTAAGTCTGACGGAAACACAACAGCAACAAACAGCGGACTCGTCCAGATTAATATTGATGATTCCGGCACAAATACTGTTGACGGTGCTCATGCAGGTATGCTGTCCGTTCATGGCGGAAACATTATTAATAACAATACTATTCAAATAAATGGCGGGAAAGGCGGTTATGGTATGCTGTCCGTTCGCGGAGAAGGATCAAACTCTGAGTTTAATAATGTTTCTCCGGCCCTAATTAACAGTGGAACAATTTCCATTGATTCCGAAGGTGGTTTCGGTATGGCCTCTTTTAATGGAAATTCTCTTGTTAACAGCGGAAAAATCTCTTTAGCTCAAATCGGAACCGGAATGTTCTTGCAAAATGGTGTTATTACTAATTCCGGAGATATCTCTCTTGAAGAAGGTGGTATTGCTGTTTCGCTAACAGGAGACGGAACCGTTAATAATAATTCTTCAGCGTCTATCATTATTGATGCAGCTGCTCCATCGTCTTCTGACAGTTCTGAAGAAGGTGGTTCCGATACTACGGAGGACACTGTTGAAAATATTGGTATTTCAGTAAATAAAGGCACTGTTAATAATGACGGCATTATCACAATTAAAAATTCCGGCAATTATGCAAATACGACGGCCTATGCCATAAAGACAGATAGCGCTAATGTGTTTAATTCTGCTGCTCTTTCTTTATCCGATATTAATACGGCTTATGGTGTGAGTGTTAACAACGGAATAATTAACAACAGCGGACTTATTACTATCGGAAGTACCTCCGGTACTATATATGATACGGCTTATGCTCTGGTTTCTCAGACAGGAAACATTCAGAACTCCGCTCAGATTTCAATTGATAGCATGAATAATGCTTATGCCATTTCTTCCGCTTCTGGAAATATTGTTAACAGTGCTGTTTTGAACATCAATCAAAATACGAATCTGCAGACAGAGTTGGCTTATGGTATTCAGGCTCAGAATGGTTCTATTCAAAATACTGCCGATATTAATATTAAAAAAGCTAATAACAGTTTTGCTCTTTCATCAAACAACGGAAACCTCACAAACTCGGGGGCTTTGACGATTTCTAACCCAGACGGAACGCTGAACGAGACGGCTTATGGTATTCAGGTTTTGGGGAAAGGTGATGTTTCTAATGCTGAGACGGCACTTATTACCGTTGATGGATATAATAACACTTATGCTATTTCTTCCGCTTCTGGAAATGTTTCTAACGCTGCTGATATTAATATTAATCAGAACTCTAATCTTCAGACAGAACTGGCCTATGGTATTCAGGCTCTGAATGGTTCTATTCAAAATACTGCCGATATTAATATTAAAAATGCAAATAGCAGTTTTGCTCTTTCTTCGACAAACGGAAATCTTACAAACTCAGGGGCTCTGACTATTTCTAACCCTGATGGAACTCTGAATGAAACTGCTTATGGTATTCAGGTTTTGGGAAAAGGAGATGTTTCTAATGCAGAAACGGCTCTTATTACCATTGACGGTTATAATAGTGCTTATGCTATTTCTTCTGCTTCGGGAAATGTTTCTAACGCTGCTGATATCAATATTAATCAAAACACAAATCTGCAGACTGAGCTTGCTTATGCTATTCAGGCTCAGAATGGTTCTATTCAAAATACTGCCGATATTAATATAAAAAATGCTAATAACAGTTTTGCTCTTTCTTCAAACAATGGAAAGATCACAAACTCGGGGACTTTGACTATTTCTAACCCGGACGGGGCACTGAATGAAACTGCTTATGCTATTCAGGTGCTTGGAAAAGGGGATGTTACTAATGAGGAAACGGCTCTGATTACCATTGATGGATATAACAATGCTTATGCCATTTCTTCCGCTTCGGGAAATGTTTCCAACGCTGCTGATATTAATATTAATCAGAACTCTAATCTTCAGACAGAACTGGCCTATGGTATTCAGGCTCTGAATGGTTCTATTCAAAATACGGCAAATATCAATATTAAAAATGCTAATGCTAATTACGGGCTTTCATCAACAAATGGTAATATTTCAAATACCGGTGCTATTTCTATTATGAATCCTGATAATGCTTTGAGCAAAACAGCTTATGCTATTCAGGTTTTGGGAAAAGGCGACATTTTTAATGCTGCCAGCGCACTTATCTCGATTAACGGCTCTAATAATGCTTATGGTATTTCCTCTGTTTCCGGAAATATTATAAATAATGCCAATATAAACATTAATCAGAGTACAAATGTTCAAACCGAACTTGCTTATGGTATTCAGGCACAGAATGGCTCTATTCAAAATACAGCCGACATTAATATTAATAATGTTAATAAAGGCTATGGTCTTTCTTCAAATAACGGAAATGTTACAAACTCAGGAAAAATAACTTTTTCAAGTCCTAGCACTTCTTTAAGTGAATCCACTTATGGTATTCAGGTTACCGGCAAAGGTGATATTATTAACAATAAAGATGCAACAATCTCTATCAATAACAGCAATCAAGCTTATGCATTGTCTGCTGCGAACGGTAATATTACAAGTGATGCTGCCATTTCCATTAACGGCAATACCGGTGCTTCCTCTGCTCTTGCGTATGGTATTCAAGGCGGAATCGGAAATGTTGTCAGCAATAATACTATTACTATTAACAATGCTAATGAAGGTTATGGAATCAGCGTTCAAAACGGTGAAGTCACCAATAATGCCAATATTACATTGACAAACTCTCAGCAGACCCAAAACAAAACGTCCTATGGTATTTATGCGACGACGGGATCTGTTATTAATAATGCTAATATTATCATGGATGTTACCGGTGATTTATCCGGTGGAATTGATACAGATACCGGTTCTTTTGGTATTTGGGCGGATCAGGCCAATATCTTAAACAATCAGAATGCAACCATTACATTCAAAAAACGTGGTAATGGTATGTACTCTGCCTCAGGTTCGGTTGATAACTACGGAACAGTTGCACTTGAGGCTGGCGGTGTAGCTATGTCTAGTGCATCCGGTGACATTATCAATCACGAAAACGCCTCTATTAATATCAAAAATACAGGTATTGGCTTACAGTCAGCTACCGGAGAAGTTACTAATGATGGCATGATTGAAATCACGGGAGATGTTTCTACCGGTTTGTCATCAGGAAAGTCTGCCACAAATAATAATTCTATCGTTATCAACGGCGATAACGCAACCGGTATGATTGCAACTGCCGACAATGCTGCTTTAACCAATAATTCTTCGATTGAAATTTATACAGAAGAAAACTCTGTTTATAACTATGCTATGCGTGGCGCAGACGGAAAATTTACTAACCTGACAAACAGCGCTACCGGTACAATCTTAATTGAAGCTCAAAATCAGCTTGCTCCTTCTGAGAATTATGCTTACGCCATGTATTTCGACAGTGGTGAAGCTTCTAACTACGGAAGCATTGTTGCCAATAATATTTATACTTATGGAATGTATTTTGCTAATGGTGGTACGATTGTTAATGCCAAAAGCATTGAACTTAACTATGGCGGTGTTGGCTTATACGGAAATTCTTCTGCAACCACAGAAACAGAAACAGCATCTTTAACAAATGACACAGGGGCAACTATTACCATTGAAGGTGATGAATCATATGGTATGCAAGCATTGGGCGTAACAACCGCTCTTAATATAGGAACTATTGAAATTACCGGTTCTTCATCTTATGGATTATCAACAAAAACAGGTAGCGGAACAAACACTGGTTCTATTACTATGAATTCATCAGAATCTGTCGGTATGTTTAGTGGGGCTGCTGATCTTATTAATGATACAGGTGCTACAATCACGATTAAAGGCTCCAAATCTGTCGGTATGCAAGCAAACAGCAGTGGTAGCACAGAAACAAGTAAAAGAGGCGTTGTTAATGACGGCACAATTACCTTGGCAGAAGGTTCAGATAAGTCTGTCGGCATACAGATTGACGGCGAAGGAAAAGGATTTAATAATAACCTTATCACAGTTGCCAGCAACGAATCTTCCGGTGTTCTGGCTGCCGGCGATAGTAACATAACCAATAGTGTTGATGGGCAGATTAATGTTTCCGGCAGCCGGGCTTATGGTATGTTTGCGGAAGGTAACGGAACGGCCACCAATAACGGAACAATTACCGTCACTGCCGCTGATGCTTATGCCCTTTATGCGACTGACGGCGGAACGATTACCAATAATAAAGGTTCGGTGATTGAGACTTCCGGCTCTTCGGCTTTATATGTTGATGGTGCTACGGCTAATAACTATGCCGATATAGAAAACGACAATACTGGTTTCAACGCCATCTATGCCACAGGTGACAGCACGGTTAATAATACCGCAACCATCACCTTAAACGGAGAAGGTTCTTCTGCAATTTATATTGCCTCCGGTTCAGATACAGAAGCAACAAACAGCGGGACTCTTAAAATTACCGCTAATAAGTCAAATGGAGCTTTTGTCGGTGGCGGTAGTTTTACGAATGCGACCAAAGGCCAGATTAATGTTGGAACAGCGACCGCTTCGGTTGATAAGTCTTTTGGCATAAATGCAGAATCTGCCAAGATTAATAATAATAGTTCGATTAATGTCTATTCTTCTTCCGGTGCGGGGATTAATTCTTCTGGAGATTCTACGATTGCTAACACAGTGACCGTTACCGTTACCGGTGATAATAGTATGGGTATTAATACAAATTCCGGAAGTATCTCAAACTCAGGTTCTGTTACTGTCACCGGTGATGATGCCATTGGTCTCAACACTTCTTCTGCAACTGTTGAAAACTCTACATCATCAAGCATTGTTACCGTAACAGGTACAGATGCTATCGGTGTCAGTACTTCTTCCGGTTCTTTTAACAATGTTGGAACAGTCAAAGTTTCCGGCTCAACATCTTATGGTGTTAAGACTAATAGAGGAACGATTACCAACGAGGCCTTTATCTATGCAGATGGCTCAAGCGCCATGGGTGTTTATAGTGAAACCGGTGACATTTCTAACAGCGGAAATATCTATGTTGGAGAAGCCGGTGCTTCATCCGATGTTGTTGGTATTCAAACGATTGGTGGTCGCGTTACTAATAGTGGTTATGTATACTCCCAAGGCAGCAATGCTATCGGTATTAATGTAATTAGCGGTGGTTTTGTTGAAAACTCTCGTAATATACAGGTTGAAGGAAATAATGCAACCGGTATAAAGATCTCTGGATCAGGCGGAAGTGCTACAAATACAAATACAGGCACAATTTCTGTTGTCGGTAGCGGGGCTGTCGGTATGGCCGCTTCAGATGCTGCGGAGGCTATAAATGAAGGTACAATTATCGCTAGCGGTAGCGGTGCTATTGCCATGACCGCAATCAGTGGTGCAACGGCAACAAACTCCGGCAAGATTTATTTGTTAGATGGCGCTACTTTGGCGATGTCTGCTTCCGGAAAAGGGTCGAGTATTACTAATGCTAATAATGGAACAATTTACTATACTGGTTCTCTTAGCGGAACGGATGGGTTGTCTGCTGAAAATGAAGCCACAATGACAAATAACGGAAATATTGTTCAAATTTCTGCGGGAGAAGCTCCGTCAACTGATTTAGACCCAGTTAATATTGTGGTTTCTCAAAATTCAAATATTACAACAAATTCGCTCCGCAGCATTACGTTTTTGGCAAATACTGAAGATATGACCGAAAATAAAATGGTCTATGAATTTACCGACATTGCCTCAAGCGCAAGTGCTGAAGGTGCTAGTACGTTAGCTCCGGTTCTTTATGATTCTCGTCTGGTTGAAAGCGAAAATGCTTTTGATAAAGAAGGCTATCAGGAAAAACTGGAAGAAGCTCAGAAAGACCTCGCGCAACAAGCTGCAAGTGATGGAACTGTTGAGGTAACAACAGAAGATGATAAGGAAACATCTTTAGCTTCCGGTTTGTCTGATCTTGACGACTACAAAAATTATAATCTTGTTTTGACAAAGCGCGCAACGTCTGAAGCTGTTGGCGATGTCAGTGGCGTTCAAGACACATCATTATATGCCCAAATTGATGAGGCCTATGAAAGTGGCAAAGACGGACAGTTCTTTAGTTCTATCAAAACATCAATGACAAGCGAAGAGTTGGTCAGCGATATTAAAGATGAGTTTGGCCTTGGTTTCTTCAATAATTTTGCAAAACAGAATCTTGATGTTATCAGAAGTGCTAATCGTCAGTTGAATGCCGCCGTCTTTAATAATAAAGAAGACAAAGATATTCGTACCATGGTTGGTTATGACTTTAGTGCTCGTGAACAAGACGGTGATGCTTATTCTGATGATTATGAAGATGAGGCTCAATCGGTCTATGCTATGGCCGATATGAAAGCAAATGAGTCTTTCCGTTATGGTCTTGGTGCTTTGCTGACAAAATATAGCAGTAAGTATAATGACGACTCAGCCAGCCGTGATGAAATTATGGTTCAGGTTTTGGCTCCCCTCACCTATTCTCCAAACACATCATTCAAGATTGTGTCTATCCCGAGAATCGGTATGGGATTTGGTGACTATACACGTAGAGTTGATTCTGGAACTTATGATGGTGACACCAAGAATTATTATTACGGAATTACCAATGAAGCTCGTCAGGTTATTGACCTGGGCTGGATGGCATTTGAGCCTACTCTCGAATTTAATGTTTTGGGAATGCATCAAGATAAAATTGATGAGAGCGGTGCTTTAGAAGTCGAAGCTTCTGATAGTATTTCCATAGAAGGCGGTGTTGGCTTCTATGCTACTAAGCTCTTTGAGTTTGGCGAAGCTCACAAACTTAAATTCCGTGCCGGTGGAACCTTCTATCATGAGTTTGGTAACCCATTCAAAGCACAAAGAGCTCGCATGCGTGACGCTGATATCTATTATCGTCTCAATGGTTATGATGCCGGTCGCAACCGCGGTGTTGTCTCGGTTCGTATGGATTATGACTATAACAGCAACTTCAATATTTATGGTGAGTTTAACAAATTTATTGAAGATAATGATGCCTACTCTGTCAATGCTGGTATGGGGTATCGGTTCTAAGATTAGGCTGATTCTACAGGCGCCGATAAAAATCGGCGTTTTTCTATATCACTATAATAAATTAATATTTTTGTGTTCAATCTACCATTCAAGCACAAAATAGTCGCAATTTTTGAAGCTGCGTTGCAGGCCGAATTTATTAAAATATATATTATACATAATTGCGCCGTGCATAATGATAATCGCCTTATCATCTCCTTGCGCCTTAACCTTATCAAAGGCTTTATAGGCTCTGGTCAGGCTGTCTCTGATGCTTTCTCCTTCAGGGATATGAACATCCATAAACTCGGGATTATCAGCGTCATTAATTATGGCAAGCTCTTTGGCATATTTTTTTATCACTTCATCATTATGATGACCCTCAGCTACTCCGAAATGGACTTCTTCGACTCCGTCTAAGCGAATAATCTCAACTTTTTGTGTTTGTTCCTTGGCTATATCTTCTGCCGTTTGGCGCGCACGGGTCATTTTGCTGCAATAAATTTTCGGCAGTTTCAATCTTGCTAAAACTCTGCCCAGCTCCCTCGCCTGTTCATGGCCTTTTTCATTTAAGGGCATATCAATCCCTGCCCCTTGCACAATTTGGTTCACATTGGCATCTGTTTCTCCATGGCGGCACAAATACAACAGCATTTTTTATTCCTTTTCTCTGTTTTTTATCCGTTAAACTCTAAAAGTTTTTTCTTAACTTTGCAAGCTTATTGTTTGATATAAATCGAAATATTAGTTGATTAAAAACTTACTGATTTTAATTGTTTGTTTATAAATTTCGGTCATACTTTAAAGCGATTGAAAAGTTTTTTAAACGGAGTTTTTACAGATATGGTCGATAAAAAGAAAGACACTGCTCCCGTTATCGACGAGCAGAAACATATTGATGAACTGGTCGATAAAGTTAGCGCCGCGCAGAAAATCTTTGCTACTTTTCCGCAAGAAAAAGTTGATGAAATTTTCCGCCGCGTTGCTCTTAAAATGAGTTCTCTTCGAATCCCGCTGGCTAAAATGGCGGTCGAAGAAACCGGTATGGGTGTTTGGGAAGATAAGGTTATTAAAAACCATTTTGCTTCCGAATATATTTATAACAAATTCAAGCACACAAAAACTTGTGGCATTATCTCTGAAGATGAAGCCGGTGGTATGATTAAAATCGCCGAGCCTATCGGTGTTATTGCCGGTGTTGTTCCGACAACGAATCCGACTTCTACCGCTATTTTTAAAGCATTGATTGCTTTGAAAACACGCAATGCTATTATTTTTTCTCCGCACCCGAGAGCCAAGAAATGCACGGTTGAAACCGCTCGTTTGATGCTTGAAGAAGCTGTTAAAGCCGGTGCTCCTGATAATATTATCGGCTGGATTGAGAATCCGACCATTAATATGACACAAATGTTGATGAGCCATCCTAAGGTTGACCTCATTCTTGCTACCGGTGGTCCGGGAATGGTTAAGTCTGCTTATTCTTCCGGCAAGCCGGCTCTCGGTGTTGGTGCTGGTAATGCTCCGGCCGTGATTGATGAAACTGCGGATATCGAAACTGCTGTCAGCTCAATTTTGATGTCAAAGACTTTTGATAACGGTATGATTTGTGCGTCCGAGCAATCTATCGTTTGCGTTAAAGATGTTTATGATGACGTCAAAGCTGAGCTCATTAAACGCGGGGCTTATATTCTTTCCCCGAAAGAAAAAGAAAAGCTTGGCAAAGTTATTATGATTGACGGCAAGCTTAACTCCGCCATTGTTGGTCAGAAGGCTGCTCATATTGCTGAAATGGCCGGCATAAAGGTTCATCCAGACACCAAAGCTTTAATTGCTGAATGTCAAAAAGTCGGCAAAGAAGAGCCCTTCTCTGCTGAAAAACTTTCTCCGGTTTTGGCCCTTTATAAAGCCAATAACTTTGAAGAAGCAACGGCAAAAGCCAAAGAGCTTGTTACCTTTGGTGGTGCCGGACATACCTCCATTCTTTATACCGCTCAGCATAATGACGAACGTATCAAATATTTCGGTACTGAACTTCATACCGGTCGTATTTTGATTAACTGCCCGTCAGCGCAAGGTGCTATCGGCGATATTTATAACTTCCGTCTTGAACCCTCTCTGACTTTGGGCTGCGGCTCTTGGGGCGGAAACTCTGTCAGCGAAAACGTGGGGGTAAAACATCTGATGAATATTAAATCTGTTGCAAAACGCGAAGAAAATATGTTGTGGTTCAAAGTACCAAACAAAATTTATTTCAAGCCTGGTTCTTTGCCGGTAGCTTTGCGTGAACTTCAAGGCAAAAAACGTGCCTTTATCGTTACCGATAAATCAATTTTTGACTTAGGTTTCACTAAGCAGGTTACCGACGTTTTGGAAGAAATCGGCGTTCAATATCAGATTTTCAGCGATGTTAACCCTGATCCGGATTTGACAACCGTTAACCGTGCCAAACGCATGGTTGATACTTTTTCTCCTGATATCATTATCGCCATGGGTGGTGGTTCTCCGATGGATGCCGCTAAAATCTTGTGGTTGATGTATGAACATCCGGAGCTCAAGTTTGAAGACCTTGCAATGCGCTTTATGGATATTCGTAAGAGAATTTTTGAATTTCCGGAGCTTGGTAAAAAAGCCATTATGGTTGCCATTCCGACAACTTCGGGTACCGGTTCAGAAGTTACACCATTCTCAATCATTACCGATGATTCAACCGGCATTAAATATGCTATTGCTGATTATGCTTTAACTCCGAACATGGCTATTGTCGATTCAAACCTTGTTATGACCATGCCGAGAGGTCTTTGCGCCGCTTCTGGTATCGACGTTATGACACATGCACTTGAATCTTATGTTTCTTCAATGGCTACGGAATTTACGCGAGGCTTGTCTATCCAAGCTGGTCAGCTTATTTTCCAATATTTGCCGAAGTCTTATGCGGAAGCAGAGCCTTATGCTCGTGAGCGTGTTCATCATGCAGCGACCCTTGCCGGTATGGCCTTTGCGAATGCCTTCCTTGGTGTTTGCCACTCTATGGCGCACAAAATCGGTGTGGCTTTCCATATTCCTCATGGTATCGCAAACGCTTTATTGATTTGTCAGGTTATTCGTTATAACGCTACCGACAAACCGGTTAAGCAATGCGCCTTCCCGCAATACAAATTCCCGAACGCAAAAGCGGCTTATGCGGCCTTTGCCGAAAATATGGGAATTAAAGGTAAAGATGACGATGCTAAAGTTGATGGCTTGATTGAAGCTTTGCAAAAGCTCAAAAAAGCGCTCAACATTCCGATGTCTATTAAAGACTATGGTGTATCAAAAGAAGATTTTGATAAAGCAATGGAATATCTTCCGGTTTGGGCTTTTGATGATCAATGCACCGGCTCTAATCCACGTTATCCGTTGATTGAAGAAATCAAAAAGCTTTATTACTTGGCCTATGAAGGCAAAACGGATTTTGATATGTAATTTGTTTTTCCTTATCAACACACTCCCGAAAATATTTTCGGGAGTGTGTTTTTTTATAAAAAATGTCTTGCTTTTTTCTGAGAGCCGTTCTATATAATTATTGCAGTTCGGGATGTAGCGCAGCCTGGTAGCGCATTTGCATGGGGTGCAAGTGGTCGCTGGTTCGAATCCAGTCATCCCGAC
>CALXTD010000065.1 GCA_944391315.1 uncultured Alphaproteobacteria bacterium | reverse complement strand
GATTTTCGGTATTTTTACCCTGCCCTGCATAAAAATTCCCCACAAAAATAACAGGGAATTTTTTGGACTATATCAGGGAATTCTCTGCGAATAACAGGGAACTTTATTTCATACCGACATCAAGCAAAAAGATTAATAATACCACAGCAACTTACCTAATTGTAATTCTTTCAATAAATTTGCTTATAAGTCTATTTTTGTGGTATGCTAGCCAATAATTTAATATAAGCAAAAACAATAAAACTCACTACTATGTGTTATAATGATATAAAATGCCCAGTTGCCCAGTTCTTTAACGCAGCATCAAATATTTCATCTTGTTCTGCAATCACTTTCAGAGCAAATAGCCTATTGATAAAGTCGTTATGTCTTCCCCCGTCAAGGAAAGCATCAATCAGTATTATATCGACTTGAATTGTTTGGCAGCTTCTCTTGGACACTGCCACATAAAAACCACAAAGTACTCTAAAGGCACTCTCAGATGTGCAATCACATAAACGCTTAGCAATTTTCTTAAAAATCTGCAATTCTTGAGTTTTATCAGTAAGAAGAACTTCTAATAACACCATAGAATCAAAACTGACGAAACTATGATTTTTATTAACAGATTTTATAATAAAAGAAACATAATCCGATAGGTTAATTCCAGGCATATACATTAACAGACATTGAAGCCAAATTCCGTCAATAGAAAATTGACTTTTAGCTATAAGGCGCAATATATAATCATCCGACAAGATTATTAATCTATTTTCTAATGCCGATTCTATAATTATAGCAGTTTCTTGATCATGTTCTTGGAAAAATGCTAACAAATCCTTTTGCTCTTCCGTCAAATTCATTTTATTCTGCGGAATAATGATATTTGTATGTTTATCTATCCAGTCTAAGATACTATTAAGCATATTTAATTCAGATAAATAATACGCTTCCAAATCATCAAACGTAGCTATTGCAACTTTATGCTCTGTCGCATTTGTTAAAAACATATATCCATTTTTTTGTCTTATGGAATTTTGCAAAGATATTGCCTTATTTTGAATAATATCCTTTGTTTTCTGGGAAATATATATTTTCTCAGAAAAATATTTTGCAAAAAAATCCTGTAATTCAAACTCAAATATGTTGTATATTGTCATAGCATCCACAATATAACCATAGCTGTTCTTTACAATTTGAAGAGCCAGTTCGCGTTCCGAAATTGAACCAGAAGCAATAAGTAATTTTTCTTTAGACAATTCATGCGCTACATCAATAGAATCTCTACCTAACATGCTTGCTATTGTAGATATTGAGAGAGTGTATTTATAATAATAACTTTTTAACAAATCAAAATTGTTTCGTCGCTCTTCGAATAAAGGCCTTATTTTTCCTATTACTTCTTCTGGCGTATTTCCATCTAACCTATTAATCGGACAATTTGAAAATTTTATGAATATATTTTGTTGAATAATATCTTTCAATAAAATGTATTTATTACTTACGCTGAATACTTCTAAATCAATTCCTGCGGGTTCAAGTTTTATTACATCTTTCTGATTTGCTGTTAATAATACTTTAAACTCTTGTTCTGTTCCTCGTAAGACTTCAAAAAATTGATTAGTGTTTACCTTTGGGCTTTCATCAACTATAAATATCCGAATGGCACCACTGGCCCTATCGCGCAAAACAAAACCTGTCTTATCATTTTTAATTTTATCTGGAGATAAATTTGCCATAACCCAAGCAAAATAACTAGACCAAGCTTCCTCCTTATCCATATTTTGACAAACCAAAAAATATGCCTTTTCAGCTAATTTTTCCAAAGGCCAATCGCATTCTTGCATCAAAAGAATTAGTTGCCATTTATTGGAAAAATCTCCAACCATTTCATTCAAATCATCTGGAAGCTCTTGCAATATCGGAATAATTTTACTTTTCTGATTAGCTTTGTGATAAAGTCCCAACAAATTTGTTGCATAATTCGCATTATCTTTTTCTTCATTAAATATTTTTTCTGCGATAATAATCGAATTCTGATAATCTCCAACAGCGTTATAATATACCATCCAATATTGCTCTACCAGCACATCAACGTATTCTTTTGGTATATTTTCTAATTCAGCCCTTAAATCATGCAATTTTTTGAGATGCCATAGACAATTAAGAAACTCTTTTAAGAACAAATGCTGTGCATTCAGGTATTTCCTGATCTCACCATATAGCACCAAAGCCTCTGAAAACAACTTATTTTTATATAACCTTGTAGCTATTTCTATGCGAATATTTATATCATCATGTTTATGAAGAAGTTTGTAAGCCTTTATCAAATCCTCGACATTATTCGTTTTTATATAAGAAAAAAGACTTTTAACCGCACGTGACTTTTGTTTTTTAATAATATCATCCATAGCGGATATTGAATTAGTACCCTTATTACAATACATCAAGATTAAGTCTGTACAAAAAGTATCATATGTATCATCTTTAGGAATTTCTCTAATGATTGATAACGCTCCTTCATAGTCTTTTATGTCCATATGAACCATTGCAGCAATAACGGCATTATGAAAAGATTTTTTTGTATCTAGTTTTTTAGCTAAATCTACTGCCTCCATCTTATTTTCTGTAACCAAAATCTTTTTTAATATAACGTCTTGCTCTTCTGGAAAATGCATATACAAATAATCAATTAATTCTTTCTCTTGTTTTTGCATTCCAAGAACTCTATATGCACTAGATAAGTTTATAGGGACATATAATAAATCTCGAAACGGAACACTATTTTGGTTGCGTATCGCGTTCCATGATTGTTCTAACAAATCTTTTGCTCGCTTTACTTGAACCGCTGCTGTCTTATATGGTTCAGTTCCAAGCAACCTAGTTCCTTCAACCGCCAAAACCTGCCAATCTTCTGGCGCGATCTGTTTAGCTTTATCGAAATACTCCGCGGCTTTTTTCATATCACCGCGCACAGAATAAAACTTACTTGCTATTATACAATTTGTAACATCATCAAAACATAATTCATTTATCGCCTCCGGCATAGATGGGAAATTTTGCACATCTGTTTGAATTGCTTCTAAAATATATCCAGATATCAATCTGCTTGTAGCGTGTACAATTGGAATCTCTGAAATTGCTTTTTTTAATCCTGTAATATCTTTTTTTATAGAATATGCTTTTATCCGAAGAGCGTTTGCCAATTCATTATCTGGTGAACATGCATATCCTTCTAAATAATATGCAGCACCTTCTAGCACTTTATTTGTAAGTATAAAAGCAGTTCCCTTATTAAGCCATAGACGCCTCTTTGCGTCAGGATCGTTTAACTCCCCTGCATATATTTTTTCAATTTTAGCTATTTCTGATATAGCTTCTTTTGCTCGACCTTGATTTAATAAATCTTTTACTTCGTCTATCGCTCTATGCAAAACTTTATTAACAGTGAAGTCTGAAGATGTTTTTTGTTCTGAATTTATAAAAAAAAACTTCGGCTCATTCACATTAAAATCTCTGCCAATTGCAATAGGATAATCACCAACAGAAACAATACTATTTTTTATCGCTTCTGCCCCTACTACATTTTTTGCATCATTATTTATTGTTGTTTTATTTAACATTTTCTCAAAGTGCTCACTTACCAAACCAAGCCATAATTAAATTTATTAAAAATTTCAAAAAAGAACCTTTGCCAACATTCTTTGTTGCCTTACCGATCGCTATAGCTGTATCACCATTTGCTACTACATTATTTTTTTTCATACTTTTAACATTGACTTGGTTTTTAATTATATCACCCATTACAAACTCCTAACCATTATATTTAGCAAAAACACACTAAATATTCAACATATTTTCCTAATAACTAGCTTGTTTTTACGATAAATTCCTTTTCTCTTATAATACAACTTGTAATACACCCCTAAAAAGTAACAAGTTAATTCTAATATCAGCTTGAAAACCTTAAAATCTTTCTTATTTTTTAGATATGACAGTGGGTGTTTGTAAGTTTTGCGGTCAAGAAAAAGAACTCATCGCATCACATATTATTCCAAAAGTATTATATCAATTGGAAAAGTATGGTAGCGTTGTTGATGTTGATGTCAAAAATACACGCATCAAAAAAGATCCCAAGCATCAAAATGGCGTTAAAGAAGCGTTGCTGTGTAAAGAATGCGATACCGAATTGGGCTATTTTGACGGGTATGCAAACAAAGTTCTTAATATAGAAGTTCCTAAAATAAATAAAAACAAGATATTTGATGATACTCCATGTATTTGCCTACCGGCAGATAAGTACAACTTGGACAGATTACGTAGATTTTTTATCTCTCTTTTATGGCGATCATCAATATGTTCTAGACCAATTTCTTTAGGCAAATACCAGGATATCGCTTTAAAAATATTAAAAAATGAAATTCCTGATAATACAGACCTGTTTTTACCTCTGATTTATAGACGTGTTGGTCGTGGTCACGTAAATAATATGACTGGAGTTTTTGGTACTAAGTATTTAGGGAAACGTGCTTTTATATTCAGATTTCCTGGTTATGAAGTAATGATTATTATAAATACTTTGCATAGCTCATCCCCACAAACGATGGAGATACACCGCCAACAATTCTCAAATAAGGAAGCTCTTATTTTTGATATTGATTATAATACACCCCTTGATTATTTACTTGTATCAAATCTATTTAAGTGTCGTGATAACACTCCGGGATTAAAGCGTCCACCAGATTATGTCCCGGGACAAATACCGCTACCTCGCCGTACTTTCGTTTTAGGCAGCGGAATGCAAAACAATTTGCACATAAAAAGCCCGTATATAATTTTACCAAAATATGATACTTAACCGCATTAGCAGTTTCACTGTTTTTCTTTGTATGCTGATAAAATACCGACACATTTGCGTATAGAATAAAAACAACTCAACCGCCTCCAAAAAAATGACAGGTGCTTGGAAATTTATAAAACTAATCAATAAAAATTAACCTGTTCCTTTTAAGTGACGTATCTCAAAAAGCTCAACGTTTCCTCGCTCTGCCATTTCATAGTGTTGTTTTTTGAACCTGTAACTTTCTATGGATTCCCCTAAATTTTAGTACGCTTTCACATACTTTTCATTTTCTTGTCTTAAAAATATATCTTCAGCCTCTTTTAATACTAACGCACCACTATTATCTATACTTAATATTTTTCCGAAAGAATTTGCCTTTGAGCCATTTTTAAATACACTTCTGAATGAGCCTTGCTGTATGCCGTTACGCCACAGGTATTGGATAATTGCGATATACATCTTGGATTCCGGGCTCACTTCCCAGTTGTGTAAGGATAAACTCCTTGAATTTTCATAAATTTTATATACCCTTGGGATATAAAATTAAGGTCGTTATATGAATGAATTTGCAATCCATTATCATTTACAAGATGGCGTACATGAAATGAATGCCAAAACGCTCAATGTATGCGAAGCAAAAGTGTTAATGATTATAGACCGAATTTTAAGTGCTCTTGAACTAAATTTTTATACGGAGCTCATTGTTCGCACAGAAGGTGGTGTCAGAGATATTCTAAAACTAAAGCCCAAAACAACATTTGATAGATTTGTATGCCATATATTATTACCTATATTATCGACAATGGTTTACGACTTGCTAAAGGATGTTATTCGCAATCCAAGTCAGCTCTACATAAGTCAAGAGCAGATAGAACAAATATCTGAAGCACTAAACGCAAAAATGCAAACTGTCCCGACACCAGAAACTTCAGTAGAAATTTCTGCAGCTCAAGAAAGACAAAAATTAGCGGTATCTATTGCCGCTAACCTGAATAAATTTAATACCGACATTGAACTAAATAATTCTTTGCAACGAGATAAATCTTTGCTTTATAAGCAGTTGAAATCTGACGATTCTATTACCGCATTGTCTATTGAACAAGTGTCGATTGCTGTAGACG
>CALXTD010000064.1 GCA_944391315.1 uncultured Alphaproteobacteria bacterium | reverse complement strand
CCTAATGACTCATAATTCCATTTGCTATTTTCTGCCACGTTGATGTCAGAAATGAAGAATGCATAAGCCATTGAGCGGTCGATTTGAAGAGTTCTGTTAGTGAAGTCTAATTCTGTAGCAGAAGGTCTTGCTTTAGATTTAGTTCCATCCGTAACTGTAACAGAATCCATATCAGGTTTTACGATTTGAACTGTATCACCGATTCGGAAGAACTCACCCTCGTAGTCGTTGTTTACAAGTTTTGTAGACAGGTCTGAACGAGGTTGTCTAAGTTGCATTTCTAGTTTGGTGGCTAGTTGTACGCCATAGCTATCATCAAATGCCATAATTAATGTCTCCTTTTCTGTTAATTAATCTATCCATCACGTCATTGGGGTTTCTAAGGGTTGCCCACCTTCCCTTTTACACATCTCTCATTTATCCAAAGTATCAGGTTACTTCTACCCACTCTGCCAATAATAATCAAGATGCGTTATATAAAATATTAATTATTTTATCTTGTCAACTTTATCTAAAATATCCTTATCTGAATTGCGTTGATTAATAATTACGATACCGCCTGTGTTCTTGATTGAAATACCTTGTGTGCTTTTCTTTGCGCTATCTTGCTTTTGATTACCTACAAAGATTCCACCACTAGCTTCGATTTCTACAAGTTGCTTATGTATCTCATCTGAGATTTCATTTGCATAAGCTTGATTACCTTGGATATACGTAGCTACGCAAACCAATGATGCTAAACAGCAAATCAATATACGTTTTGAATTGTTCATTTATTCACCTCTCATCTCTTTTACTATACGACCTACGATTAGATTCTCTGGGCAATTAATGCCATCTTTCATATCTCGGATTCCATAAGCGAATACTTTTGCCATTACATTTTTTGCTACCGCAGGACAAGGATATCCCATACTTGCACATACGGTTACAAAAACTTCGCCCATTTTCTCGCCCTGTGTAAAATCCTCTTCTGTTGGTTGTAAATTAGCTACCTCGCTTATTTCACCTTTAATGACGTTATATGTTCCTTTAAAGAATCTTTTAATTATATTAGTAGGTTTCCAATCACTTTTCTCAAACATTCTTCACCTCTATTATTTATTATAATAATGATGTTTAGAAGCTTCCATTATCTCTTTTTCATTAGCCTTGTAGAATTTTACTCTTTCGCGAGGGTCTTGGATTTTTGCTAGTTGAGCTAATAAATCTCCAGAAGCATGTTTTGCGGCTCCGATTTCCCCAGCAATACCTTCTGTGAACTCATCCAATTCTACCTTCGGCTCATCCGCTGGTACTTCGACTTTTTCGGATTCTTCTTTTTGTTCACCCTCTTCATTGGCTTTTCCTGACTCCTCTACAGCCACTTCGACTGGCGGAACATCTTCTACGGGTGGAACATCCTCCACAACATCAACCTTTTCAGGTTCAGCTTTTGGTGTTACGAATTTTCCACGAGCTACAGCTAGTTCAACTTTAGAAGCCAAGTCGCCTTGAAGGTCGTTAATACCTACTGTATTCATGATATTAACAAAGGTTTCTGCAATAGCGGGGGCTTCCGCATCACTGATGTCATATTTCTTAAATAGTCTTTCAGCTTTCTTGAACACTACTTTAGTAAATTCATTTTTAACGGCTTGCTCCGCCATTTGTTTTCTACCCGTAACGATACGGTCAGCATCACGCAAGAAGTTTTCAGCTAGAGTAGCCTTCGCAGGGTCAAGCTTCTTAAGTTCTTCCATTGATACATCTGTAGGAATATTATTATCCTTGAATGCATTCTTAAGTGCTTGCTGTACATTTGAAGCTACTACATTCAAATCTTCTGCAACTTTATTAGCAAAGTCTGCATAGGATTTCAATGCTTCGCCCTCTTCCTTTTCAGCCCTAAGTTCTTCAACCTCAGCAAGAAGTTCTTTTACTTTATCATCTACTTCGGTCTCGCCCTGAACTTCTACCTCTTCTACGTTTTCGGGTTCGTCAGCAGCCTCGGGTTCTTCCTTTTGTTCACCCTCTTCTTGCTCGCCTTCCTCATCGGGTTCTTCATCTGCGGGCTCATCCACTTTTTTATCTTTGTCCTCTTCTGTTTCTTCTTTTGAAGGTTCAGCATCTTGAGGTTCAGTTTCCGTTTCGGGTTGGACTGGTTCTTCTTTTGGTTCTTCAACCGGAACGTCCTCAGTTTTACCCTCTTCAACTACTTCAACTTTTTCTTCTAATTCTTTGTCTTTTTCTAATTCGCTCATTAATCAAACTCCTATATTATTGATTATTTTGTACATCTGTATTATCATTACCACCCAAGTCGTCTGGCAATTGTGGTGGTGGATTGTTTGGTCTTCCTTCGCTATCTACCAATTCTAGCAAATTATCTGCGTCAGTTAAGCCAGCTTTACTCATTAAATATCTAACAGCAAGTATAACTTGAGCTGGTTGCAAGTTAGAGAAAATCATCTGTGCGATAGGAAGGTCTAACATTTGCATTAATCTATTCAATTCACCTTCATTATCAGCTTTACTTGCATTTGTGCTTATAGTTATGCGCAATCTTTCGTCGCTGTAGATATCAGCCATCGGCTTGCCGACAAGCAATGCCAGTTCTCTATTGATAGCATAGAATGATGTAAACAATGGTAACATAAATTTATAACTAAATACATCTGTCTCTACTCTCATTCTAGCGTTAGCCTTTTGAGTCAAGATTGAACTTTCTCTAGCCGTTCTAACCGCACCAGAAGTATCTCCAGCCATATAATTATTAACGCCCAAGACGTTCTTGGATTGGTCTATCACTGACTGAACCAAAGCTAATCCTTGAGGATTGATGGGTTGTGGAGACCAGAACTCCGGTTTTTGCCCGATATCATTCCATTCTAACCATCTATCTTTTCTTGCAGCCTGCATTTGACCTCTCGTAAAAGTACCCTTTGGTACTAATGCTATAGGATTATTTATGAAGTCCGTGTTGGTTAAGAATAAGTCTGTAGCACTATTTGCCATCTTGTCCACGCATATAGTTCCAGCCAATGGGGATATACCTCTATGCGTAACCCTATCTACGGCGTATGCTGCGTATATAAACCTGCAAGAATTTACATCCGAATACTTAAGTTGTACAGTAATACCGTTTAATACTACAGCTTTAATATTCCTTAATATCTTACAATCATTTGTTATATAATCTCCAAAGAACGTTAAAACTTCAATATTATTCTCTTCTGATGGGGTATAATTATTAAAGTCCATCGGAATCCACTGGAATATTCCAGTCTTGCCTTTTGATTTGGCAATGATAGTTTTTTTGTCTTCTAATGGAACATTCTTATATACATCAGATGATAATAATGTTTTTGGAGAGATGTATGTTCTTATAATTTTTACGCAACCCCGAGGGTCTTTTGCGTAGTCATAAGCATCAATATAAACATCTAACGGGTCTATAAGCTCAATATCTACATTTGAACTGTTGCTGATTTGTTTAATCTTAAACGTACCTACTTTTTCTCCAGTAGTCAGGTCAATTAGTTCTTCCTTGTAACGGTATTCTTCCTTATCTTCTTTGAGTTTCCATATCGCACAGGTTTCTCCTTTAATCATCCAATCGTCCAACGCTTCGTTTGTTAGCCTTTCTAGCAAATTGATTGACTGAAATTGTTTCGTCATTACCTTCTTTAATTCTGGAGCTTTTAATGTAGAATAGGCATCATCGCCAGTAGCTTCCAATAAAGCGCTATACCCCTGCAAGTTCGATTCAATAAGAGCTGCTTTATAAACTTTAAACATTTCTTTAGTGTGAGCATATCTTTGCTCAATCGCTTCTGTTGAGCCTGAGTACACCACTCTTCTTAATGCATCAGCCGTTCTATCCATTTCACCGGTAACGGATAAATCCACTTTTTTACCAGATACGAACTTGGCTATCTCCTGTTTATACGGAGCTAAATCGTACCATTGTTCTTTACTTGTAATTATTTCATCAGCCATTTAGATTTCCTCTTAATTGCTTATATAATTATTGTAACACCTTTTCTTTTATTTTATTAATCCGAGTTTATGCCTTGTGCATCACGCAACGCATCTCTCATCCATATCGGATAGCTTACAGCATCTATAGGGTGTCCTATATGTATCTTCTCTTTATCATCCCTAATTTCGGCATCTGTCGGTTCTTTTATTTTTCCAGTAGTTAAATTCTTTGTACATTCATTAAAGTTATATATCAGTTTTTCGCAAGAGGAATCCACTAATAGTCTTCGCACTCCCTTTGCATTCTTTATATATCTCTTCAAAACGGTCAAACGTCTAACAACATCTGGGTTCTGGGATTGAACCTGTAATGTACAATCGAACCCTTGACTTGATAGATAACTTATAATTACAGCATAATCTGGCGAACCATTTGTCTTTCTTGCTTTCCCTGCTGCGTCACC
>CALXTD010000063.1 GCA_944391315.1 uncultured Alphaproteobacteria bacterium | reverse complement strand
ACCACGACCGCTATCGGCGTTTTGCCTGATACCGTATTCGCGCTACACGTGCCGTCACTGAACAAGATATCACCAAGCGTGCAGTTCGCGGCCAGTCCCGTACATGTTCCCCATTCGGGCTGAAAAAAACAGTTTCCGTTTTCTAACACATACCCTTCTTTGCAGGCACATTCCGCATATTTCCCATTGCAGGCTTCTCCAACGGCAATCTCTCCCTCTCCATTACATTCTTGATTATACTCATCAGGACAGATATAACCTTTTTCACAATTATATTTATCTCCGAACGGACATTTCAGGCAGTTTCCGCCGGAATTATATGTCTCGGTATAACCCAGCGTCTCACAATCCGTTATTGCACATTGTGCCCAAGCATTCCCAATGACTGTGCCGGCCGCCGACACAAGTATTGTTGAAATCATAAAAGTTCTTCTGTTTAACATCACCTTTCTCCTTATCTCCACGACTCTAATTTATCATATTTTTGATATACTATCAATAACGATTTTTATAAGTTGTGGGAGAGTGGTGAAAAAAAACGGAGCGGGGATTTTTCCTCGCTCCGTTTTGAAATTAGTATATCTCCTATTTTTGCAGTTGTTCGATATCCGAAGGGTAAGTTACATCAAGCAAAGTGCTTTCCTTGGCTATTTTAATCAGTTTGGTATAATCTTCATGCTCAGCAAAGACCGTGCGCAACTCTGAACCCTCCGGTACTAAATCGGCCACTGGGTAAAGCTCCTTGCTCCATAATATCGGATTTTTCTTGGCGCCGCGGTAGCTCATCATTATGACTTGCTTTTCTTTGCCTTTTTCAAAAGTGTCTATCATCTTGTCAAGCTGCTTTTCCGTAATATTCGGCATATCGGCCGGAAGCAAAATCGCTCCGTCGCAGCTTGCCGGCATGAGTCTTAAGCCCAGCCTGATCGACGTTCTTACGCCGGAAATATAATCGCTGTTATAAACCACGTTTATATCTTCATCCTTCAAATAATCTTCTATTTCTTCATGTTGATGTCCGGTGATGACAAATATCGGCTTTCCCTTTGACCTTAATGCCGCGTGAACTGCATTCATAAACAGAGGCTCGCCGTCTCTTTCGGCCAGAAGCTTGTTGGTTTTGGTTCTTGATGAGCGGCCGGCGGCCAAAATAACTATTCCGATATTGGCTTTATTTTCTTTATCTTTTCCTTCTTGGATTTCTATTAAGCGCGCTTTTTCTTCTCGGGTTAATTTTCCGCCCTCTTTTAATGGCGCATTGATTGTGGTTTTGAAATCAAGTTGAGTGAGCTTTTCTAAGACAATGGCTTTGCTGATTTCTTGATAATGCAAAAGAGAATCGTGTTCGGCATAGTCATAAGGCAAGGCAATAATCCTTGCTTTGCGCTTGGTGCCGATATACATATCCGATGCGCCTATTGCAGGAACAGACGCGCAGACAAGTTCTTCAACATATCTCTTCATGCCACTCGGAATAACGTCATCTTCCGAAACACTGCGGCATGGCGAAATGATGAAAATAAGCTCATATCCGGCTTTTTCGGCAGACTGAATTTCATCAGCGACGCTCTCTATGTCATAACGTGCGCGGTATTCTCCTTCAAACTTTAGCTCAAGCGCTGAAAAGTTTTTGATTAACTCCGCGACTTGTGCTGTGAAATGAGCGTTTTCTTCCGGACTGTCTGATAAGCCGACATAAACAAAGGCGGTTTTGCGCGGATAGCTATCATTCACGCTTATTAACGCCGTATTGCCTGATAAATAGAGAAGCATATCATCAACATCTTCCTGACTTATGGCTGGCGCTGTTAATTCAAGTTCGGCGATGACCTCTCCGGATTTGACCTGCTTCCATGCAGGAACGGTATTTAAAATAAAATGTTTGTGCTTGTGATTAAACTTCGCGACGCGCTCGTCTTCTCTTTGTAAAACACCGTTGGTGGTTGAGATGATTTTGCATAATCCGCTGTCTCCTATCGTATAAGCCGTGTTTTTGCCGCAAAGGCGAGCAGCAATCATCCCTAAAACCGTTGGGGCATCTACGTCATCATCTGCTGCTTCGGCCGCAAATATTGTTCTCAAGCCTTTGCTTTTTAAGAAGTCAACATCATCTATGGTCAGATTTTTTCCTTTCAAAAAGCGGCGGTTGTTGACTTCAATCGTTTCGCTTAAAACTTTTCCAATAGCTTCGGTTAAGAGATAGTGCGCGTATTTCATGGCTTTTCCCCTGTTGTTTGGTTTATTCTATCACCTTGATGATAAAGGAAAAGTAAATCTAAACAAAAAAAGAGCTCTCCGGTGAGGGCTCTTAAAAAAAATAACATCATAAGTTGTAGTACTCTGCAGGTAATCCTGAATTTCGGATGCGAACAGAGACATTTCTTTTTCTGGTGCTTACCTCGACGGTTAAATTTACCCATTCTCCATAGTATGAAGAATAAGATTGCACATCATATGACTTCTGGTTGTAGTCAAGTGTGTACAATCTGTCTATAACATAATTGTTTTTTGTGTTATAGATTATTAGGTATTTTCCATCTCGATATATTTTCACATCATACCACTGTAAGTAAAATACAGTGTTGCTGCCTTTGTCTTTATAACGGCATTTAGTACCGCTTTTTGACGTTTTGTATGGATTGTATACGGCCAGACGGTCGTATGTGTTTTTCATATATCTGACACTTCCTTCCATACGATTAATAGATCTAACAGTTTCTTTAAAAGAATCCATAGTCGACGCACAAGATGTAAGCGACAGGATTGCCGCCAATAATAATATATTCTTCATAATCTCAATAATTTAATGTTTCATTTTTAAATTACCATAATTTTGTCGTTTTGTCAACTCTCATTATATAAAAAAAGTAACCCACCGGCTTAGCCGGTGGTTCTTCACAAGCGGGTGTAACCCTAACGGTGCCAGCGAACGCCTT
>CALXTD010000062.1 GCA_944391315.1 uncultured Alphaproteobacteria bacterium | reverse complement strand
CCCGCCGTGCCCAGCGGAATTTTCGGGCTGCGGTCGCTTTCGTCAGCCAGTTGCTGCGTGATTGCCGTCATTTTATCCAGATTTTCCTCAACCCTGTTTGCCGGAAATCCGCTCGATGTTTTATAAGGCGTTTCTTGGTCAAGCGGCACACTGCGCCCGATGACGATATAAACACCAGCCGCCGGAGCGGTTTTAAAAATGACATTACCGCCGTTATTGTTGAACTCAACCGTGTATAAATCAGGATCTACAAGCGTCTGCACACCGTCAACTTCCTGATAAACCGCGGCATAATCCTCGTTTATCATATCATAGTTAAAAGTAAAGCTGGTCGTAACACCGTTTGCCAGCTGTTTTGTCGGGTTGTAGTTGTTTGCTAGTGTCATTTTTTTGCTCCTTATTTCAATTTCTTCTTTTCTTTTTTCTCAAGTTTGGTGCGCCCGCCGCCAAGCCACCAATAATAAAATCTGCCAATCAGCGGCAAGCCTTTCCAAACCTCATAATCAGAAACATCTTTGCCTTTTTTGGTGAAAAGCGATTTATAAACATCGCCCACCAAATCAGAATACAACGGAAATATCGGAGGTATTTGTGCTGATAAAATTCCGCTAAAACCCTCATCTCTTAATTTATAAAGCGAATATTTGTTTACGATTCCGGTCAAACCCAACAAATTATTGATAAATGTTTCGCTTAATTCAACATCACGCCCATATAACAAATCAATCAGCATATCTTTAGAAGCACCGCAAATCATCATCAGCATTGCCAGCTTAAACAGGTTTTGCAATCCCTCTTTAACCTGGCCATTTCTCATTTTGTCAAAACACTCATTGCGGAAAATATCAATTCTTTTCAAGGCAAAAGATTTAAGCATATAAAATACTCGTCCATTACCGCTGGTCAAATACCATTGTGGCATTTCCGATAAAGCAATCGGCTGAACATCAGCTAATTCATTGAACATCAACAATTTAACATTCTCTGAAATAACGCCGTTTTTAATATCTTCAATTGTCTGGTTAGTTTCCTGTTCCAACACTGGCGAGATTCTTTCCCGCAAAGCTGTTTCGTCAGTATTTGCCATTTTTTGAAATTTATTAAACGTGGCATTGATCAGTGTATTTTTACCAAAAGCGTCAATCTTATCAAGCCCGGTTGCCTTAAATACGGTACTCACTAACTTAGAACTGGCAGAGGCTTCGGCAAATTCTTGGCCAATTTTTTCAAGTCCAAGCTCTTCTCGACTCAACCCAGGGCGATTTTTGCTAAAAACAGATTGCACTGTATTCCAAAATCCGGCTTTATATAACGACATCGACAAATCATCAATCTGTGTAATAGCCGAGTTGATTCCGCCCATCGTATAAATATAAGCCAGGTTTTTATGCCAGTTGAGCCAGCCGCTATGCACGCCGCGAGCATTGAATCTTGCTTTCAATATCTCCTGCACCTCAGCGTCTTGTTCAGGTCTAATAAATCCGTCATCAATCATTTGTGCCGTAAACGCACCAATACTCCGGTTTATATCGTCATATTTAAAACCCCAGAACCGACGGCTCTCAATAGCCGTGTTCATCCCCTCAATGTAGCTTATCAACGCTTCCATCGACGGCGCATAATATTGGTTTAATGCCGCCGTAACAATATCAATTTTTCGGTCTTTTGTATTTCCCGGCAAGGGCTTGTTCAAATCCCGCCGGTTAAATCCGCGCAAATATTTATTCAAAAATTCAGCTCTTTCTTCAGGTTTCATCACGTTATCAGGATCCGCTTCCCTTAAAGCTCTTCTTAACTGGCTTGACATCGGCGAACCGTAAATATAGCTCATAAAACCATCGACATCTTTAATCTGGCGCGGAAAATAATCGGCCGTATATCCCATCTCAATACCAAAATCAACCGCTTGGTCAAACAACGAATTAAGTAAATTTTTAACCCTTACAAAGTCATCATAGGCGTCATATCTTTTAACAATTTCAAGCTGCTTTTCCATATAACTGTTCTTTAGCGCCAAATCAAAAGCAACCGCGTCTGTTTCGGTCATTGTTGCCCACTTATCCAAAAACGGCTTTATTTCGGCATAATAACTGTTCAGTTTGTTAGCCAGATTAAAGTCATAGGCGCGTAATCTGTTTTTCAAGCCCTGATTTACCCTTTTGGCTCGGGTAGAAATCGGGATAATCGCTTTTGACCACCACTCGTTACGCCCTTTGGCACCGTCTGTCTTTTCCTGCGCTAAATTGGCGGCAAAGCTTTTTTTGACAGGTCTCGCCTGAGCCTGCGCCATACCTATCTGTTCGTCAAGATAATCCTTGCGCTCTTTTTGTTCTTCAAAATGCTGCTGCAAAACCTCATCAACCGGCGCGGATAAATAAAAATCCAAATCCTTGCCGCCGATAATATCCGCGTAGACGGCTTTAATATCCTCATTTAATGAAACATCGAGCTGTTTAGCCGATTTATAAAGATATTGCAACCATCCCCAAAAGCTCCGGAAAGCTTGTTTCAGGTAATTATTTGGTGCTTGTCCGTCGCGCAAATATTGTTCAAAACCTCTGGCGAATATCTCGCTTTTGGCGTATTCTCTGGCTCTTTCGGCGCTGTCAAAGTTATCATAAACAACCATCCCCAACTTATCTGTAACGGCGTAGCTGCCGTTTTCTTCTTTAATATTATACCTCTGGCCAAACTGGCTGTTTTCCCATTCATTAACCTTTTTAAGCATTTCCCGACTGCGCGCGGTATCAAATCTTTTTAGCTCCTCTTTGAAAAAATGCGCGGTTTCGTGCATAAAAGTCGAGGCATCCGCCCGCTCAAACAGGTAAATAATACCGTTGTAGTCAAGGTTTTTCATATATGCGCCTTTGGGGGCCTTGTTATTTTGATACGCCGTCTTGACAATATCCGATTTTTGGAGTATATTGATATTGTTCCCGCGGGCGCTATCACCCCCTCGCAATTGGAGCGAGGCAAGGTCTATAGAGGCTGTCGCGGGTATTTCTATGTCGTTAACATAGCGAACATTGCTGCTTTTGATTAAATTTTCTATCTCTTTTTTACCGTAAACACTTGGAATAACATTAAAAGCCTTATCTGTCGGTTTGATAATAGCAACTACCGTATTTCCGCTTTCATCTGCAGCTCCTTGCGCGTCATAAGCCTCAGCCGGAAGCTGGTAAGGAATATCATCATCCAACACTTCGCTTAATGTTTGGTTGCGGTTTTTGAATTGTTCATAAGT
>CALXTD010000061.1 GCA_944391315.1 uncultured Alphaproteobacteria bacterium | reverse complement strand
CATAAATATGACCGGCAGAATTCGCATTTTGAAGAATATGAACTGCTGCAATTGGCCAAGGAATTTTCTTTCAAAGCTCGCTTTGTCGAAACCAAGTGGGAGCGTTTGGACAAGACAGCACTGCCGGCAATCGCACAAAGCAAAGACAATACTTATTTTATTATCGGCAAAGTCGCTGAAGATAAGGTTTTGATTCAAGACCCCGCCAAAGGTAACCACCCCGAGGTTTTGAACAAAGAAGAATTTTTAGATAGATGGAACGGCAGGCTCTTAATGATGACCTGCCGTGAGTTTATCAACGGCAAAAACCGCAAGTTTGACATTTCATGGTTTATTCCGGCGGTGGTTAAATACCGCAAGCTGTTTGGTGAAGTTATTTTAGCCTCATTCTTTTTACAACTGTTTGCGCTGGTATCTCCGCTTTTATTCCAAGTGGTGATTGACAAGGTTTTAGTCAATCGCGGGCTTTCAAGTCTTGATGTATTGATGGTGGCATTAATCTGTATCGGTATTTTTGAAACTTTGCTTGGTGGACTTAGAACTTATACTTTTTCACATACCACTACTCGTGTTGATGTGGAGCTTGGCGCAAGTTTATTCAAACATCTTATTCGCTTGCCCTTATCTTATTTTGGAGTCCGTCGGGTTGGCGACACGGTAGCTCGTGTTCATGAGCTGGAAAATATCCGCAACTTTTTGACCGGCTCGACCTTAACCCTGATTATTGATTTCTTTTTTACTATCATCTTTTTTACGGTGATGTTCTTTTATTCCAAAACTTTAACCTTGTTGGTTTTGCTCTCAATCCCTTTTTATGTGGTATTGTCCTTGTTCTTCACCCCGATTTTGCGTGCCCGCATAGATGAGCGTTTTCAACGCGGTGCTGAAAATCAATGCTTTTTGGTTGAAGCTGTTTCAGGTGTTGAAACCGTAAAATCATTAGCCGTAGAACCACAAATGCAACGCCGTTGGGAACAACAACTCGCCGCTTATGTCGGCTCATCTTTCAGAGCCTCACATATTAATAATATTGCCGGACAGCTTGTCCAGTTAGTGCAGAAAATCACCATGGCGCTGACTTTGTGGATTGGTGCCAGTTTGGTGATGAAAGGCGAGCTTTCGGTAGGGCAACTGATTGCCTTTAATATGCTTTCCAGCCGCGTAACTCAACCGATTTTGCGTTTGGCTCAGTTGTGGCAAAATTTTCAACAAGCCAAAATATCTATCGAAAAACTTTCCGATATTCTTAACAATCCGGCCGAAACAACCGAAACCTTATCTAAAGGCTCAATGCCCGAAATTAAAGGTGATGTGGAGTTTAAAGATATTACATTTCGTTATATTTCCAATGGTCCGGAAATTCTTAAAAAGATGAATTTCGAAGTCAAAGCCGGACAAAAGATTGGTTTTGTTGGTCCGAGCGGTTCGGGTAAATCTACCGTAACCAAACTCATTCAACGCCTTTATATCCCTGAATCCGGCAAAGTACTGATTGATGGAATTGATATTTCTACCGTTGATACGGCTTGGCTAAGACGACAAATTGGTGTGGTCTTACAGGAAAACTACTTATTTAATAAGAGTGTGCGAGAGAATATTGCTCTAACCAATCCGGCAATTTCTATGGACAAGATTATTGCCGCCGCCAAATTAGCCGGAGCTCATGATTTTATTACCGAACTGCCCAACGGCTATGATACCATTATTGAAGAACGTGGGGCTTCGCTTTCCGGTGGACAAAGGCAAAGAATAGCTATTGCCCGCGCTTTGGTTAATAATCCGCGGATTTTGATTTTTGATGAAGCAACTTCGGCTTTAGATTATGAATCCGAACGTATCATTCAACAGAATATGGCCTCGATTTGTAAAGGTCGTACGGTGTTTATGATTGCTCACCGCTTGTCCACCGTTCGGGATTGCGACCAGATTATCACCATTGAAAAAGGCGAAATTACCGAAACAGGCACACACGAAGAGCTTATTCAAAGAGGCGGTCGTTATGCTTATTTGTGGAACAGCCAAACAGCACCGATTGTCCCTAATCCTATAGCGGCGGAGTAAATTATCATGTGGGAACAGCTTAAAAGATATTGGGAAATTGCCAAATTAGCCTTGTTACAGGAAAAAGCCTCTAAAAATAGCAAGGTTAAAGGAATGAATGAGCATGAAAAAGAGTTTCTGCCTGCCGTATTGGAAGTTACCGAAATGCCGCCATCTCACGCCGCCAGAGTGTTGACATACGTTATTATGCTGATGTTTACCACACTGATTTTATGGTCAATCTTAGGCAAAATCGACATTATTGCAACGGCAAGCGGAAAGCTGATGCCCGCTTCCAATATCAAAACTATTCAAACCTTAACTGACAGCGAAATTGAAGAAATTTATGTTCAAGAAGGGCAATATGTGAAAGAAGGACAAGATTTGATTAAATTTAATCAAACTGAAGTTTTGGCCAATATCAGCCGTGTAGAAAATGAAATGGAAGCCTTAGAAATTTCGATTGCACGCTTAAAAGCTCTTTTAACCGATAATCCCGAAGCTAATTTTTCTTATAATCAAGATATTGACGAATATCTAATTAGAATGCACAGCGGACTTCTCAAAAGTCAGATGACCGAAAAAGCCGCAAAGATTGAAGTTTTAGAAGGTCAAATTATTAAAGCCGAAAAAGAAAAGGAGACTATTCAAGCCGATTTGCAACGCATTGAAAAATTATTGCCCAGCGTTGAAGAACGCATTGAGAAAAAAAGAATACTAGTTGAAAAGAAGCTTTTGGCTCGCTTGACTTTTTTGGAACAGGAAGAAGAATTAACCAATTTACAAGAACAACGCAATGTCCAAGCCAAGAAAATGGCTGAAACAGAAGCTAATATCGAATCTTTGAAAAAAGAACAACGCCAATATTTGGCTGAGTTTGACAAGAATATTATGCAAGAGCTAACCGAAAGCCGTGAAAAGTTGGCTTCTTATCAACAAGAACTGATTAAATATCAGGAAGCCCTAAAACGAACAACGGTTAAAGCTCCGCTTTCTGGGTATGTACAGCAGTTAGTTTATCATACTAAAGGCGGTGTAGTAGAAACCGCCAAGCCAATTATGAATATAGTACCGGAAGATTATAAACTGGAGGCGGAAGTTCAGATTTTGAACAAAGATATCGGTTTTGTACGTGCCAAACAAGATGTGGAAATCAAAATCGACAGTTTTCCGTTTACAAAATATGGCACAATCAAAGGAAAAGTCCGTAATATATCCGGTGATGCCATTCAAGATGAAAAACTTGGCTTGGTATTTAACGCCCGACTAACACTCATGGACAATAAAATCAAAGCTGACGGGCAAATAATCCAACTCAAGCCCGGTATGAGCGTAACAGCCGAAATTAAAACCGGCAAACGCCGCGTGATAGAATATCTCCTTTCTCCGGTAATGAAATATCTCAACGAAAGTATGCGAGAAAGGTAGAGTTGTCATATTTTCCTAAAATACCAATAGAAATATTGGTATTTTTTTTAGAAATAAATTGTTACCTTAAAAACAGCCTAAATCATTGAAAAACAGCAATATTTTTCTAAAAAGTACTTGCGTTTTACCAACGATATGTCAGTATAGAATATGTAAAGATAATTTAATAAAATC
>CALXTD010000060.1 GCA_944391315.1 uncultured Alphaproteobacteria bacterium | reverse complement strand
ATCAGCTTTGGCGTTGCTTGGCAAAAGTCCTGTCACCAAACAAAGCGCTGCGGTAAAAACCGCCTTTTGTCGTGAGACAAACATAATACTTCTCCTATCCGTTTGCCTTCACGATTCGATTATGGCATAAATTTGGTTTATTTACAAGACTATTTTTATTTTGAGATGGGAGAATGGTGAAAAAAATAACCCTCATTTTTCATGAGAGTTATTTTTTGTTAGAAGTTTTTGAGCAAATCTTCTGCACTTGGCATTGTCGGGGCACTCAGCGGATAATAGTAAAAATATACGCTCAATAAGGCTAAAGCAGCTACCGGAACCACTACCTTTTCAAACGGAAAATGTGCGTGTCCGCCATTTTTAGCTTTCATCCACTGATAAAACTTGGAAGAATAGATAAAGACCACAGCGCCCAAAATTGTGCTGAACAACAAAGCATCAAGATTAAACACATAAGCGATTATCTGCGGACGATATTCAATTTCTCCCATATACATAAAGCCAATCGAGCCAACGCTGATAACCATGAGCCAAAAGTCGCGACCATAAAAATGCCAGTTCTTTTTATCAAACCACAAAATCAGCCAATAGCCCAACAAAGCCAACAAAGCTCCGGCCCAAACGCCGACAACGCTGTCATCAACGCCTAAACTTCTGGCAAGTTCCAGCGAAGCTCCAACCGCCACCGTGCAAACCGCGCAAGCCGGGTTAGCATAAGCCTGCCCTGCTGCTAAAATCATCATCATTGCTAATATCAATAACATTTTTTCTTCCTTATGTTTATTGTTTGGCAAAAGTTTATCACTCTTTATGATTTTTAATCAACAGCTTTTTGAGAGTTATTATCAGCGGTGGCTTTTACTTTTATATTTTCTCTCAAGTAGCGGCGCGCCATTTTAACGGCATTTTCAAAGGTGCTGGCAGTCGAAATATTGTGACTGTTTATTCCTTCATGCTGAAAAGCTTCTTTCAATACACGGCGCGGTTGCTTTTTGACATTGGAAAAAATAATCTTCATGTCAGAGGCTTGAGCTTTTTTGACAAAGTCTACGATGATATGGGCACCGGTTGCGTCAACCAAAGGAACATAGCCCATACGCAAGATTAAAACTTTTGGTGCTTCGGAGAGTTTTTTAAGGCTTTCTGACACTTGTGAAGCGGCACCGAAAAATAAAGGTCCTGACAAGCGCAAAGACATAACACCGCCTTTTGACATAACCTGCGTTAAGTCGCGTCCGCCGCCTTGGTCAACCAAAACTTCTTCTTCGGTTTCGATTTCCATTTCTCGGCTCATACGGTGCATGAAAATGATGCTCGACATAATGAAGCCAACGCTGATGGCGGTATTCAAGTCTGCCAACAAAGTCAAAGCCAAAGTGACAATCAATGTATAACGGTCACCTCTCGGGCCTTCTATTACCTTAAGCATTTTATCTATGCCAAGCATATTCCAGCCGACAAGCGTTAAGACTGCAGCTAAGCATGATAGCGGAATGTATTTTGCCAAAGGCGCTAACAACAACATGAATAACAAAATAAAGACAGCATTCATCATGCCGGAAATCGGTGAATATGCATGAGCCTTCAAGTTTGTTGCCGTACGCGCAATTGCACTTGTGGCCGGAATACCACCGAAGAACATGGTGATTACGTTTGCTATGCCCTCACCGATTAATTCTACATTCGGATTGTGGTTATCACCGCTCATGCCGTCGGCTACCGTTGCACAGAGCAAAGACTCAATGGCGGCTAAAAAGGCAATGGTTAAACCGCTCGGCAAAACCTCAAAAAACAAGTCAAAGCTAAAGTCAGGAATGGTCGGGGCCGGCAAAAAGTGTGGAATTCCGCCAAAACGGCTGCCGATGGTGGTGACTTCAACACCAAACATACTAAATATCATAACAACCAAGATTGAGGCGGCTACGCAAATCAAATAAGCCGGAAGTTTTGGCTTCTTTGCTTGAAGATAAAAGATAATGCCGAAGCTCATCAATGCAATAAAGGTTGAAGCAAGAGTCAATTTATCAAGATTGTGCAGATAAGTATTCCAACGAGGGAAAACTGCAGCCGGAACATTTTGAATCTGCAAGCCAAGCAAGTCTTGAAACTGGGTTGAAATCAACAGCAAGCCGATACCTGCCGTAAAGCCTAGAACAACAGGATATGGAATATATTTAATATACGTACCTAATCTCAGCAATCCGGCAATAATCAAAACACCACCGGTGATAAGCATGGTCATCAAAAGCCCCTGATAGCCATAGCCATTTAAAACCGTTAAAATAACAATTGCAAAGGCTCCGGTCGGGCCGCCGATTTGATAACGTCCACCAGCCAGCAAGGCAATAAAAAATCCGGCAACAATCGCCGTATATAATCCTTGTGCCGGCGACACGCCTGATGCAATCGCCAAAGCCATTGACAGCGGAATCGATATAACCGAAACCGTTAAGCCGGCAGAAGCGTCTGTCTTGAATTTTTTATAACTATATCCTTGATTTTTTATAACTTCTACTAACTTAGGAGCATAATTTTTTTCATAAAAGCCGAGGGCTTTTTTCATAAAACCGAACATTTTCTTTTCCTGCTTTTCTGTTTATTATTCTTTCTCAAAAATTCCGTTGCAATGTAATACTCTTTTATTTTTGAGAGTCAAGCGTTTTAGAAAATTTTGTCGCTGAAAAATTTGGATACAAAAAAACGGAGCATGAAGCTCCGCTTTTTTATTAATCGCACCACTTTTATTTTTTAATACAAGTGCCGTTGTATATATACCAATAATACCCACTCTCGCAAGTACAAGCCGCATATTTTCCACCACAGGCCATACCACTGCCTCCGGTTTGGTTTGCACCGGTACAAGTATATTGATATGAACTACTGCAAACACAACTACTTCCATTCCATACATAAGGTGAAAAACATCTGCTAACACAACTACCAGCACTCCACTTATATCCGCTAGAGCAAGTACAAGCCGTATACTTTCCACCACAAGCGGTTCCGCTACCTCCAGTTTGATTTGAGCCGGTACAAGTATATTGATAAGATCTACTGCATGCTTTACAACTATCCGTTGATTTATCATGCTCATATCCCGCTTTGCAGAAACCGATAATGGGGCGGACCTCGTAGCTGCGAGCCTTATGGGTGTCGTACAAGCCGTAACTGTAGCTAAAGTCTGAGTACCACGCCCATGGATTGCCGCTCTCGGACGACGACCAAGCGTAAGTGCTATTTGTGAATTGTGTCCCATTTGCACGGCTGAATCCTGTGTTTATGGTGCTTTGGTTATTGCATATCGAGGTAAATATTCCTGCCGCCGGCAAGCACCAATCTCCGACCTTCGTTCCTGTTGTCGTATAGTTATAGGCTGCCCATACCGCCGGATAGGTACTGCTATTTCCTTGTGCCCTTATCTTTGCACTATTCTCACAACTTGCAAAGTCTTGTGAGGCTTGAGATGGCAATAAGTTCGGTAATGTCGAGATATCGACATATTCCGTTGACCACTTATAGTCACCTAACGACTTTAATGCCATCGCCTGTCCGCCACCACCCGAATAAGAGCAAACGACGACACCGATAGGTGTTTTTCCGCTTTGTTTTGATGATGTGACTGTCATATCGCTATTAAGAATATAACCAAGTTGAGAACC
>CALXTD010000059.1 GCA_944391315.1 uncultured Alphaproteobacteria bacterium | reverse complement strand
TCTAATGCGTGTGAGCATATCGCCCAAAGGATCTGTCATTGACATATTCGAATCTCCTACCAGCTTGATTTAACCAATCCCGGAATTTCACCAAAGCTTGCCATATCACGCAATTCAACACGCGACAAGCCGAATTTCCGGTAAACACCACGAGAACGCCCCGTCAATTTGCAACGGTTTCTGTATCTGATTTTTGCAGAATTGCGCGGCATCTCGGCCAATTTCAAAGTAGCCTGGAATCTCTCTTCCGGAGAGATGGTTTTATCCATAACTATTTTTTTGAGCTTATTACGACGAGAAGCATATTTCTTCGCCATCTCTGCTCTTTTCAAGTTTCTGTAAACTGAACTTGTTTTTGCCATGTGTTTCTCTCCACTTATTTCTTATAAGGTAGGTTAAAGCCGGTCAACAGAGCTTTGGCTTCTTCATCGGTTTTGGCCGAAGTGCAAATGCAAATATCCATACCTCTGATATTCTCAACTTTATCATAGTCAATCTCGGGGAAGATGATTTGCTCTTTAATTCCGAAAGCAAAGTTTCCTCTGCCGTCAAAATTCTTTCCCGAAATACCATGAAAGTCTCTGACACGCGGCAATGCCATATTAATCAATCTCTCCAAGAATTCATACATTCTGGTAGAGCGCAAAGTAACTTTGCAGCCAATCGGCATACCGGCTCTTACCTTGAATGTCGCGATTGATTTGCGAGCAGTCGTAACAACCGGCTTTTGTCCGGCAATCAAGGCCAACTCTTCAACGGCATTGTTCAGTTTCTTTTTATCGGTAACGGCATCACCGACACCGATGTTCAAAACAATCTTTGTCAACTTAGGAATCTCATGTGGGTTAGTGTAACCGAATTTTTCCACAAGAGATTTTTTTATGACCTGATTGTATAAGTCTTCAAAATTTGCCATAAATTTTTCTCCCATTAATCGATTACGTCACCGGTTTTACGAGCAACACGCACTTTTTTGCCTTTAACTTCTTTGTAGCCGATCTTAGACGGTTTACCGTCTTTAACATAAGCTACTTTAGAGACGTTAATGGGTGCTTCTTTCGAGACAATACCTCCTGGGTTGGTCTGGCTCGGTTTGGTGTGTCTTTTAACCAAATTTACGCCTTGAACAACAACTTTGTTTTCTTTCGGCATTGCTTTCAATACTTCACCAGTTTTGCCCTTGTCATCACCTGACAAAACGACAACTTGGTCGCCCTTTTTAATTTTCAACTTAGGCATTATAATACCTCCGGTGCTAATGAAATAATTTTCATAAATTTCTTGGTTCTGAGCTCTCTGGTAACAGGGCCGAAGATACGAGTACCAATCGGCTCACCGTCCTTATTGATGAGAACTGCAGCATTTTTGTCAAAACGGATAACCGATCCGTCTTTACGTCTGATGTCGGATGCCGTACGAACAATAACGGCTTTGGCAACATCACCTTTTTTAACACGACCCTTTGGAATCGCATCTTTAATCGAGACCACGATTACATCGCCAACAGAGGCGTGCATTCTCTTGGAACCGCCAAGAACTTTAATGCACTGCACCTGACGAGCACCAGAGTTGTCGGCGACATCGAGGTTGGTTTGCATCTGTATCATTTTCTAATTCCTTTTCTCTTAGGCGTTATCAACGATTACAGTCCAAGTTTTGGTCTTTGACTTAGGAGCGCATTCTTCAATACGAACCGTATCACCGACTTTGAACTGATTATTCTCATCATGAGCAGCATATTTTTTGCTTTTCTTGATGAACTTTTTATAAACAGGATGCATAATCTGACGCTCTACGCTGACCACGACAGTCTTATCCTGCTTATCACTAACAACAACACCTTGAAGAATTCTTTTAGGCATAATATTTCTCCTTTAATTAATTCTTCTTGCGCTCAGTGATGAGCGTGTTGATTTTGGCTACTTCTTTGCGGACTTTTGCCAGCTGAGCTGTGTTTTGCAATTGGCCGGTAGATTGTTGAACTCTCAAGTTAAACTGCTCTTTTTTGCATTCAAGCAATTTAGCTTCCAATTCATCCAAACTCATAGCGCGAAGATCTTTAGTTTTTACCATTATTCTGCTCCCAGTTCTGAATTAAGTTTTTTCACAAACTTGGTTTTAATCGGCAACTTTGCAGCACCCAAGGCAAAAGCCTGACGAGCCGTAGCTTCATCAATACCTTCGCACTCAAACAGGATGCGTCCCGGTTTAACTCTGGCAACCCAGAACTCAACGGAGCCTTTACCTTTACCCATACGAACCTCAGCCGGTTTATCCGACACCGGAACATCTGGGAAAATTCTGATCCACAACTGACCAATTCTTTTCATCTCACGAGTAATCGCACGACGAGCTGCCTCAATCTGACGAGCTGTAATACGATCAGGTGTCAAAGCTTTCAAGCCGTATGAACCAAAACTCAATTCTGATCCGCCTTTGGCCAGGCCGTGAATACGACCTTTATGCTGTTTGCGGAATTTTAATCTCTTTGGACTTAACATTTCTATTCACCCATTATTTCTGTTCAGCCAACTTTTTGTCCTGCGCCATCGGATCATGAGCCATAATTTCGCCTTTATAGATCCAAACTTTTACACCACAGGCACCATAAGTTGTATGAGCTGTTGAGGTAGCATAATCAATGTCAGCACGCAAAGTGTGCAAAGGTACTCTGCCTTCACGATAATGTTCGGTTCTGGCAATTTCGGCACCGCCCAAACGTCCCGAGCAAGCAACCTTAATACCCTCAGCACCCAAGCGTAAAGCTGACTGCATAACGCGTTTCATTGCGCGACGGAAAGCCACACGGCGTTCCAATTGCTGAGCAACGCTGTCTGCAACCAATTGTGCATCCAACTCAGGTTTTCTAACTTCCAAGATGTTCAATTGAACTTCTGAATCGGTCAGTTTTTGGATTTCTTTTCTCAAAACCTCAATATCCTGGCCTTTTTTGCCAATTACAACACCTGGTCTTGCAGAATGAATTGTAACTCTGGCCTTTTTGGCAGGACGTTCAATAACAATCTTGCTTACACCGGCCTGAGCCAATTTTTCTTTCAACATTTCTTTAATTTTAACGTCTTCGTGAAGGTAATCTGCATATTTGTCATCAGCATACCAACGAGAGTCCCAAGTACGGTTAACTCCAAGACGAAGACTGGTAGGATTTACTTTTTGTCCCATCAGATTACTCCCCACGCTCTGCAACAACAACTGTCATGCTTGAGAAAGGCTTCAATACTCTTGCCCCTCTGCCGCGACCGCGTGCATGCATACGTTTCATAACTAAACCTTTACCAACATAAGCTTCCTTAACAACAAGCTTATCAATATTTAATTGGTGGTTATTTTCGGCATTGGCAATTGCAGATTGCAATACAGCCAAAGCGACCTTAGCAATTCTTCTTTTCGAAAAGCTGAGCTCGGCCACAGCCTTAGATGCACTCAAGCCTCTGATTGATTGAGCCACCAAATTCAACTTGCGCGAAGAGGTGCGAATAGAATGGCAAACGGCCAAAGCCTCGTTAGCCTCTACTCTTCTGGCACTTTTAGCTTTACTCATTATTCACCTCTCTTAGCTTTTTTGTCAGCTGCGTGACCGTAGAAAGTACGGGTCGGCGCAAACTCACCGAATTTATGACCAATCATATCCTCGGTAACCAATACCGGGATGAACTTGTGACCATTGTGTACACCGAATGTTAAACCGACAAATTGCGGCAACATGGTTGAACGGCGAGACCAAATTTTAATCACTTCATTACGCTTGGAAGCTCTAGCAGCCTCAGCTTTTTTCAGAAGATAGCCATCAACAAACGGCCCTTTCCATACGGAACGTGTCATTAGCGTTTCTCCTTATTTCTTTTTGTTTTC
>CALXTD010000058.1 GCA_944391315.1 uncultured Alphaproteobacteria bacterium | reverse complement strand
GGCATATATACGAGCTGCTTTCAGCGGCGAGGGATATCTATCCCAAAATGCTGAATATGGTGGTTTGGTGTAAGAAAAACGGCGGAATGGGAAGTTTTTATCGTTCGCAGCATGAGCTGATTCTTGTTTTTCAGAACGGCAAAGGCTCTCATGTTAATAATGTGGAATTAGGAAAACACGGCCGTTATCGGACAAATGTTTGGCATTATGCCGGTGTTAACAGTTTTGGTTCCGAACAGAAAAATCTTAAAATGCATCCGACGGTCAAACCGGTAGAATTAGTCCGCGATGCAATTTTGGACGCGTCTAAACGGGGCGATATTGTGCTGGATGCGTTTCTTGGTAGCGGAACAACACTGATTGCGGCTGAAAAGGCCGGACGTGTTTGTTATGGAATCGAGTATGAGCCATTATATGTCGACACGATTATCCGCCGATACTGTGAATTAACTGGAGTATGGGCGGTGCGCAAAGATGACGGTAAACCTTATAATGAATTGCTTAAGGAGAAGAAAAATGTCTGATGTTGGGTATGGAAAACCTCCTTTGCATAGTCGTTTTCAAAAGGGAAAGTCAGGTAACGCCAAAGGTCGGCCGAAAGGTTCCTGCAATACGTTAAAACTGCTGAACGATGTTTTGGGACAAAAAATTACAATCACTCAAGACGGTAAGCAAGTAAAAATATCTAAGAAACTTGCGATGTTAACTCAGCTGGTCAATGCGGCCGTAAAAGGTGAGATTAAGGCTATTGCCGCGCTTTTTCCCTATTTGTTGCAAATTGATCTTAAGGAAGAAGAAAAACAACAGGCTTTGAAAGCCTTGAGTGCCAGCGACCAAAGTATTGTTGAAAATTTTATAAAAAAAATTAATGAGTAGAAAAATCATGACTGATAAAGAAATGATGAAATTAATAATTAAACTTTTTGAAGAGGAAACAAAACGATTGTCTTTATTGGAAAAAGATCGAAAAATTTGTAGGGAATGTGCAGAAATATTAAAGCGACATTTTCTCGGAAAAAAGACAGCTTCTTATTCCGCAGATGCAAAGAAAAAAATTATTAATCTTTCGGTAGCTAAGATTACAGAATCATCAATGAGTGATTCTTTGAAACGGAAACTCTTGTTAGATGTTGAAGAAATCAGAAAAGAGGCTGGTTTGGAAGATAATGAGCTTTTACGGGAGATGATTAATGACATCTTCTTTGGCTGATTTACAAGCAATATTGCGCTGTCATTTTGCGAGCTTTGTTGAAAAGTGTTTTCAAGAAGTTTCAAACAGCGAGTTTAAAAGCAACTGGCACATAGATTATATTTGTCAGGAGCTTGAAGATATGATGAGCGGTAAGAAACGGCGGCTGATTATCAATATTCCGCCAAGGAATCTAAAATCCATAATTTGTTCGGTTGCTTTACCGGCTTTTATTCTCGGACATGATCCCAAGGCAAATATAATTTGCGTCAGTTATAATGATGAACTGGCGGAAACATTGGCGGGACAATGCCGCGCTGTGATGAGTAGTTCTTGGTATCGCGATTTGTTTTTCCGAGCAGCACTTTCTGTTGACAAAACTGCAGTTAATGATTTTCAGACAACAGCAGGCGGCGGGAGGTATGCTACTTCGGTTGGCGGTACTTTGACTGGGCGCGGTGCAGACTGGATAATTATTGATGATCCGATAAAACCCACAGACGCATTATTAGATGTTCAGCGTAAAAAAGTTAATGATTGGTACGGTAATACGCTTTATTTGCGCTTAAACGATAAACGCACAGGAAAAATTCTACTGATTATGCAACGTTTGCATTTGGATGATTTATGTGGGCATATTCTGAACCGTTCTCCGGATATCAGACATATTAAAATTCCGGCAATTGCAACGGAAGATGAGATATGGAAAATTAAAACCCCTTTGGGTGGATATAAGACGATAATACGCCAGAAAGGAGAGGCTTTGCATCCTGAAAGAGAGGATTTAGAAATTCTCCAAGATATTAAGCTTAACAGCGGCGAGTATCATTTTTGCGCGCAATATCAGCAAATGCCCATATCTCCGCAGGGAAATTTGGTAAAAAAAGAGTGGCTAAAATATTATACGGAAATAGCGAATCCGATGAAGGAGCTGGTTATATCATGGGATACGGCCAGTAAATGCGGCGATAATAATGCCTATTCAGCCTGCGTGATTATCGGGATTGACTATAATAATAAGTGGCAGATGTTGGATTGTTTTCGCGGACGTTTTGCTTTTCCAGAATTGTTACAAAAGGCTATTGTCTCCTTTGAACAGACAAAGAGTAAGTATAATCTTCCGGTTAAATTGTTGATTGAAGACAAATCATCGGGAACTCAGCTTATACAGTCATTACAATGTCGCCGTGATATAGAAGTTGTTGCTATTCAGCCTAGCAAAGATAAAGAGGTCAGGTTTGGCGCAGCTTCAGTTCATATTCAAAACGGAAATTGTTCTTTTCCCGCTGTTTACGGCAATAATTTTGAGATATTTTTTGATGAATTGCTAACTTTTCCGCAATGTGCGTTTAAAGATTTATGCGATGCTTTTAGCCAAGCAATTCTGTATCTGACCGAGCATACGGAAGCTCCGCATATTTCACATTATGCCGCTACGGGTTTAAGTATACGAGATGGATATTATGTCGGACGCAATACTTCTTGCCCTCATCCTATGAGAAATCCGAAATTAGGACGCGCATATAGGCGCTAAGAAAAACTCCGCATTTTGAATGCGGAGTTTTTTGTATCACGAACGGATGAACTCGTTTAAAAACTTTAATAAAATTTCCTGCTGTTTATCATTTAAATGAGAGATTTTACTGATTAAAATTTCTTCAGGCTCTTTGATTCGGTTTCCTTCTTTAGAGATAACTGCACAGATGTCTATCCCAAGAGACAAAAGGATTTTGTATAAGGTATAGGCTTTGGGCGACTGCTTTCCATTTTCAATCAGATTCAACGATGAATAATCAATATCACTGTGTGCAGCCAATTCTTCACAGGATTTCTTTTCGGCATTTCTCATTTTGCGAATTGCCGTTGCAATGGCATTTTTAAAATCTTCTTCTGATAACATAGCACATCCCCGATAAATATTTATTGGGAGTGTACAATAATAAAAATCCGCAAACTATTGTGTTAACCCAACTTAATTTTATTGACTTGTAGCAATAAGTATTTATTATGTTAGGTACTGAAACTATTAATGGGAGAAGAAATATGGCTTATAAATATGACGGTAAATATATTTTAGATGGTTCCAGAAAGTTGTATGAATTTGATGGCAAATACATAAAAAAATACTGCGGGGGTAAGTTGTATGAGTTTGATGGCAAATATGTAAAAAAATATTGCGGAAACAAACTTTATGAACTTACAGGTAGAGATATAAAAAAATATTGCGGTACGAGAATAGCCCAATATAAGGATTTGGGGGAAGCTTTTATTAAGGTTTTAGCTTTAGAAGGTCTGCTTTAGAATGGCAGTGCGAAGGTATTCAAAGGCGGATTTTCTGAATTTATTAAGGGAAGCTATTGGAGATATTGATAGCTTTTATGCTCAAAATTTTTTGAATTATCGCGGAATAACCAGTGATACCAAAGAACGATATGAAAATATTGCGGCTGAATTTGTTTTGGAAAATTTGGCCGCTTTTGAAAATATCCGAGTTATTAATAGACTGTCTTCTTATAAAACAGATGGGCATGAACAATTAATTCCTGATGGTAACAAAATTAACGAGATTACAAAAGGAGCTGTTCGGCGGCAGGAAGAGTGGCTGGCGAAAAGTATGTATGGTAAAAACTATGAAAATCTGGGAAAAATTATAGATTTTCAAGTGCCGATAAAAAATGTTCGCAACAATCTAGCCGGTAAAATCGATTTAATCTCATTTTCAGAAAGCAATGGAATCTTGTATCTGCTGGAGTTTAAGAAGCCCGACAGTAAGGAAACTTTGTTGCGCTGTATTTTGGAAGCATATACTTATTATAAACAAGTTAATTGCTCCAAACTCTTGAAAGATTTTGAACTTCCCGTAGATAGTAAAATTATACCGGCAGTTTTAATTTACAAGCAAAGTTTTGCCGCCACTAGTTTAGGTGATTTGTCTCTGCAAAAACTAAAAAATACACTTGGGGTAAGCATTTTTCTGATTAACGAAACAGGTTG
>CALXTD010000057.1 GCA_944391315.1 uncultured Alphaproteobacteria bacterium | reverse complement strand
TTCTGTCATTATCTCTTGCAACCATACTCTTTCATATTTGTATTTATTCATTTTTATTATCCAATTAGTATTTATTTCTTTATTTAAGTTATTAATTTTATTTATTTTTTTTTAATAATAATTAAGTTATTTTTTGATATAAAAATAACAAAGGCCGCCTGAATAAAAGCTTCCTTGTATCCCGAACTGATGAATCAGTTATACCAAGATTATGGTGGATTTTGGTAACCGGTTTATAATGATACATTTAAATAGAATTGTTTTTTTGTGCGGATTTAATAAAAATTTTTCTAAAAGTTGAATTTTTTTGTTTTAATATTAATTTTTTTACGACATAATAAATAAAAATTACATAAAATTAATATGTTAACCTAATTCCCGTTTGGAATGAGGTTGATTAAAAATAGATATTAAACATGAAAAACACATCACAAAATGACATAATTCAAGTTTTTTACTCTTGGCTAACAAAGAAAGATGGTGGTAACAAAACCATTAAAACCGCGAATGAATATATCCGACGCATCAGCCGAATATCAGATATGTTATATGCAAATAGAAGTCAAGAAGGTTGGCAGAAATTACTGACAGAAGGAATGTATCCTGTTCTTTTCATCCATGAATTGTGTTCAAAAAAATGGAATGATCCGGCAGAAATAAAAATTGGAGTTTCTTATGATTATGTTATAAATGGCGGATTTATTTCATCTTTGGATAGAAAATTATTAAAACAAAAAATTTATAAAACATATCTAATGCATGTTTGGAAAAATAAAGAAGAAAGGTCAAAAAATCAAGTAGCTGTATATGCTTTACTTAATTCTACAAGACAAAATAATTATTTCTGCTTACAGGCAAATTTCAAAAATATAATAGAGATAAAACTTGACTATATAAAAAGACTGAGCGCAACCTATTTGTCATTTAAATTTATAGAAGCAACCAAAACCGCACCAATGAAAATTCTATCAATAAATGGTTCAACAGTTTTATCTCCTAACGATTTAGCATATTTTTTTAAGTGTACACGCAATACAATACAAAATTTATTAAATAGAGGTGAAATACATTATTCATCGGCATATCTGTTTTCTATCCAAGATATTAATAAATATTTAGCCCAAAAACATTCTGCTTTCATGAAAGAAACAAAAAAGAGAAGAAAAATAGAAAAGGATATTTCGGCTGAGTATGTAAAAAATATGCTTTTGCTTTATGAATTCTATAAAATTACGGTTGATACAGAAAGCTATGGAAAATTTATAGAATATGATGATAGCAATCTCCCTGAAGAAGATTTGCAAGTTAGAAATGATATTATTAAAACCTTTAATTTTTTTAAGAAAAAACATAAAATTTTAAATGATTTAAATTTGGATAATGACTTTGTATCTTTAATGTCTCTTTTTGTGGAAAACCAAGATTATTTGCCTCAATTTGAAACAGATGTGTTGAGTGAGTTTGTAAAGATTTATATGAAATACTGCACACCAGGAAACGATGAAGAATATACAAAATTGGCTTCATATTTAACCGCTTTGGCTGAATATATAAAAAAGGCAATGGAAGATTTAAAAGATAAAAAATGGTATACACTTAATGAAGCCAAAGAAGCTACCGGTTTCACAAAGAAAAAGATTCAGGGATTACGAGATAGAAAAAAAATTACATATACGCAATATTCAAAGAAAATTATCAAATATCTGAAAAGCGATATACAAGATTTGCTAGCAACAAAATCTAAATAAAAATACATGAAATATACAGTAAAGGAAACAGCTTATAAGTAGCTGTTTTTTTGTTTTAAAACGAGTTATCTTGGTATATTCCTTGTTTTACTTATGTCAAAAAATCCTGTATATATAAAGACGTAGCTCGGGCGCCCGTCCTGCAAAATTGTTGAAATTTTAGCGAGAAAGGATTCGAGTTATGACAGAGCTCAAATTACAAGAAAATATTATTGATAACGAATTATTAGAAACTCCGGCAGAAGGCATAGCCACTGAAAATGAGGAAACTAAAGAAGCAACAACTCTAAAAAATAATGAGGAAGCAGGTAAATCTTTAGAAAGCGAGATTAAAAAGGCACTTAAATCCCTTAAAGATCAGAAACTTTCCAAAGAAGAATATGAAGCAATTTATGAGAATGCTTTTGAGAAGGCCAAATCCCTCTTGGAAGCAGACGCAGAATTGGCTGAAAAATTTAAGAATCTGCCAACTGAGGATGGTTTTAGAAGCGATAAGTATAAATTGAAAGGAGGAGAAACCGCAACAAAAACTAAAACAAGAATTTTAGAGGGTGAATACGGCTTAAAATATAAACAAGCATGGGAAATTCAGCAGATTGATAAAGATTTGGTTGAACAAACCATCACCGAAGCCCGTAAACAAGGTGAGTTACCAACTAGAAAATTAGCCTTAAAAATAGCGCGTAAAAAACGCTCAGAGGAGAATAAGTGGAAGAAACTGATAGAAAAACAAAAATCTTTTGCAGACATACATCAATCCGAAGCCATAAAGCTTGATGGGGATAAATATAACATCATTTATGCCAATCCGGTGTATGAAAGCGAAGAGAGCGACAAGACTTTGGCTATATCCATTGAGGAAATGAAAAAGTTGCAGATTCCATCAGATGATAACGCTGTTTTGTTCCTGTGGACGACATCAGAGGATTTAATTTCATCCTTAGAAGTTGTTTCGGCCTGGGGATTCACTTACCGAGAACACGCCATTTGGGACTTTGTAAAAACGAAGAAAACTCATTTTTGTTTTGAAGCCAGACACAAAGTTTTATTGGTTGCAACCAAGGGAGATAGCCTTCCAGAACCGGAATTAATCAAAGCATCAGTTTTTCAAGAACGGAGCGAAAGAACAGATTTGAAACCAAGATATTATTATGAGGTCATCGAAAGGATGTTTCCCAGTGGAGCTTATTTGGATGTTTTTGCCAAAGAACCTTTCAATTCCAAATGGACAACGTTTTTTAACAACAAAGAAGAGGAGTAATACCTATGAGAGAAATTAAAGCAGCAGTTATGTTTGCAAATGCAGGTATTGGCGAGTTTTATGCTCGCCATGCCAATGTGAAAGTTGTGGTTGCAATTGAGTTGGAGACAGACAGAGCAGATTTATATAAGAGCATTTATCCTGATTGCGAGGTTATAAATGGCGATGTAACCAAACCTGAAGATATGGAGAGATTCTTAAAAAAATGTCAGGAAGAAAATGTGGAGTTATTGCTAGCGAGTCCGCCTTGTCAGGGACACTCCAAAGCAAACCAAAGTGAAAACAAGGATGAGGATATTCGCAATCGTTTGGTTTTAAACGTTACACAAACGATTGATGCTTATCCCTTTAAAAATGTGCTCATAGAAAATGTTCCTGACTTTTTAGATTACCAATCGGATACAATTTTACCTGAATTTGGAGGTTTAACAGTTAGAGAATATTTAGAAAAATTTTTTGCGGAGAGGAATTTTAAGGTGGATATCAACCAATATGTTAATGCGCGTGAATATAGCGAAACACCACAAAACCGCACGAGAGCGATTGTTCTTGCTTCAAAAATTTCCAACTGGAGTTTGCCACCCAAGTTACCGAAAGAGAAGTGGAAAACCATAGAGGATGCCATTGGAGATCTACCAAGTCTAGAATCTGGAGAGCGAGGAATAATAAAATATGAAAACGATCCTGATTGGAAAGATAGGTTAGACATCCTTAAGTATCATAATGCTCCCTATTGGAAAGAAAAGGATGTAGAGGTAATGAAACATACAGCAACGGGTTGTTCCGCTTTTGACAATCTGCCTCCGTATAGACCGACAAAGAAAAACGGCGAACCTAAGGAATATTATCGCTCAGCTTACAGAAGACCAAAGTGGGATGACGCTTTCCCGTGCGTTCTTCAAGGTTCAGATGGTATGGGAGGTATGGTAACATGCCATCCCGGAAGAAAATTGGCCGATGGAACCTATAGTGATGCGCGAGCATACACAATTTTAGAGTTGCTAAGAAGTTATGCCTTACCGAACGTTTTTCCTTTTCCTGCTTGGGCTAGTGATGATGAAAACTTACTGAGAGATGTTTTGGGGGAGGCTTTCGCACCGCTTTTAGTAAAAAATATTTTGCTAAATATGCCTAGATAAGTATTGGTGAGTAATGAAGGCGAGGACTAAAATTCCTTGCCTTTTTTATATATTTTTATTGAAATCTTTTTCCTTGATTTTGGTCTTCGCACGTAAAGGCCTTGACTAAAATTCACTTAACAAAAAAAATAATCTTATCCGGTATGGTACGGCATAGTGTGGCAGTATGGTATCCATGGAGGGTGTAGATGTCGGGTATCCTTTATGGCGGTGGAGCTATCCCGCGATGATGACGCCAGCCCGATATTAAGATAAAGAGATAAAGACGATTAAATCCTTGCCTCTTAAGCCATTTAACTAGTATGATTGATGAACTCTCACATTTATATTGTCGTGTTATTTAACAAATCGGAGCGGTAAAAATTTGGCTTGTGCGTAACTTTACTTCTTTGCCATGATGGTTTTCCATTTTGCAAAATATGGTTTAAGGAAGTCATAGCTAAATTTATGCATTTCAGCTTTAATTTGTGCAAGTGTATGGTTGGAATAAGATTGTTCCATGGTTGTTTTGCCTTCCCAACCGATGATATCGTTAA
>CALXTD010000056.1 GCA_944391315.1 uncultured Alphaproteobacteria bacterium | reverse complement strand
CCTGCGTCCCAGCCGGCTCCCGAAGGAGCGCCCGAAAAGACATCATTACCACCGGCAGGAACACCGTCGCCTTTGCTATCCAACAAGGTTAAATTGCCGTTGAAGTTTTGCAAAACAATCTCGGTCGTATATCTTTCGCCACCGTTGGTGTCTTCCCATTTGCGGGTTTGCAACTGTCCTTCAATATAAACCTTAGAGCCTTTTCTTAAATATTTTTCGGCAATATCAGCCAACTGCGGATTGAAAATCACAACACGATGCCATTCCGTGCGGTCTTTTCTTTCTCCCGATGCTTTATCTCTCCAGCTATCCGTGGTTGCAACGCTCAAGTTAACAACTTTGGTGCCGCTTTGGGTATTGCTGACGCGAGGATCTGCGCCTAAATTACCGACTAAAATTACTTTATTTATGCTTCCAGCCATTTCTTTTCTCTTTATTAAAGTTATTCCTGCGTTTTAATATACCCGCTTTATTTTAAGATTAAAGCAAAATCTTTATCTGTGGGAAAAAATTTTTATTTTTTTAGTAAACTTGGGCATATTGGCCGCTCATGCGGATGTAAATTCCGTAGCTTGGCAAATTTTCAGGGGTACCGTTTTTAACAGTTGTTTCGCCCCATAAAGTTTTTACCGGTCCGTTGGCCATGGCTGAGGCTAACCTGTCATAATCAAATGAGTCGCCTTTTTCAACCAGCCCCTCCCAAAACTTGACCGCAGAAAAACCATAAACGCCCAAGCCTTCCGGCTCAACGCCTTTTAATCTTAACTGCACCAAAGTTTCGGCAAAGTTCGGATTATCGCTTAACGACGGCAAGCCCACGTAAAATATCTTCTCGGCCATTTTGCCCATTATCTCGTTATAATCTTTTTGTGCCTTATATTTATTGGCAAAAATAATAAAATGTTCGTTTTCATCTTTTAACTGGCTGGCGACTTCGGCCGTTTGTTTTGGGGTGCCTAATATATAAGCAATATTGTTTTTGTCTTCCAAAACCTTTTCTACCAAATCATCAATATCATCAAAAGAGCTGTAACTATATGCCTTTAGCCGCTCTAAAGCATTGTGTTTTTTAAATTCTTGCTGAACGGCGGCGGCAATATCAACAATCTCGCGGTTTTCGCTATCATAGATGATGGCTACGTTTCTGCCGGAAAAGCTCTTGTCATAAAAGTTATAAAAATCCGTACTTTGGCGGCGATTATCTCCGCTTAGTTTGGCTAATCCGGGGTGATTTTCGGCTTCGTCTTCTTCCGGAATAGATGTCGGAATTATCTGAAAAATTTTGGCATCGGCGTAGGTTTTAGCAACTTCTCCAAACTTGTTGCCGCAATAAGGGCCAATGACTAAAGAAATTTTATCTTTTTCACCGGTGTTAGACGCTATCATTTTGGCGGTAGCAACAGACAGTCGGTCATCACAGGCGTCATTAATCGTTATCAGATTTATCCTTTGGCCTTTTAATCCTCCTGCTTCATTTATCAAATCAATTGCTGTTTTAACACCGCTGATGAGCTCTGTTCCGAAAACTTGCTGATCACCGGTTTGCGGCGCAACAACAGCAATATTCACATCGGCTTGCGCCGTTGTTATGTGAAAAAATGCCGCCAGAATTCCTACATATGTCTTAATTTTCTTAAACAAAGGAGGTCCTTATTTTGCTTAGTCCAACATTTTATTTGTACCATATCTTTCAAAAAATTGCAAGGCGATATTAAAAAAAGCCTGCGCTTTACTTTTTTGTTGCATTTTTGTTCTGTCATGTTTATAGTCTCATCAGGAGTTAAATATGGCTAGTGATTTTATTGAAATTAAAGGCGCGCGCGAGCATAACCTTAAAAATATTGACATTGATATTCCCAAAAACAAGCTGACCGTTATTACCGGTCTTTCGGGGTCGGGAAAATCGTCCTTGGCTTTTGACACGATTTATGCCGAAGGTCAGCGGCGCTATGTGGAAAGTTTATCCGCTTATGCCCGCCAGTTTTTGGAACTGATGAAAAAGCCTGATGTCGACTCGATTGAAGGGCTTTCGCCAGCCATATCTATTGAACAAAAAACAACCTCGCACAATCCGCGTTCGACGGTTGGAACCGTTACTGAGATTTATGACTATATGCGCTTGTTGTGGGCTCGCGCCGGAACACCTTATTCTCCGGCAACCGGCCTTCCTATTGAATCGCAAACCGTGTCGCAAATGGTTGACCGTATTCTTGATATGGCGCAAGGGACAAAGCTTTTGCTGCTCGCCCCAATTGCCCGCGGCAAAAAAGGTGAATTCAAAAAAGAGCTTGAAACTTTGCAAAAACAAGGATTTCAACGTTTCAAAATTGATGGGCAGGTTTATGATGTGGACAATCTCCCTACCCTTGCAAAAACATTCAAACATGATATTGAGGTTGTGGTTGACCGTATTGTTGTTAAACCCAATATTCAGGAACGTTTGGCTCAATCTATTGAAACTGCATTAAAACTAAGTGACGGTTTGCTTTATGCCGAAAATCATGAGACAAGTGAACGCACGGTTTTTTCTTCAAAATTTGCCTGCCCTGTTTCCGGCTTTACGATTGAGGAAATTGAGCCAAGGCTTTTCTCATTTAACAATCCATTCGGTGCTTGTCCGCATTGTGACGGAATCGGCGCCAGCCTTTATATGGACCCGAATCTGATTATTCCTAACGAAAATCTTTCTCTGTCGCAAGGGGCAATTGCGCCGTGGAATACCGGAAAGTCAGCTTTTTATACGCAAACGGTTAATTCTTTGGCTGACTTTTTACATATTTCGACCTCAACGCCGTGGAAAGACCTGCCGAAAGAAGCGCAAGATGTTATTCTTTATGGTTCGGGCAATGTTTGCGTGCCGATGTATTTTTCACGCTTTATGACCGATAAGCCGTTTGAAGGGGTTATCCCGAACATGGAGCGCCGCTTTTTGGAAACTGATTCCGCTTGGATACGCGAAGAGTTTTCAAAATATCAATCTGCTGCACCGTGTGAATATTGCCATGGAAAGCGCTTAAAACCAGAGGCCTTAGCCGTCAAAGTCAATGGGCTTGATATTATGGAAGCCTCGGATATGTCTATTAAAAAAGCGCTCGAATGGTTCTCCGGCGTTGAGGCTACTCTCACGCCGAAAAAGGCAGAAATTGCTCATAAAATCATTAAAGAAATTATCAATCGTCTCAGCTTTTTGAACAACGTCGGGTTGGATTATCTGACATTATCTCGTCAATCAGGCACACTTTCGGGTGGAGAATCGCAACGTATTCGCCTTGCCTCGCAAATCGGTTCCGGCTTGACCGGCGTTATGTATGTTTTGGACGAGCCTTCTATCGGGCTTCATCAACGCGATAACGACCGCTTGCTTGAAACGCTTACCCGTCTGCGCGATATTGGGAATACGGTCATTGTTGTTGAACATGATGAAGACGCCATTCGTGCCGCTGATTATCTGGTTGACATGGGCCCCGGCGCCGGTGATAACGGCGGTTATGTTATGGCAAAAGGAACTGTTGAAGAAGTCTTGAATACGCCTCAAAGCTTAACCGCGCAATATCTTAACGGTGTGAAAGAAATTTCTGTTCCCAAAACACGGCGCAAAGGTAATGGAAAATTTATCGAGCTTAAAGGGGCAAGAACAAACAATCTTAAAAATGTGGATTTGAAAATTCCACTCGGAACATTTACTTGTGTTACAGGTGTTTCCGGCGGTGGAAAATCCTCTCTTATTCTTGAAACTTTATTCAAAGCGCTTGACAAAGAGCTTAACGGAAGCCGCACACCGGCCGGAAAATATTCATCAATCTCGGGCGTTGAGCATATTGATAAAATTATTGACATCGACCAATCGCCAATCGGGCGCACACCGCGCTCAAATCCGGCTACTTATACCGGATTATTCACCAATATTCGCGACTGGTTTGCCGGTCTGCCGGAAGCCAAGGCTCGTGGTTATACCGCAGGACGATTTTCATTCAATGTGGCAGGTGGACGTTGCGAAGCTTGCAAAGGTGATGGCGTTACCAAAATAGAGATGCACTTTTTGCCTGATGTTTATGTGGAATGTGATGCCTGCCACGGCAAGCGCTTTAATCGTGAAACGCTGGAAGTTAAATATCGGGACAAATCCATCTCTGATGTTCTCGACATGACGGTTGATGAGGCTTATAAATTCTTTGAAGCTATTCCATCTATCAAGAACCGTCTGTCTTTGTTGCAACAAGTTGGTCTTGGCTATATTCATCTCGGACAGCAAGCCACAACTCTTTCCGGCGGTGAAGCGCAGAGAATTAAACTCTCAAAAGAACTCTCCAAACGCGCAACCGGACGAACACTTTATATTCTTGATGAACCGACCACGGGATTGCATTTTGAAGATATTAACCGCCTACTCTCGGTTTTGCATAAACTGGTTGAGCAAGGCAACACTGTTTTGGTGATTGAGCATAACCTCGACGTGATTAAAACCGCGGACTATATTGTCGACATAGGCCCCGAAGGCGGCGACGGCGGCGGACGTATTATTGCCCAAGGCACGCCGGAAAAAGTCGCCAAAGCCGAAAACAGCTACACCGCAAAATATCTTAAAATGAAACTGAAATGAGTTGTTTTCATATGTGTTTTCTTTAATCTGCATAGCAATTTAAAGAGTTTTCTGTAAGACAATCGAACTGTCCATTTGAATTCATACAGAATGATTTGTTATTGCTACAACTACATCTTGTATATTTTCCGTTGCAAGATGCTCCTACTGGTTTTTGGTAAGAACCACTACAGCTAAATTCATAAGAACTGCTACATATACAGCTTGAACCATTCCATATATAAGGATAAGAACAAGGATTAATGCACGCACCATTATCCCATTTATAGCCACTTGTACAGGAGCAATCTTTGTATAATCCGCCACAAGTTTGACCTGTTCCTCTGGTTTGATTGCTGCCGGTACAGGTCTGTGCATAGCCCATTAAGGAACAAAGCTCTGTCATATCTTGGCCGCCACTTGGACAGTACCAAGCTTCGCCAAACGGACATTTGAGGCCGCCGTCGCAAGCTGTGCACTCACAAGCAGCTAATTTAATTTCAGAACGTGAAGGCAAACGCGGAAAAGAATAAAGGTGCGTGTGAAGCGTGTCGGCAAGGTGTGTTTCATCTATGATAAAAGAAATATCAGCTTTGGCGTTG
>CALXTD010000055.1 GCA_944391315.1 uncultured Alphaproteobacteria bacterium | reverse complement strand
TGGAGAGGTGGCAGAGTGGTTTAATGCAGCGGTCTTGAAAACCGTCGAGGGTGCGAGCCCTCCCAGAGTTCGAATCTCTGCCTCTCCGCCATTAAAAAAATCCTGAACAAAAGTTCAGGATTTTTTTGTTAGTAGTAACACTTCCAAATGATGCCTCCTATACAGCATACCAACAATATTCCAAAAATTGAAAGAAAAATAGTGATAAAGACCTTATGTCCATCTGCAACATTTTTATCATTAATCGTTAGATTTTGAGCCGCTGCAATTGCAAAGATTGCATCTTTCCATTCTTTTTCATATCGTTCGATATCATAGACATATAAGAATTTTTTTTCATGCCGAATTTTATCTACCTTTTCTGATAATCGTTTTTCTTGATTATCAAGATTGAGAATTTGGGCGGAAAGTTCTTTCATTTGCTTTTGATATTGAACCACAAGAGATTGGCAATCCATAGATTTTGTATAGTCTTTCTTAAAATCTTGTTGGATTTTTTCTTGTAATTTTAAAGCTTCTGCTTTTTGTTTTTGGGTTAAGCTCAAGGAATCAGAAACAAGCTTTGCTTGGTTTTGCAAATTTTGTTTTTGTTTTATTGATTCAAGAGCTTCTTGGTAAATGGAAAAAGCTGCATCAGCTTTTTTTTGCGCTTCTGCAATTTGTTCAGCTTTCCAAGCTTTAAATTCTTGTTTTTCAGCTTCCTCTTCCTTTTTTGCTTCTTCGGCTTTGGTAAGGCGTTTTTGTTCCGTGTTAAGGGCTTCTTGCTTTTCGCGTTCGACCTTTTCGATGCGGTTTTGTTCGGCTTCCTTAGCCCAAGTTTCTTTATGGGTATCGTACCAATAAAAAGCAAATCCAACAATGACAACTATGACGGCTGATGCCCACATACTTATCCGAACTTTATCTTGGCTTTTTTTGAAAAGTGTTAAAAGTTGTTGGCTTTTGTAGAGTGCTTCAAAAGGATGAAGCTGAGAATCGCTTTTTTGTTTTTCAACATCAAAGAGTTTACGCAACTTTTTTAGTCGATATAGCCCATAGAGAATTATCGCTATGGCTATGACGGCGGTAATAATAATGATTTTCATAATGTATAAAGTTTTTAGTTAATAATAAATTTTCGAATTTACTATAATTTGTTTTGAAAATTTGTCAATATTTTTTTAATTTATCAATTCATCGCATTATTTTTTTGAAAATAAGCGTATGCGCAGCCGATGAAAAAAGCGCCGAGTATGTTGACAGTCATTGTTCCCCAATGAGTACTGATGCGATTGCATACTAACCACCGTAAAACTGAGCCTGTACCACCACCGATAAACACACCTAATGCCGCAAACATTATTTTCTCCTGATATTTTTTTCTTGCTTTATAGCACGATTTTTGTTTTTGTAAAGTAAGTCTGGAGGAATTATGGCAGTTTTTAGGTTTGAAAGTGAAGTAAGAGAGATTTTTCTTTCTGTTGAAGAAAAGGGCGATGCTCTTTCGAGAGTTGGGTTTGTAAATAATTCCAAAGGTTTTGATAATCCTAATGCTTGTTCATTTTTGTTGCAAGAAGCTTATGCTCAATTAAAGGCATATTTTGAAAAACGACTTTATGTTTTTGATTTACCAATTAATTTAATCGGAACTGATTTTCAATGCACGGTTTGGAAAGCGCTTGGTGATATTCCCTATGGTGAAGTGCGCTCTTATAAAGACATTGCTTTGGTGGTGAAGTCGCCTAAAGCGGTGCGTGCCGTGGGGCAGGCATGCCATAATAATCCAATTGCGATTATTGTTCCGTGTCATCGGGTGGTGGCTAGCAGCGGCAAATTTTGCGGTTATGCCGGTGGGGTAGATTATAAGCAATTTTTACTTAAATTAGAAAAAGAAAAGTGCTGAAAATTCAGCACTTTTTTCGTTTTTAGAACTGACGAGCCGGAAGTCGTTTTTTCCAGTTTTGTTCAATTTGCTCTAGTGAGCGTCCCTTGGTTTCGGGAATGTAGTAATAAGTATAGAACAAGCTGAATATTCCTACGAATCCGAAAATCCAGAAGGTGTAAGCCTCGCCAATTGTTTCAAGCAATGTCGGGAATATCAATGCAATGATAAAGTTAAATGCAAAGTTTGACATTGTGGCAATGCTCATTGCGGTACCTCTTATCTTTAAGGGCATGATTTCGGAAATAAGAATCCATGCAATCGGGCCTAAAGAAAAGGCGAAGCAAGCAATAAAGGTGACGATACTGCCGACTGAAACCCATTTTAAGTCAAGACCAAGCGTGTTTTTGAAATAAAATGAGGCGCCGAGAGCGAAAAGGCTTATGGTCATGCCGCTCAAACCTGCGTAAAGCAAAGGTTTGCGACCGATTTTGTCGGTGAAGAAAATGGCGACAAAGGTCATGACAAAATTTACAAAGCCAACACCGATTGTAGCGTATAAAGCCCCAATCGTATCGGTAAAGCCGGCGGCTTTGAAAATCGTGGCGGTATAATAGATTATGGTATTAATACCAGTGCAGATTTGAATGAACATGATGATAATACCAACACTGACCGGTATAAGCATCCAGCTTTCAAAGACTTTTTTCTTCTTTTGAGAAGCTTTAACGGCTTTAGGCAAGGTTGATTTGATTTCTTCAATATGTTTGTCGGCATCTTCATTCGGTTCAATCTTTTTGAAGATTTCTTTAGCCTCGTCCTCACGTTTTTTGCTGATTAACCAACGTGGTGTATCGCCCAAGAAGCTGATGCCAATTAGAAGAATGAGGGCAGGGATTAAGCCAGCTCCGAGCATCCAGCGCCAGTTGTATTCGCTTAAGGCAAAAATACGGTTGATTAAGTATGAGAACAAAATGCCGGCAGTGATGGCCAACTGATAAAGTGAAACCAGCATACCGCGAACTTTTTGCGGTGATAATTCCGACAAATAAAGCGGAATAACAAAGTTTACCATACCAATGGCTAAGCCGAGAATCATGCGGCCGGCAATTAACCATGAAACACTGGTGGCAAATCCGCACAAAATTGAGCCAATGGCAAAAATTGTTCCGGTTGCGATAATGACTTTTTTGCGGCCATAGACATCGGCTAAAACGCCATTAACCGCAGCACCGACGACTGCGCCAACCAAAGCTGAGGATACAACCCATCCTTGTTCCAAGGTGGTTAGCGGCCAGGTGTCGTTGATGAAAAGCAGTGCGCCGGAAATGACGCCTGTGTCAAAACCAGATAGTAAACCGCCTAAAGAGGCGACGCCGGCGATGACGTAAAGTAAAAAGTGTTTGATCCTTTTTTTAGGTGTGACTGTGTTCATGTTTTTCTCCCCTAATGTTTCTATGCTTTCTAATATAATATCGTATTTCTCTTTAGCAACAAAATATTTTTTAATTAACCTTTTTCAAAGAAATTTGCGTTATCTTATTGAAATAGGGAGATTGTTGTGAAAAAGGGGATTTTATATACATCAGTGGCGGTTTTAATTGGAGAAATACTGGCAGTTTCTGCCGGTATGGCTCAAGATGTTGTCGTGCCGCAAGAGTATCAGCTTTGGCTTGAAAATCTGAAAAAAGAAATGCTTAGCAAAGGAATCGCCCAACAAACGGTTGAAACGGTTTTTGCGCCGAATTATTATCAGCCGAAGCCTGAGGTTGTAGATATTGACAGAAAACAAATTGAATTTGTATTGACCTCAACGGATTATCTCAACCGTATGATATCTGCTAAAAAAGTTAAAGAAGGACAACAAAAGTATCGCGAGCTTTATCCTTTATTTCATGACATGGAAAAAAATTATGGTGTGCCGTTTGAATTTATCGTTGCCTTTTGGGGAATGGAAAGCAATTATGGCAAGCAATTTGGTAATTTTAACGTAATTGAGGTTTTGACCCAGCTTAGTTATGATAAAAGACGGCCGACGTTTTTTAGAAATCAACTTTATCAAGCCTTAGTGATGATTGATAAATGGGGAATAGATTATAAAAAAATGGATGGGTCTTGGGCCGGTGCGATGGGGCATTTTCAGTTTATGCCTTCAACATTTAATGCTTATGCCATTGATTATAACGTTGATGGAAAAATTGATGTTTGGCACTCGTTTGAAGATGCTGCGGCGTCAGCGGCTAATTATCTTTCAAAGTTGGGGTGGAATGTTAATGAACCTTGGGGAAGTGAAGTTAGTCTGCCGTGGGATTTTGACTATGCGTTAACCGGTCGAAAAAATGCTAAAACCGTTCGTGAATGGCGCGAAATCGGTGTTAAAACCGTTGATAACAAAAAGCTTAAACTTCCTTCAGAGATGAAGGCATCAATCATTGTCCCTGAAGGGAAAAAAGGGCGAGCCTATCTGATTGGTGAGAATTTTAAGCGCATTTTATCTTGGAATCGCTCTGAAAATTATGCTTTGGCCGTTAGTATCCTTTCTGATTATGTTAAAAACGGGCAAAAATGGGAGCCTTTGGCGCAACATCAAGCCTTGCGGCTTAAAACTGATGATGTCATGAAAATTCAAGACTTTATAAATAAGCTCGGATGGTTTAAGCTTGAAAAAGACGGAAAACTCGGGTCCCAAACAAGAGAGGCTATTAAAGAAGTTCAGAAAAAGGCCAATATGCCTCAAGATGGTTATCCGGATTATCAATTGTTGCAGAAGATAAATAAGTATAATCCAGAAATCGGCTTTGCAATTCCGGTTCCTATTCCTAAAGTGCAAAAAAAATAATTGTAAAACGTGAAAACGCTCTTTACGAATGGGTAAAAACAGTCTAAATTGGAGAAAATTTGTTTTAGCTTTTATAATAATACAGGTGATTTGATGAAATTATTGAACCCTAAATTAATGTGTTTTTGCGCTTTGGCTGCGTTATCGGCTTGTTCGTCGCCAAAAGAGGTTGATTTGCAAGCGTCTCCGTATACACAGGCGGCAACAATTCGTGATAACGGCGGAACCTATAAAGTTGGTAATGCTTATCAGATTATGGGGCAGTGGTATTATCCGGAAGAAGACTATAATTATTCCGAAGAGGGCGTTGCCTCATGGTATGGTGATGATTTTCATGCCAAGACAACGGCTAATGGTGAAGAATATGATATGAATTCTTTGACGGCTGCACATCGTACCTTGCCTTTGCCATCTATTGTTCGCGTAACAAATTTGGAAAACGGGCGTTCTTTGGTCTTGCGTGTTAATGACCGTGGGCCATATGCTAAAAACAGAATTATCGATGTTTCGAAACGCGCTGCGGAGCTCTTAGGCTTCAAAACCAAGGGA
>CALXTD010000054.1 GCA_944391315.1 uncultured Alphaproteobacteria bacterium | reverse complement strand
GGGCTCGGACAAGAACTTAGAGTTCCCAAGTTCGGACAAGGTTTGCAGTTATCATACTTTATTTGAGAACCGGACATGCAAGTTTTAGCACCGGTATCGCCACCCATAATGCCGCAATCTTGGAAGCCATCGCATGGGTTGATTTTGATTTTATATTTTGATACGCCATCACAATCGACACAAGCGTCACCATCTGCAATGTAACCTTCCGGAATGGAAGTATAGTCATATCCTTCGCAAAGGTTACAGCATTTTCCATAAGTCGGATCATATTCGCAAGTGTTATTCGGGTCGATTTTCCAACCATCTTGACATGTGTCGGTAAATTCGGAATCTAGCTCTTTACAGGCACGCTCGGTATCTTCTTCACATGACGCATATTTATCGCCACAAGCCGTACCGACGCCATAATAAGGCGGTTCACAAGTTTTGTAACCCGACGGACAAACGCAACGGGCAAAGTAATTACTGTTATAAATACAAAAGCCTTCCGGCGTTTCTCCCGCGGCACAAGAAGTCAAAGTATAACCTTCTTTGCGACAACGCTCAGCATCATTTAAATCATAATCAGGCGCCCCACCGGAGTCACCAATACCGCCATTGTTTTCGGTATTACCAAACGCTTCGCCGCTACAAGCCGAAGTATCATTAATAAAACATACCGCCGCCAGTTTAATCTCATCAGAAGAAGACAAGCCCGAAGACGGAGAATAGAGGTGTGTGTGAAGTGTGTTGGTAAGTTGTTCTCCTCCCACGGTAAAAGAAATATTAGCCATTGCGCTCATCGGCAACAATCCAGCTGCCGACAGCATTGCGGTCAAAACCGCATATTTCCGCGAATTCAACATAATATCACCTTTCTTAGCTTGTCTCCACGAATCTAATATATCATAAAATCAATTTACTTGCAACAAGCATTTTTGAAAAAGCTAAAATTATAAAGAAAAAAAAGACCTTACGAGAAGGTCTTTATAACAAACTTTAAGTTAGAGTTTAATATCTTATTTGCTTAATTTCTTTTGCCAAACCGGTGTTGTCATCAATATCAACCACGATTCCATAAACCGTACCGTTACTTTTGCATGGCACAAGGCGGTTTCCTGTATATCGGCGTGTAATGCGATTAACTGGCTCCTCGATTTCAAAACCCAAAACTGAGTCATAATTTCCACACATTCCAACATCGGTAATATAAGCTGTGTCTTGCCGCAACAGGCGATAATCCGATGTTGGCACATGGGTATGTGTTCCGGCAACGACAGATACTTTACCGTCAAAATAATATCCGAAAGATAGTTTCTCAGATGTAGCCTCGGCATGGATATCAACCAATATCGCATCAACATTTCGCCCGAGATTATAGCTTTTTAAGAGTTTTTCCAAAGCTTGCACGGGGCAGTCAACCGCCTCCATAAACAAACGCCCCAAAACCTGAACCAGCAAGATTTTTTTGCCGTTAGGCAGCACAAATTCTGCCCAGCCGCGACCGGGAAGATTCTCGGGATAATTAAGCGGACGAACGATTTTTTTGCAGTCATTAAGAAAGGGAATAATTTCTCTTTGCTGCCAAACATGGTTTCCTGTTGTCAGGCCGGTAACACCTTTATCTAAAAAGTCGCGGCAGATTCCGGGCGTCACCCCAAAGCCATGAGCTGCATTTTCAACATTAACGAAAATAGCATCGGGATTTAAATCATTTTTTATTGTATTAATCTGGTTTAATAAGGCGTCACGTCCGGCGCGTCCGACCACATCTCCGCAATAAACAATACGCAATTTTTTCTTTCCATTTAAAACAAGAAAATCCCGAATTAGGGATTTCCAAAAATAAGGTTAGTAAAACTTGAGAGGGCCCGTCACAGCCGTGCATGGTGTATTCAACACGAACCGCTGTCAACTAGGTGGGCACCATATAAACAAACCACGATTTGCTCAGAGACAGTTCCCTAAAAAATAATGTTGGCTCGGAAGACTTACGGAAGTCACGAACCGGACAGCACCCTCTCCATATCTATACATTATAATGATTCGATTTTATTTGCAAGCTTTTTTATACGCTCAGCGATATCAAAAAGTTTTAGAGCTGCTTGCTTTTCAGCATCAAGAACTTGTTTTTTATCGACAGCGTCAGGATTCGCTGCTGGAGCCGGTTGTCCTTTTTTAAGCTCAGTCAATTCATCGGCGAGCAAAAGCCCAACCATGGCAAGCAGCAGATTTTCATTAACTTGTTGTCCGCCGGTGGTCAAAAGCTTAGCTTTTTCATCAAGCAAACGAGAAAGCTGGAGCAATCTAGCTTCCTGTCCGTCTTCACAGGCAACGGCATATTCACGAGAATTAATTACGATTGTTATTTGCGCCATCTTTATCCAGTATCAAATTAAGTTTTTCAATAATCGATTCCATCGAGGAAAGAGCCTTTTCCGAAGATTTTTTTAGACTTTTAATACGTGCGTCTTTTTTAGCAATATCAGCATCAAACTTTTCTCTTTCTGTAGCCAAAGCCTTTTGCTTGGCGTCAACAGCGCTATCCAACTCAATCAAAGCGTTGTTAAGAGCGGCATAAGCGTCATTTAATTCTAAAAAATCAAATTCGGTCACGATTTTACTTCCCATTCACGGATTCTTAGGGTATATTACCCACACAATGACTATATAATATAAAAATGAGAAGAAGTTTCAAGGCTGACAATAAAGATATGCCAAAGTTTATTTTATATATAACCGAACCGGACGATTCGCTGTTGAAAAACACCGAAGCCGAATGCTTTTTGCTGGATTCGTCTTTGCCGGGAGACTTTTGTTGCCGGTTTGTTCAAGAGGCACAAGCACAAGATAAATTAGTTTTGGCTTACGGCGATCAAGCAGAAAAGTTGTGCAGTCAATATCACTTTGACGGTATTTTGCTGGATTTAAGCAAAAATGAAAATCCGGCAACAGAGGCCAAAAAGCTAAGAGAAAAACACAAAAACCGGATTCTTGGCTTTATCAGTCGCAACCGCCGCCATGAGGCAATGATTTTGAGCGAAGCCGAGCCGGATTTCTTGGCTTTCAGACTTTGGCAGCAAGGAGCAGATTCGGTAAAAGAGCTCGTAAACTGGTATAATGAGTTGTTTTTGATACAGTCAGCCGTTTTTGTTGAGGAACAAGACATTGACCTCACCAAGCTTGAAGCAGATAATCTGATAATAAAATCATCGTGGTATAAAGATTTTAGTTGCGAAAATTAAAAGTTTAGATTACATTCTCAAAAAAATCACCGAATTTAACATTGTAAATATGGAGAAAAAAGAATGAAACAGTTAGCAGGATCAATCAGAATTGGCTGGGTTATTGAATACAAAAACAAACCATGGACAATTACAAAAGCTCAACACATTAAACCGGGTAAAGGCGGTGCCTTCATGCAGGTTGAAATGAAGTCTGTTGAAGAAGGAACCAAAACCAACGAACGCTTCAGAACCGAAGATACGGTTGAAAAATTAATGGTTGAAGAAAAAGACTGCCAGTTCTTGTTTGAAGACGGCACCGGCTTAACCTTCATGGATAGCGAAACTTTTGATCAATTTACCTTGCCGGCAGATATCTTGGGCGATTCGCGTCCGTTTATGACCGATGGTATGGCTGTTATCATTAGCTTTATTGATGGTAAGCCGATTTCTGTTGAATTGCCGTTGCAAGTTGTTTGCACCGTTGCTGAAACAGAGCCTGTTGTTAAAGGCCAAACTGCCGCTTCTTCTTATAAACCGGCAATTTTGGATAATGGTGTTCGCGTTATGGTTCCGCCGTTTATTGGTGCAGGCGACAAGATTGTTGTCGGTACAGCAGAAGCCAACTATGTAGAAAGAGCAAAATAATAACAGGGCAGGGAATAATGTCTTATTTGTCACCGAACTTAACCAATCTGATTGCGGCGGTTAAAAAAGCATCGCAGTCATTGACCAGAGATTTCAGTGAGATAGAAAAGCTGCAGTCTTCGGTGAAGGATTATCGCACCTTTGTGATAAACGGATATAATAAAGCCGAGCGCACGTTAAAAACAGAGCTGGCGCGCCTTCGTCCAAATTTTGTTTTTGCCGAAGACGGAAAACCGCATCCGCAAGGGGGGTATTTTGTAATTTCTGCCTTGAGCGGAATGAATAATTTTATTCATGCGATTCCATACCTGACAATGTCTGTTGCCATGTGTGAAAACGACACAACTTTGGCTGCCGTTATTTATAACCCTATATCAGACGAGCTGTTTTTTGCTGAAAAAGGTATGGGGGCTTATAAAGAAGGTTTCCGCAGTCACGAGCGCTTGAGAGTATCATCTCGCAAAGAACTTTCGGAATCTGTTGTCTTCACAGAACCTGCACATCGTGCAGAAAATCATGCCGAAGACAGCATTTTGTATAATAAACTTGCTTCCTCAACCGGAGCAGTCCGCATGTTGGGCGATTCGAATTTAAGCTTGGCTTATGTTGCCGCTGGCAAGGCTGATGCCTTTGTTGCCAAAGGACAGCAAGAAAATGACCTGACTGCGGGAATTATGCTCGTAAAAGAAGCCGGAGGATATGTTTTTGATATCAATCAAAAAGATATCCGTACGGAAGATTTATCGGCAGTTATCGCCTCTGGAAATATTATTGCGGTTAATGCAAATTTAAACAACAAGGTATATGATTTGCTCAATCGTTGATAAATTAACGGAACAGGAAGGAAAAGAGATGCTGAAAAAAACGGTAGCTTTAGGGGTTTGTGCAATAAGCTTAATGATCGGAATTTCATCAGGGCATGCAGAAGAAAATGTCGTGATAGATATGTCTGTATTGGACAGCTTGGGCGCACCGTCATCTGCTGCTGTATCAAGTTCAAAACCTCTTTTCCCAACTGTTAAGAAAAAGACAGCAAAGCCGAAAGCTAAGGTAAAAAAAGCTAAAAAAGCCAAAACGGTTAAGTCGCCTGAGGTAAAGGTTGAAACACCGAAGCCCGAGGTTGTTGTTCCTGAGGTAAAGGTTGAAGCTCCGAAGCCTGAGGTTGTTGCTCCTGAGGTAAAAGTTGAAGCTCCGAAGCCTGAGGTTGTTGCTCCTGAGGTAAAAGTTGAAGCTCCGAAGCCCGAGGCTGTTGCGCCTGAGGTAAAGGTTGAAGCCCCGAAGCCCGAGGCTGTTGCGCCTGAGGTAAAAGTTGAAGCCCCGAAGCCCGAGGTTGTTGCGCCTGAGGTAAAGGTTGAAGCCCCGAAGCCCGAGGCTGTTGCGCCTGAGGTAAAGGTTGAAGCCCCGAAGCCCGAGGCTGTTGCGCCTGAGGTAAAAGT
>CALXTD010000053.1 GCA_944391315.1 uncultured Alphaproteobacteria bacterium | reverse complement strand
AAAGGAGTTTTTTATCTGTAAAGCTATAAGCTCTTTGGAACTACCGGCCTAGCCGGTAGTTTTCTTGTTACAAAAAACCGCCGATGGAATAATCGGCGGAAGCAAAATGAGCTAAAATTTAATTTTAGGCAGCAGCCCTGTTGTCTTTCGCATAAGCTCAGCCACGGCACTGACCAAAAAGCTGACCACCAACAAAAACGAAACAAACAAAAAGACCACAAAGAATATCCAAGAAGAAGGATAAACAGCCATCAACGGCCGCGCAATTTCATCAACCCAGCCATCAAGCGTAAAGAGCTGCAAGAGCGTAAACAACGAATTTTCGAGCGTTGCAAAGTCAATAAAATTCTGCCCGAAGAGACTAACCGCCACAATTGCCGATACATAAAAGAAAACCAAAAACAGCAATAGCATTGCCCCAAAGCTCGGCAATAATCCGACAAACACGCTCAACAGCTGCTTTAAGCGATTAAACCGATTAAAATAGCGCAACATCAAGAAAAGACGAAATGTTCGCAAAGCCACAAAATATCCGGTAACAGAAATAGCAGAGACCAGCACCACAATCAAATCAAACACATTCCAACCGGATTTGAAAAAATCTTTTCCGAAGGCAAAAATTTTCATAAACATTTCAGCAATAAAAATCGCCAAGCACAGTCTGTCCAGCAAGAACAAAAGCTGACTATAAACCCCAAGCTTTTCACTGGTCAAAAGTCCAAGAATAACAGCATTAAAAAGAATAAGCGACATAATCATCATGTCAAAATTCGTGCCGGTGACCAGCTTTTTCAAGCGACGCTTGTCCTTTTTCAGATTAGTTTTAATTTTTTCAACGAGCAACATTAGTAAAGCTCCCTTCCTCAAATGGTTCTTAAAAACGCCAAAGCAGCATAATCAAAGCCGCCAAAGCAATCGCCGGCCCATAAGCTCCTTCTCGCTGGCGTTTAATGACTGCATATATTGTAAATAAAATACACGAAAGCACAATAGTGTAAAGCATTTTTTCCACGCCGAGCCAAGCCCCGACTACCGCAAGAAACTTAACATCACCGCCCCCCAGCGCATCAGGATATTTGGCAGCAAAAGGCAAAGAAGTGATTACCGGCAAAATAAAGCCAACCACCGCACCGAAAAAGGCTTGTTCGACAGTTACAGGAACGCCTACAAAATAAGCACAACCAAATCCCAAAATCAGCAAAGGAAAAGTGATAAGATCCGGCAAAACGAACCAACGCACATCAATCTCAAATAAAAAGAGCGCTGCCCAAGCAAAAGCCAAATACCATAGCAAATGTTCCGCTCCATAAACATAGAGCAAAGCAAAAGTCACAGCGGCACAAAACAGCCCATACATAAAAGCCCGATAACGCAAAGCGCGCCGCAAAGCCAAATAGACTTCGTTCTTTTGCGGAGCAGAAACTTTTTTCAGCGGCATAAACAGACTATAAAGCGCAAAAGCGGGCGACGCCGGCATAAACTTGCCAAACCGACGCGATAAATAAGGAATACATAGCCCCCATAAAAAACCAAGCACAATATAAATCATAACAAACTCCGCAGTTATAACACAAAGTGTAACAATAAAGATTTAAATAAATGCTAATATCAGAAAATTGAGAAAACGCGTCGCCGTCATCGCCGCCATATATGAACATGAACTGCGTTTTGAACTTAGAGAAATGGCGTAAAAAATCAGTCGACCTCAGAGCGAGTTTTTTCAAAAAACTCGGAGAATAGTACAGATAGAGGCATTTCTAGCTGCGAGAAAAATTTTAGCGTACAAAAACAGTACGTGAATTTTTCAAGACAGCGTAAAATGCCTCTAGATGTGCTGTTATACGAGTTTTGTAAAAGTTTGGAGAATGAGTCGAGTAGTAGGCGTCAAGGGCAAAAGTACCGCAGCGTACACAAACAGTACGTGAGGACACTTTTGACCCGCAGACAACACACTAATCGACCATTATACAAACCTTTTTATATGCAATTTAGCATATAGGCAGATACCTTCTCCGCATACCCCGACGGATTCTTAATCGCTTCTCCCTCGGCAATAAGCGCTTGATCATAAAGAACCATCGTCATGTCTTTGAGGGTGGATTCTTTGGCAGGATCAGAGGCGGCTTCCGCAAGCTTAATGATTAACGGATGATAGGGGTTGAGTTCCAAAACCTTTTGGCTGGCAAAGGCGGTTTGTTGCTGATGATTACGCATCAAGCGTTCAAGGTGAATGCTCATTTGCCCGTCCAATACGCTCAAGCTTACCGGACTGGTTGTCAGTTTTTCGGTTGAGATAACTTTGGCAACTTCACCTTCAAGCTCTTTAGCCATAAACGCGATTAATTTATTAAGGTCTTCTTCTTTGGCTTTGGTTTCTTTGCGTTCAACTTTAAGGTCATCGGCAGCCTGAGAAATATGCTTAATGTCCTTGTCTTTGTATTTGAACAAAACCTGTGTCCAAAATTCATCAATCGGGTCGATAAGGAGCAAAACCTCGATTCCCTTAGCCTTAAAGGCTTCAAGCTGCGGGTTGTTTGCAAGAACTTTCACGTCATCACCGGTAATATAATAAATAGCCTTTTGCTCGGGCTTCATCCGTGAGATATAATCATCAAGAGAAGTAAGTTTCTCAAGATTATCGGTTGAATAAAAGCGAGAGAGAGAAGCAATTTCTTCCCGATTCGTAAAGTCTTCATAAATTCCTTCCTTAAAGGCGGTACCGAAAGCCGTCCAGAATTTAAGATAATCATCATAATCGACACTGCGTTTTTTAAGCTCTTTCAACAAGCGGTTAACAATACCGTTGCGGATTTTGGCAACCATCGGATTTTGTTGCAACATTTCACGAGAAATATTAAGCGGCAAATCCGAACTGTCGACGATCCCCTTAACAAAGCGCAAATAATTCGGCAACAGCTCTTCAACCTTGTCCGAGATAAAGACCTTATTGACATAGAGCTTCAAACCGTTTTTGCGATCGGGCTGAAACAAATCATAAGGCTGAGTTGACGGAACAAACAACAAACCGGTATATTCCAAATTTCCTTCAGCTTTGAAATGGAGCGTCATCCACGGCTCATCAAAATTTTTAGAAACATGATGATAAAATTCGTTATACTGTTCTTTGGTAATTTCGGCTTTATTGCGTGTCCACAAGGCCGAGCCGGTATTAACCGTTTCCTCTCCGGCTTTTCCCAAATCAAGAATAATCGGATAACTGATATGGTCGGAATAAAGACGAACAATCTGACGCAAATAAACCGTATCGGTAAAGTCTTTTTCGGCTTCTTTCAAAAAGAGTTTGATTTCGGTACCACTCTCGGCTTTTTTGGCTTCGGAGATTTCAAACCCGCCGATTCCATCTGAAACCCAAAACCAAGCCTGTTCTTCTCCGGCTTTACGGGTTAAAATTTCAACCTTGTCGGCAACCATAAAGGCCGAATAAAAGCCCACACCGAATTGTCCGATTAAATCAACCGAAGAGCCGTTGTCTTTAGCGTTATTCACAAAATCAGCCGTACCGGACTTTGCAATTGTTCCGAGATGATTAATCAAGTCGTCTTTGTTCATACCGATACCGTTATCAATAATTTTTAAGGTTTTATTTTCGGCATCCGGCACTATTTTAATCTTCAAATCCGCGGCATCTTTCGCCAAATCCGGATTAATCAGCGCCATATATTTAATTTTATCGCAGGCATCGCTGGCATTAGAAATCAGCTCGCGCAAAAAGATTTGCTTTTCGGAATAAAGCGAGTTAATCACAATATCAAGCATTTTATTAACTTCGGCCTTAAACTCCATTTTTTCAGACATAATGCACTCCTTATATAAATTTTATCTGTCATATATATGGGGAGTCAAAAGCCAAAACGCAACCCTCCGAAATAAAATACTTGATTTTAAAAACAATATGGTTTAATTGAAAGAAAGAATTGAATGCCAACAAATAGATGAGGAGAAAAGAAATGGCTTCTGTTGTTAACGATTCCTGCATTAAATGCCGCGCTTGCGTTTCTGTATGTCCGGTTGATGCTTTCCACGAAGGCGAGAGCCAAATGGTTATTGATCCGGATACCTGCATTGAATGCGGTGTTTGCATTTCTGAATGCCCGCAAGGCGCAATCAGCACCGAAGATGATGCTGATCCTGAATTTGTAAAATTCAACGCTGAAAAAGCTAAAGAATGGCCGGGTGCTAATGAATAATTTTTAGCAAAACAACAGAAACCTTCGTGCAAGCGAAGGTTTTTTTATTGCAAAAAAAGTTTTTTGTATTAGATTAAGACTAAGCGAAAACAAATAACAAAAGAGGATAATATGACTCCCAAAAGCGCAAATGCAACTTATTATGATGTCGTCGGCATCGGAAACGCCATTGTTGATGTAATGGCCAAGGTCGGCGACGGCTTTTTGAGCGAAAGAAATTTACCCAAAGGCGGCATGGTCTTGCTTGATGCTTTGTCTGCCGGAAAAATTTATCAAGACATTATTCCGCAAAGAGAGGTTTCAGGCGGATCGGCAGCAAACACAGTTGCCGGCATGGCATCTTTAGGCTTGGCCTGTGCCTTCATCGGCAAGGTTCATGATGACGCTTTGGGACAATCATTCAGCCGCGACATCGGCGCCACCGGCATAGACTTTTTCACCAAGCCGTTGACAGAAGGCCCGTCAACCGGCCGCAGCATTGTTTTGGTCACCCCTGATGCCGAACGTTCGATGTTTACCTACCTTGGAGCTTCGACTCATTTGAGCCTTGAAGACATTGATGAAGAGATTATCAAAAGCGCGCGCATGACTTATGTTGAAGGCTATTTGTGGGAAGAAGAAAGCGCCAAAGAAGCGATTTTGAAGGCCGCAGAAATTGCCCATGCCAATAATCGCGACTTTGTGTTCAGCTTGTCCGACAAGTCTTGCGTTGAGCGCCATCGTGAAGAATTTTTGGATTTAATCAAAAATCACGTTGATATTTTGTTTGGTAACGAAGATGAATTAAATTCGCTGTTTGAAAGCGACGACTTTGAACATAACCTTGATTTGATTAAGCCGATGGTCGACATTGCCGCCATCACCCGCAATATTAAGGGTTCGGTTGTTGTCAGCGGCCGCGTCAAAACCTTTGTCGAATCAGAAACGGTTGAAAACGTAGTAGACACCACCGGCGCCGGCGATTTATACGCTGCCGGATTTTTGTATGGTCTGATAAACGGCCGCAGCATCGGCACTTGCGCGATGATAGGCAGCCTCGCCGCGGCTGAAATCATCAGCCACTACGGCGCAAGACCGGAAACCTCATTAAGAGGCTACGTCCGCACCAATCTGGTCAAATACGGCAAAACCCTTTAAGAAGAAAAAGTAACCCACCGGCTTAGCCGGTGGTTCTTCACAAGCGGGTGTAACCCTAACGGTGCCAGCGAACGCCTTAA
>CALXTD010000052.1 GCA_944391315.1 uncultured Alphaproteobacteria bacterium | reverse complement strand
TTTTAGCACCTCACTATCTAATCATAATCAAGCGGAGCACCCTGCTCCGTTTTTTCATTTATTTTTCTTTATACTGTCCGTTTTTCAAAAAGTCTGGAAGCTCCTTAAGAGAAGAAGCTCCGGCTGCTTTTTGATGTCCGCCGCCACCAAACTCAGCAGCTATTTTAGAAACGTCAACATTATCTTTTGCCGTATAAAAAGACAAATTCCAGCAATTCTTTTTGTTCATAAAGAAGTTAACCATAAAGTCAAAAGTATTAATATGCGGCAAAGAGTCAAAAAAGGCAGACTTCCCTTGCGGCATATTGGCACAAATACACTTCAACCCTTTGTAATGACTGGTAAAAGACATTCCGCGAACAAGGCGATAATCTCTGATTTTTATCCAAGAGAGAATAGCCTCACCTTTTGCCACGGTTTCTTCAATATTAAGTGTCCCGTTCAAAATGTCATCCCAAACCGGTTCATCAGGACGATTAACCCCCAAAGATTGGCAAGCAAATTCAAACGGCATAACTCTTGGGTCGCTCAAATCATAAATATCATTCATCCCCAAAAGCTTCACCCCTTCCGGCAAAGGCTCATTAGGATGAAAATATTCCCAAGTCAGCACAATTGCCGCCGTCCCCGAACGGCGCAATCCTTTAATCGGTTCATATTCGCCATTTGCCAACATTTCTTCATATTCATTAATCACCGAGATATGATGATCAATCCAAGTGATGTCTTTTTTTTCACTCAGCTCAAACATAAACTTTACCGGCAGAGAAATATCACATATCACGATTTTATCATGCTTATCAATCAATTCATAAGGAATTTCCATGTCATGATTCAGCCCAAAGAGCTCTGCCTCCGGATAAATTCTTTTAACGATTGCCGCTGAGCCTTTTCCATCATGGTCAGCCACATGATAAATACAAAGCATTTCTCACCTCATAAACATAAATTATTAAAACTCAATTTTCATACCATCATATGCCGGCTCAACATTATCCGCCGTCGCCTCATTTACTTCGTCATAATCACATTCTGATGCCATGTGATTAATCACGGCTTTTTCGGGTCTGATTTTTGCAATACAGTTGCGCACCTCATCAAGCCCTGCATGTTGAATTTGCCCCATTGGCGTTGTCAACGGCAAAACCAAAAGCTTCGGCCGCCGTTTTATCATCTTATAAGCGCTGTCTGCCAACCACTTAAAGTCTGCAATATGAACATATTCTCCGTCATTAAACACATACCCCAAGCACTCGGGACAATGTTGCAAAAGCTTAATCGGTGTAATTTTAACCCCTTTTATATAAAAGGGATGATTTCCCTTAATTTTATTGGGAATCAAACTAGGCTTTTGAACAACATTTTTAACCTGATTAGGCTTTGAAATCAAATAACTGAAATTATGCTTAATATAAGAGATGGTCTTAGCACCACCATAAAAGTTCAAACTCGTTCCCGAGATTCTGTTTATCTCGCGCATATCATCAATGCCGTGCACATGATCAGCATGCGCATGCGTATATAAGACTGCATCTAAAGACTTGATATTGTTAACAATAAGCTGTTCCCTGATATTAGGGCAAGTATCTATTAAAATCCGCACGCCATCAATTTCAACATAAGTAGACGTCCTCAGCCTAAAGTTTTTAGGGTTATTAGGATTACAATGCCCCCAGCCCAGACACAAAGACGGCACTCCGGGCGCAGCCCCTGCCCCAAGAATAATTACCTTACCGCTCATTTGAAGTCATATCTCCCTTTGTCGCTGGCTTTTCTAAACAATTTATAAAAATTATCAGAAGTAATCTGCGCCAGTTTTTCAAAAGAAATATCTTTAATCTGAGCCAGCTTTTCTGCCGTATGAACCACAAAAGAAGACTCATTTCGGCGGCCGCGCATCGGCACCGGAGACAAATAAGGCGCATCAGTCTCAACCAACAACCGCTCTAACGGAACCTTTGCAAAAATATCACGAATATCGCCGGATTTATTAAAAGTAATCATACCCGAGGCCGAAAGATAAAACCCGATTTCAAGCGCAAAATCTGCCAACTTTTGAGAAGAAGAAAAACAGTGTATCACACCGCTGAAACTTTTTTGCTTATAAGCCTTTGATAAAATCTCAATCATATCATCATCAGAATCGCGATTATGAATAATCAACGGCAAACCTGTTTCTTGGGCTGCAATAACCTGTTCATTCAAAACCCTAAATTGATCTTCTTTGGGGCTATAATCATAATAATAATCAAGCCCGCATTCTCCAATAGCCACAACCTTTTTGTGATTTGTCTTAGCAATAAAATCTTCAGCCTTTATCTGCGGATATTCCGAAGCATTGTGTGGATGCACGCCGACTGCGGTATAAATAAACGGATATTTCTCAGCCAACTTCAACTGATTATCAAGCGCATCAATATTATTTCCGGCATCAAGCATTGCCGTAACGCCGTTTTCTTTGGCGCGTTGAATCATATCATCAAAATCATCATCAAAATCATTAAAATCCAAATGACAGTGGCTGTCGACTAACATATTTTATCCTTAACTAAGTTTACAAAAATTATAAAGCACATTAATGAGGGTCTGCTTCTTGTCCATATTAATTCGCTCAACATTATCAAACATTTTAAGCGTTTTATCCCAAACTTCAAGCACATTTTCGGGCTGAGATGAAGACTTAAGCTTTTCGGCCATACACTTAAGAATAAGCTCCTGAGACAAATAAAAACGCTCTTCACTTTCCAAAGCATCATCACAAAAACGCAACAAATCATTAATTTTGAACTTTGCTCCGGCTGCCAACAAAGATGAAAGCTCGGAATAAAGCCCCAAAGCGTCATTATTGGCATAAATTATCGCCTTTCCGATACTTCCTGAACAAATTGATACCAACTGCTTTACTTGTGGTTCAGACAATGTCGGCCGATACCGACGCAATAAACTGGCAACTGTAACATCATCAAGCGGTCGCAAATCCAGTTTTGAACAGCGGGATTTTATTGTTGCCAATAAGCGATTTGGATTATGCGAAATCAAAATCATCATGGTTTTGTGCGGCGGCTCTTCCAAAATCTTCAAAATAGCATTTGCACTGGCAGAGTTCATATCGTCAACACTGTCCACAATAACCACACGCCACCCGTCATTAGACGCTCTTTTAGAAAGAAATTCGTTAATTAAGCGCACATCATCAACTTTAATAAAAGATGATTTTTTCAACCCCGACATTTCATCGGCCGAAAGCGGTTCTCCGTCTTTTATCGCTTTAAGAATTTTTTTTCTGTCTGTTTCGGTATAATCTCGAGACAACACCTTCAAATCAGGATGAGAATCACTAGCCACCAGTCGAAACACATCAGAACTTTCAGCCACATTAAGCGAGTTATAGCTATCCTTTTTGCCCTCATCAGCTGCTAAGAGAAAACGTGCAAAACGATAAGCCAATGTAGCTTTACCGATTCCCTCCACGCCGGAAATAAGCCAAGAATTATGCAATGAGTTATTTTTCCAAGCATCGAGTAAAATTTTCTCAGCATACTCATGCCCCATCAACAGCGAATTAGCCTGAGGCAAAGGTTGAGTCGATATTTGCGAATTATCAGCTTCCATATCAGAGCTTAAACCTCTCTTTTATGGTCTGAACAATATCAATATGAAGTTGCTCAATATTTTTATCGGCATTAAGAACAACAAAACGCTCCGGCTCCAACTTAGCCATTTCCAAATACCCCTGACGCAAATTATTATGAAATTCCAAAGCGCGGCTCTCGTGCCGAGTTTCCTTAACTTGCATAGACAGTGATTTTTTTAGCGAGCGCTCCAATCCGATTTTGGGGTCCAAATCTAAAACGATAGTTAAATCCGGCTTAAAATCTCCAACTGCAATTTTATACAAATCATCAAGAAGTTCTCGACTAACACGCTTTCCATACCCATAATATTGATAAGCCACGGTTGAATCGGCAAAACGATCACTTAACACCCAATTACCTTCATTCAGCGCCGGCCAAACTTTAGTTGTCAGATGAATTCTTCTGTCAGCATAATAAAGCAAAGCCTCTGCCACGGCATCAAATTTATCTTTATCGCCGGTCACCAACAAGCTGCGCAACTCTTGCCCGATTTCGGTTCCTCCGGGTTCTTTGGTCTGAATGTTATTAATCTGCATAGAGTTCAAATACTCAGACAACAACTTAATCTGCGTTGACTTACCCGTTCCTTCTCCGCCTTCAAAGGTAATAAAATAAGCTTTCTTAGCCGGTTTCCGACATTCGGGAAACAACTCGAGCTGAAATTCTTCATTATTTTCGGCAACCCCGTCAGGTGTAGCAACTTTCCCGCTTAAAGAAGGCATTATTCAGCTCCGAAAAGTAAATATTTAAGATTTTCTTTTATGCGACCGAAAAATCCAACTTTTTGAACATCTTGAACAGCCACAAGCGGAACCTCAAAAGTCTCAAAATCAGGGATTTCTACTCTAACGACACCAAGCTTATCACCTTTTTTAATAGGAGCAACCACCGGAGAATTATAAACGGCAGTCATCTTTGTATCAAAAACTTTGCTTCTGGCAATCGTACGGATAACATTATCCTCAACTTCTGCCGCAACGCTCTTCTGTGTTCCAAACCAAACCGGAATTTCAGCAATCACCTGATTTTTATTAAGAATCTGATAGTTATCAAATTCTCTAAATCCCCAAGACATAAGCTTTTCAGCTTCTTCTGAGCGTTCTTTATTGCTCTTCATTCCGCTCATAACCTCAATCAAGCGTCGATCACCACGCTTTGCCGTTGCCGTCAAGCTAAAGCCAGCTTCTTCGGTATGACCTGTTTTCATACCATCAGCATTTGGCATCGAATAAAGCAACGGGTTGCGATTACCTTGTTTAATATTATTAAAAGTAAAATATTTTTCCGAAAAGATATGATAAAATTCTGGGAATTCTTGAATAATCGCCTTTGCTAACAGAGCCAAATCTTCCATTGACATCTTTTGATCAGGATCGGGCAAACCTGTAGAATTTGCAAAAGAACTATTGTTCAACCCGAGCTGATGAGCTTTAACGTTCATCTGCTGAGCAAAATCTTCTTCCGAACCGGCAATATTCTCTGCGGCCACGATACAAGCATCATTACCTGATTGAATCAAAATTCCTCTAAGAATATCCTCAACTCTTACTTTCTGACCGATTTTCAGAAACATAGTTGAACCACCACTGGCCGCACCACCTTTGCGCCAAGCATTCTCACTAACGGTAAAAGTATCTTCAAGCGACAAAGAACCATCTTTAAGCTTATCAAAAATGATATAAACAGTCATCAACTTGCTCATCGAAGCCGGCGGCAACATCCGCTTATGATCTTTGGTATAAAGATATTGTCCCGTTGTATAATCCATAAGGATAGCGGCACGAGCTTTTGTTTCAATAGCATCAGCATAGTTTACAGCAGAGAAAAAAACAGCCCCAGCGAGAAGGCTGACCGATAAAGCAGATTTAAAATTCATAGCTTTCCTCATTTAGTCCTTGACGATTCTTGTATCATTAAAACCATAATTATTCAGCTTATTGGCAGCATTAACAGCATCTTCCTGAGCATTATAAGGGCCTAAGCGAACCCGATAAAAAGTAGAACCGTTAATATTTGCGGCAGTTGTCTGCACTTCACCAAAGCTGGACAATCTCTTAGAAAGGCTCAAAGCTGAAGCTTGTTTAGAAAACGCACCTGCCTGAACATAAAACTTTTTTCCACCGGCAGCAACCCGAGGCTTAGAAACAACAGCCGGGGCATCTGCTGATGCAATTTTAGTTGTTGAGCTGGCAGATTGTGTCACATTAGTACCTGCACCAACCAAAACATTACGGTCAACATATTCCGGATTCATTTCTGACGGAGGCGGCACTTCAGAAGAAAAACTTTCATTTCGAGCGCTATAAAGGCCATAATTAGGCTCAAAATCCTGCTCTAACAATGCCTGCTTCAAGGCTAAACTTTCTTTAGCCAAAACCTCTACTCTGACTTTTGCTGTTCCCTTGGTTTTGAAGCCTAAGAGCTCCGCAGCGCGTTTCGAAACATCGATAATTCTGTTTTTAGCATATGGCCCAC
>CALXTD010000051.1 GCA_944391315.1 uncultured Alphaproteobacteria bacterium | reverse complement strand
TGGTACTTTGTCTTAAGACACGGGAGAGTCGGTCGCTGCCAGATCTTCTAAACATCGCTTCAATTTCCCTTCTTATCGCTTCACTTTATCAAAAGCAGCCTAGATAGGCTGCTTTCTTCGTGTCTGGTGGCATATATGTCTTTATCTATTCATGAAGCGGAAGTTTTGATTATAAATCTCATTTGAGAAGACATTATATTTATTTCGCCATCTCCCGCTCAATCCATTCCATAATAACGGAGATGATATAGTCTTGTTCGTCGGGGGATAAGGTTCTGCCGGTGGGGATTTTATGCCATTTGCTTATACAGCCGCGGCAGCAGCAAGCCGTGGCGTGTTGTGCCACAAAAACTGGATGCCCACGCATCGGTGTTTGCTTACCATCATTTGGAATAACCGCCGGAGCAAGGCGTTTCTGTACAAAATCGCAACAATGAGAGCGAATAGTATCCATCCCTTTTTGCTGAATATAGGATTTATCTTTTTCGCCGAGTTTGAACTTTGCGCGAAAAGGTGAGGCTTTAAGCCGCTGAAAAAGATTGTCAAATTGTGGATTCATCCTTATTTCTCCGAGGTGAAATTATAAAATAATTTTCTATGAGCGTAAAGGCTTAAGTAAAAAAATTTTTTTGTGTTGACTGGATAAAAATTTTGCGCTATTCTGTACAAGAAAATTAAATTATTTATAAATTATATAAAAGGCTACGTGTATCGGCAAGTATTTTCGGGGCGGCCTGATTAGAAGCTGCGTGGCAAATAACAATATGGACAGACATCCATTCGTACAGACAAGAAGAGTTAACGGCAAGTGGTATCATTTTGATATCACCTTCAGGATTAATCTAAAAGCTATGTTAAGGCTTGCAATATTGCTCGCCATACTGGCAGCTTTTATTTTCGCCGGATATTGGCTGGTGAAGGGAGCAATTGCGCTTAGTAGCCTGACATGGGACGGTATTTGCTGGCTGGGCGGACAATGGCTTTGGCTCCTCGGAGCGGCGCTTTTAGCCCTGTTTATTTGGGCTTTAAGCAAAGTCAACTGGAAGAACGTCAAAGTTGGTAAGAATGTATGGAAATACATTCTTTGGATTTTGGCTTTGATTGCTGCTATCCTTTGCATCATCTTCTGCTTCAGAAGCTGCGATGACAAAGAGGGCAAGGCTGAAAATCCCGACGTCGTTGTGATTGACAATTCAAAAGATTTTGAACGTCAGTTCGATGAGTCTTTTGATTATGTCGTAACAACCAGAGCCTATCTTGACGGTGTGCAAAACGCCGGTGATAAGATTAATCGCGCTCTTGTCGGACTTAAGTATGTCGACGGAAAGCCGGTTTCTCCGGACGATTTCTCCGGTAAAACCTACGATGAAGCCAAGAGAATTATCGCTAAGGACTGGCGAACACTGGTGGCTGAAAATCTGAAAGGTATTGAGCTTTCTCGCCAGCAACTGGTAACCGTTACCTTGTTTGCGATGAGAAACGGAAAATACGGATTTGAAAAGTCCGATTTCCTCAAAGCCCTGCAAGAAGGACGCCTTGCCGATGCAGACAAGCTTATGGCCTTACATAAGGCTTCCGGCGACAAGCGCGAACTCCGCACCGAGGCTCAGCAATACCTTTGGGTATTAAAAAACCTCTGGAGAGGAAACCTCAAAATGGAGGAGTTAGTAGATTTTCCGATGTTCTCATACAAGACAATCAGTCTTGAAAAAATGTATGAGAACAGCAACTATGAAAATGACCTCCGCTGGGATGCCGAGCTTTATCATCAGTTGAAAAATCATTCGGGAAAGACGCCGCGTGAGGCTCTGGAACTGAACTAAAATTAAAAGCCGTTGCAAGTTTAGACTTGCAGCGGCTTTTTTGTGCTTAAATTTCCAGTTCAAGCGGCAGGTGGTCGCTGTGTGTCAGCCATTCTTTGCCGTGAATTTTAAACTTTTTTAGATGTGTGAAAACATTTTCCCCACCGAAGATATAATCAATGTGAAACGGACGCTCCGGATTGCGGCGATAATAACTGGTCGGGATTTTTTCTTCGCCTTGAGTACAGTTGTAAAGCTTGTGGTATAAACTTTCCTGCTTAAGCTCAGACATTATTTCAAGAAAGCGTTCATAATTATGCTCTTTTTTGAAGGCATTGTTCCACAGCATATTAATGTTAAAATCACCGAGAGTAAGCGTATTTTCATTAAAATAGTCTCGATTCTCATCGGCAAAATGGCACATCTGCCCGATATAATCCCAATCATGATTTTCAGGAACAACGGAAGCCCAAACGCCGTTTAGTAAAAAGCGCTCATGAGAAGACGATGATATATAAGCCGGCAAAATATAGCGATAATCAGGATTAAAAAACGGAGCAATTTCAGCCTTTATATCATGAAACGTAAAAATCCCCAATCCTTTGAAATCGCGCGTCCCGTGCCACAAAAAATTATGCGCAGGAATGAATATTTCGTGTTTTTTTAAAAATTCGGGGCTTTCGCATTCTTGAATCACCCAAACATCAGCATTAAAAGGCAGAAGGGCATCAAACTTGCGGCGAAAAGCGCCGTTACAATTCCAAGATATGATTTTCATAAGCATCTCCTTTGTTATAATAACGCAGAGAAAAATAAAAAAAAGCACTGAATGAAGTTCATTCAATGCTTTCGCTTGTTTAGTTGTTAAATTTGAGCGGCTTACGCTGCCTTTTGACGACGAAGTTTGTGCCAATGAGTAGCAAAAATCGTCAGCTGATTCATAATACTTTGTGAAATTTTTAATTTCGACATCACACGAAGGATGTCAGAAATTTTTTTACAAAACAATGATAGGGCTTCGTCTTGCTTTGAGTCGTCATCGACTTCAAGACACAGCTCATCCAACGAAAGTTTAACATCACAAGCAAGGATAATAAACTTTGGTTAAATACCGGCCTGAATCATTTGAGAAACCGTACCATTTTCCCATTCCACGGAGAGTGGAAGATAATTGTTTGCTGCCATAATATATAAGTTTAATAATTTCAAAGTAACAGCGTTATAATGCGTTTCAAAAATTTTGTCAAGATATTGTGAGATATAATAAAAAAGTTTAGCAAACGAAGCGCCTGCTAAACTTTTGTGTCAAAGGGCGGATAAATTAAAGGCTATTGCACGTTTCCAAACGGGTTAATTGCCTTTTCATCCGGTTTTTTGCGTAAGTCAAAAAGATTGAGGAAGGTGGCTGAAACATAAATTGAAGAATATGTTCCGATAATCACACCCCAAACAATGACAAACGAAAAACTCTCAAGCGTATCACCACCGAAAACAAATAGCGCCAAAGCCGCTAAAAGGGTGGTTAAGCCGGTTAAAATCGTACGCGAGAAAATGTCGTTAATACTTTTGTTCAGCAATTCGACTTGCGGCATCTTTTTATACTTGCGCAGGTTTTCGCGCACACGGTCATAGGTCACAACCGTATCGTTGACGGAATAACCGGCCAGCGTTAAGATTGCGGCAACGGTAGTCAAGCTGAAATCAAAATTAAACAGCGACAAAACCCCGAGCGTGGTCAAAACGTCGTGAATCAAACCAATCATGGCACCAAGCGCAAATTGCCACTCAAAGCGAACCCAGATATAAGCTGAAATCGCTAACACGGCAATAACAGAGGCAATAACGCCATCCAATTTCAGCTCATCACCGACTTGCGGTCCAACCAACTCAACGCGGCGATATTCATAAGAAGAACCGAGTGTTTGCTTAATCTGGTTAATCGTGGCCATCTGCTGTTTTTCATCCATGCCGTCGGCCTGCGCACGGATCATAACTTCTTCACCTGTTTCGCCGATTGTTTGCAGATTAACGTCATGAATATCGACTTCTGATAAATCTTTGCGCATTTGCTCAAGGTCGATTACGGAATCAGACTTAATTTCCATAAGAATACCACCGGAAAAGTCAATACCGTAATTAAATCCTTTCAAGCTCATGCAGGCAATAGAGCCGATGCACAGCAAGATAGAGAAAGCCGCCGCAAGCTTAGCGGCCTTTATGAAATTAATATTTGTATCTTTGGTTACCCAACTAAAAAGTTTCATGTTTTTATTCCTTATACATTAAATGGGCAATTTTTTCGGTTTAAACTTCATCATCCACCAAGAGATAATAAGGCGGGTAACGGTAACCGATGTAAACATAGATGTTGCGATACCAATAGCCAAGGTAACGGCAAAACCTCTAACCGGACCGGTGCCGAAATAAAACAGCACAAAAGCGGCGACTAAGGTTGTGAGGTTTGAGTCAACAATCGTTGCCCAAGCTTCTGAGAACCCAGCCTCTGCGGCATCTTTGGTTGAGCGTCCGTTTTTAACTTCTTCTCGCATACGTTCAAAGATAAGAACGTTCGCATCAACAGCCATACCGATAGTCAAGATAATACCGGCAATACCCGGAAGGGTAAGAGTTGCACCGATAAGGCTAAGCGCGCCGAGCATAAGCAAAAGGTTCATGCAGACGGTAATTGTAGTAAACAAACCAAACAGGCCATAAGCCGCAAGCATGAACAAAACAATTGCAACAAAACCGATTGCAGAAGCAAAAACGCCGTCACGAATGGAGTCTGCACCCAATCCGGCACCGACGGTTCTTTCTTCCAAAACTTGGAGCTGAGCCGGCAAAGCACCTGAACGGAGCAATAAGGCCAAATCATTAGCCGATTTTGCGGTAAAGTTTCCGGTTATAACGCCGCTGCCGCCCATAATCGCACTTTGAATGGTAGGAGCAGAAATAACCTCGTTATCCAAAACAATGGCTAAGCGTTCGCCGATATTATTTTTGGTTGCTTCACCAAATTTTTTGGCGCCAAGAGAATCAAACTTAAAGCTAACCACCGGCATACCGTCTTGATAAGAAACATTGGCATCAACCAAGTTTTCGCCGCCGACAACCGGCTTGCGATAAATAACATAGGTCTCACCTTCTGAACCTTTAACAAGGCGAGAGGTGTTGCTGAGCATACCGCGGCGAGCATCCATAGCAGAAGAACGACTGTCAACCAAATGGAATGACATTTTTGCGGTACGTCCCAAGATTTGTTTAACTTCCTCAGGGTTTTGCAAGCCTGGGAGTTGCAGAACGATTCGATCAGAGCCTTGGCTTTGGATAACCGGCTCGGTTGTGCCCATGCCGTCGATTCTGCGGCGAACAATTTCAATCGACTGATCAACAATTTTGAGCTTGAGCTGATTGAGCGCCACATCGGAATAATTAATCAGGAGAGAATTATCCTCAGCGTCTTTAACCTCAATGCCGTCATCAATCTTGCGGAAGAGGTTGGCGGCTTTTTCACGAGAGGTGGGGTTTTCGATTTTAACCATAACGCCTTCGGGGGTGACTTTAAGGTTCAGATAACGGATTTTGTTTTCGCGCAAAATCTGACGAGCAGAATCTTCAACCGCGCCAAGACGTTCTTTAATAACATCATCAACCTCAACCTGCAGCAAAAGGCTTGAACCGCCTTGCAAGTCAAGCCCGAGGTTAACGGGTTTCCACCAAGAGGGAAATTTTTCGGTATTTCTGAACATATTCGGCAATGCAAAGAAAATACCGATAAGGCATATTGCCAAAATCAATATGACTCTAGATTTAGAAAGTTTATACATAACAACACTAATCCTGAATTATTTTTTAGATTTTTTATTAGAATTTGCGGGTTTTGCCTCTTCCGGAGAAACAACATCACGCACGGTCATGCGGTTAATTTTGATTTGCGTATTAGGCGCAATCTCAACCACCAACTCATAATCGCCATTAGCGCTGATAACCTTAGCATAGATACCGCCGCCGGTAATAACTTCATCGCCCGGCTTAATCGCGAGCAACATCGCCTGATGAGCCTTAAATCTTTTCTGATTCGGACGAAAGATAAGAAAATAAAGGATTAAAATAAAGAGTACGATTTGGAACAGAAAAGCCGCACCGGAGCCTTGAGGCGCCATAGCGGTAGATTGAGCCAAAGCATCAGAAATAAACATAGACTTCTCCTTATATATAAAATTATCTTGCGCTACTATACACCATAATTTAAGGATAACAACCATAAAAAAACAACCTTTTAACAAATTTTTTTAATAAAAAGGATGTATAAAGCAAAAATCAGCACAAATTTTTTTTCACCACACTTTCACTTTTCTTAAAAATGCCTGTTGCAAGTAAACCGAATTTATGCTATATTAGATTCGTGAAGGCAAGCTATGAAAGGTAAATATTATGAAAAACT
>CALXTD010000050.1 GCA_944391315.1 uncultured Alphaproteobacteria bacterium | reverse complement strand
TTGGTCGGCGACATCTAGGGAAAATCCCTACTTTGATACAGCCTCGTTTTCATTTAGATGAATTATAGCGATATAACGCTGAAAACACTAGGGCTTTCTCAATTTTTACAAACCATATTTTTACCTAGTGGGCTAATTTTCCACCCAGCGTGGACACCCACTCTTTTGTCGCGGATAGAGATCTTTCAGCATCAGCTTATCGAGTTCCGCATCCGCCAATAGCAGTTTTAATTTGGCGTTCTCGCTTTCCAGCTCTTTTAATCGTTTTGCTTCCGATATATCCATTCCGCCATATTTTGCTTTCCACTTATAAAAGGTCGCTTCGCTGATCCCGTATCCTCGGCATACCTCCGCCGTTTTTAATCCTGCCTCTTGGCTTTTTAATATCTTGATTATTTGTTCTTCACTAAAACGTTTCTTCATTGTCTGCTCCTCTTTTTTTATTCTAGCAGACTCTACTCCTTTTTGTCTCTGTTTTCGGGGAGAACCTCAACTCTTGTTTCTCATTTACAGGAATGATAGAATCAGGCAATTATTTGAGAGCATCGGGTATTTATAATCTTGTTCTTCAGCTTCATATTAAAATATGAAGCTATAGTAATAATTTTTGCGGAGATTAGAAAATGAAAGGAATGATTATGAGTGCAATATTAAGTGTAGGCTTAATGGCCGGAGCAAATGCAAAGGCTGTAGAAAATACCAATCCGTTCGGGCTGGTTTATGACGGAGCGATAACTGAAAATATTGCCGGGAAAGTTAATATTCATCCGACAAGCTATAAATTGCACGGTTTGGATATTGCCGCCAATGTGTATACGCCGGCGGATTATGATGCTTCTAAAACCTATCCGGCTATTGTTGTCGCCCATCCGAACGGTGGCGTTAAGGAACAGGTTGCAGGCCTTTATGCCCAGCGTTTGGCCGAAAATGGTTATATTACCATTGCCGCAGACGCTTCTTATCAAGGAGCAAGCGGCGGTGAACCACGCCATACGGATAAGCCGGCAAATCGGGAAGAGGATATTCACGGTATGGTTGACTATATTTCGCAATATCCGGGCGTAGATAATAACAGAATCGGTATTTTAGGTATTTGCGGCGGTGGCGGCTATACGATAAAAGCGGCACAATCCGACAAACGCTTAAAGGCCGTTGCCACTTTGAGTATGTTTAATTCCGGCCGTGTGCGCCGCAACGGATATCAGGATAGCCAGCTTGACACGGTTCAGGAACGTTTGGCAAAAGCTGTTGAAGCTCGTGCGGAAACGGTCAAAACCGGCAAAGAAAGATTAGTCGGTTCAATGGCCGGTATCAGTGATGAACAAGCAGAAAAACTGCCGTTTGACCTTTATCGTGAGGGTTTCAAATATTATCTCAGAACTTACGCTCATCCGAATTCGACTTTTGAATATACCGAAAGCAGTTTGATGGATTTGATGGCTTGGGACGCCACCAATCAAATTGAATTGATTAACCAACCTCTGCTGATGATTGCCGGCGAAAAGGCTGATTCTCTTTATATGACACAGGATGCCTATAACAAAGCAACAGGAACGTCTGATAAAGAATTGTTCCTTGTTCCGAATGCGACACATATTCAAACTTATTATGTTCCTGAATATGTCAATGCGATCAGCGATAAATTGGTTAAGTTTTACGGTGAAAAATTGTAATAAGGAGCAAAGATATGAATAAATTGACAGCTTCTTTACTGGCGGTTTTAATGACAGCGGCTTGTTCTGACAATGATCTTAAAATTGCCAAACAAGGCAGCTTTGCCGTCGGAGGCATAACAATCCAGCGGGACGGAACATATGATAATTCAAAATTTGTCGGTTGGGCTGAACAGATTGAAACCGGACAAAGTTATCACGGCGACCACGCATTTGTAAATTATCAAATTCCGGCCAAAGCCAATAAATATCCGTTGGTCTTTATCCATGGATACGGCGGTTCCGGCGTTTGTTGGGAAATGACGCCCGATGATAGGGACGGTTTTTCAACCTTAATGCTTCGCAAAAAATATCCGACTTATGTGATGGATTTGCCGGGACGCGGTCGAGCCGGACGCACAACAGCTGAAAACCACACCAAGCCCGTGGCAGACGAAATGTTTTGGTTTGATATTTGGCGGATTGGCTTATGGCCGAACTATAACGAGGGTGTTCAATTTTCCAAAGACAAGGAATATATGGCGCAGTTTTTCCGCGAAATGACGCCGGATTTAAGCGACCACAAACAGGACATTCCGGCAATCAACGCTTTGGCAGATAAAATCGGCGGCAATGTTTTGGTTACCCATTCTGCTGCCGGTTATCCGGGGTGGGCTGTCGCGATGCAAAACAGCAATGTTAAAGGTGTGGCTGCTTTTGAACCCGGAGGATATGTTTTCCCTAAAGGCGAAGCTCCCGAGCCTATGCCGAGCTTAACCGGAACGTTAAGCGGTGTGGAAGTTTCTGACGAAGAATTTAAAAAGCTGACTGAAATTCCGATTGTCATTTATTTCGGCGATTACATTCCCGAAGAGCCGAGCAAAAACTTAGGCGATGAAAACTGGCGCGTTCGCTTGGCTATGGCAAGAAAATTTGTTGAAACCGTCAACAAACACGGCGGCAACGCCACGCTTGTCGAACTTCCCAAACTCGGCATTAAAGGAAATACACACTTTTTAATGCAAGATTTAAACAACGATGTTATCGCCGATTTGTTTGACAAATGGCTTAAAGAAAACAAATTAAAATAAGAATTTCAAACTCCAAGACAGACGTCAATCAGGTATTTTTTATCCGGTTGACGTTTGTTTTTGGCGGAGTGCCGAACATTCTCTTATACTCACGGTTGAACTGGCTGGCGCTTTCATAGCCGACTTTATAAGCAGCGTTTGCCGCATCAAAATTTTCCGATAACATCAGGCGTTGGGCCTCATAGAGACGGAGCCGTTTTTGATATTGCAGCGGGCTTAAACTGGTTACTTTACTGAAATGACGGTAAAACGAAGATTCCGCCATATTGAACTTTTGCGCCAATTTATCAATTTTTAAGGGTTCGCGATAATTTTCTTTAAGCCAGGCAATGGCATTGGCAATTTGGTTATTGTGTGAACCTTTGATATTGACGGAACGGAGAATATCTCCTAACGGCGAAGTCAACAAAAGGTAATGAATTTCCTTGATAATCATCGGGGCCATAACCTTTTGCCGTTCAGGCTGGTCTAAAAGGGAAATCAGGCGGTAAAACGCGTCTAAAATTGCTTCGTCGGTATCGGCAATTCCCATGCCCCGATGAGCGGCATCTGCTTGCGGGTAGCTCCCTTCTCTTAAAAGTTCGCTGATAATATGGCTGTCCAAGTCCAAAATCAGAGTCATAAACGGCTTTTCGGGACTGGCTTCCACGATGCTGCCGACAGTCGGAATATCAATAGAGGTAACAACCAACTGGTTTTCATTATACGTAAACTTCTCCGAACCTAAGACGGTCTGCTTCTTTCCTTGCAGAACAACAATCGCCATCGGTTTGTAAAAACAATGCTGATTAAAAGTCGGGGCAGTTCTGAGCGAAGCGCTAAATCCCTTAATACCGGTTTGCAGCATTCCCGGCGTAGGAAAAAGCTCTTGTACTCTTGTTTTCAACAAATTGCGTTTTTCTTCCAGACTATCCATAAATCCTCTCTTTCTTGTAAAAAGGATATAGGATGTTTTTGATGATTGCAAATAAAAAATGAGAGAAATAGGCAATTATTTGAGAGGATAAGGTCTGTAAGTTTAAAAAAACACAAGTTAAACTATATAATAGCCTGATAAAATTTATGGGAGAGAATAAATGAAAGTTTTATTGATTAACGGTTCGCCAAATAAAAACGGTTGTACTTACACGGCTTTGAAAGAAATCGCCGACCAGTTGGAAAAAGAAGGTATTGGTTCGGAAATTTATTATATCGGCACCGAAGCTATCCGCCCATGTATGGCCTGCCGTGCTTGTGCTAAGCTCGGCAAATGCGTTATCAACGACAAAGTTAATGAATTTGTTGATAAGGCCGCGGAATTTGACGGCTATATCATCGGTTCACCGGTACATTACGGTTCAGCTTCCGGTGTGGTTGTGCCATTTCTAGACCGTGCCTTTTTTTCGGCTTTTATGGGCGGACGGGATATTTTCCGCCATAAACCGGGGTCTGCCATTGTCAGCGCCCGTCGTGCCGGTACGACGTTTAGCATAGACCAACTCAACAAATATTTTCAAATTGCCGAAATGCCGGTTATTTCAGGTCGTTATTGGAATATGGTTCACGGTGCAAACGCTGAAGAAGTCAAACAGGATAAAGAGGGAATGCAGAATATGCGTATATTGGCTAAAAATATGGCTTATCACTTGAAATGCAAAGAAGCCGCGGCTAAAGCCGGTATTTTGCCGCCGGAAGCCGAACAAATTGAGTTTACCAATTTTATCAGATAAGGGAAATGACTATGTTTAAAAAAATTCTAACTTCATTTATTTTGGGAATAATGCTTTTTACAGGAGAAAATGCCATGGCTGAAACAGCTTTGAACGCCAAACAAAAATCCATCGCAACTGTCGCTTCTTATGCTGCTCGCGGCAATCAGGACGGTTTGAAACAAGCCTTGATTGAGGGACTGGATGCCGGTGTTTCGGTAAACGAATTTAAAGAAATTTTGGTGCAGACCTATGCTTATTGCGGTTTCCCGAGAAGTTTAAACGCCTTAAATACGCTTATGCAGGTTACAGAAGAAAGAGGCAATAAGGATGAGCTGGGCAAACTTCCGAGCGCCAAACCGGAAGGAGAAAGCCTTGACTATGGCACGGAAAATCAAACAAAATTGGTCGGTCGTCCGGTCGAGGGAAAAATTTATGAATTCGCTCCGGCGATTGACGAGTTCTTAAAAGCTCATTTGTTCGGCGATATTTTTGCCCGCGATAATGTTGATTGGCAGACCAGAGAATTAGCTACAATCGCTATGCTGGCCTCAATGAATAATGTAACCGCTCAGCTTAACAGCCATATTAACGTTGGCAAACACAACGGTTTGACAGATGAACAAGTTACGGAAATCTTGGAAATCGCCGATAAAACCGGGGTTGAAACCGTTTTATTCGGATTGGGCGAAGAAAATACCGCTTATGCCAAATATTTTATCGGCAAAAGCTATTTACAGCCGATGACCAATGAGGGAATACACGCTTCAAATGTTACTTTTGAGCCGAAAGCGCGCAATAACTGGCATATTCACCACAAAACCGGACAGACTTTGTTTGTTGTTTCCGGCCGCGGTTGGTATCAGGAATGGGGTAAGCCGGCGCAAGAACTTAAAGCCGGTGATGTTGTTAACATTCCTGAAGGAGTGAAACATTGGCACGGCGCGGCAAAGGATAGCTGGTTTACGCATATTGCCATCAGTGTTCCAAACGAGGGTGCGACCGCAGAATGGCTTGAGCCAGTTGAGGATGAAGAATACAACAAACTGAAATAAAAGGAGGAATTTATGAAGAAAATTTTTACGATATTTGCGCTGGTTGCCGGCCTGTTTTCAACAAACAATACCCATGCGCAAATCAATGAGGGAACAAACACCATGGAAAACAAAAAAATCTTAGTCGCTTATTATTCATACAGCGGCAACACTAAAGAAGTTGCGGAAGCTATTCATCAAAAAGTTGGTGGCGATATTTTTGAAATCAAAACAACGGGAACATATCCCGATGATTACAAATCTATGACAGAACAAGCAAAAAAGGAAATCGAAGATGGTTACCGTCCCCAATTGACAACATCTGTTGCCGACATCTCGCAATATGATGTCATTTTTCTTGGTTCACCGATTTGGTGGGGAACAATTACGCCGCAAGTTAGTAGTTTTATAGAAACCTATGATTTGAGCGGTAAAACCATTATTCCGTTTGTTACACACGGTGGTGGTGGAAAATCTCACTCATTTACGGATATAGCCATCCAGTGCAAAGGCTGTAATGTTGAACAAAATGGGTGGAGCAGCTATGGTAGCATAACTATTGGTTTGGATAGATGGTTGGCAAAGGTAAAGGAATAAACCATGGACAGACCTTATATAATTTGCCATATGTTGGTTTCTTATGACAATAAAATTACCGGCGGTTTTATGTTTTCTCCCGAAACGTCAGGATTGATTGGCGAATACGGACGTATTGATCGGGAGTTTAATGCCCAAGCGTGGCTTTGTGGCAAAACGACTATGGAAGAGTTTACCGGTGGTCTGCAACCTGATGGCACAATTAAGGCGAAATTTTCAAAAGAAGATTATGTGGCTAAAAAAGATGTCGGACAATATGTCGTGGTTACCGATGCTATGGGTGAGATTGGTTATGCTAAACCTTATCTGGAAAAAGGCGGACGCAAATCGTACATCATTGAACTTTTAACTTATGGTGTTAGCGATGAATATGTTGCCTATTTGCGAAAAATGGGTATTTCTTATATTTTTGCCGGAGAAAAAGAGCTAAATTTGGCTTTAGCTATGCAAAAACTTAAATCTTTGTTTGGCATTAAACTTCTGGTTTCTCATGGCGGTGGTTATACCAACGGCACATTCTTGAAAGCCGGATTGATTGACGAACTGAGTCTTGTTCGCGTACCGCTGGTTGAAGATAACGACAAAGAAGTTTCTCTATTTGGCAAAGAAGAAGTCCCGCAACCGCTGTTTGAGCTCAAAAGTGCTGAAAAACTGGGAAACGGCGGCGAATGGCTGAGATATTTGATTAAATAGGAGTGGGCAATGAAATACCGTAAAATCGGAGATTTGGAAGTATCGGCAGTCGGTTTGGGGTGTATGGGTATGAGCCACGCTTACGGTGAACCGGCGGATAAAAAAGATATG
>CALXTD010000049.1 GCA_944391315.1 uncultured Alphaproteobacteria bacterium | reverse complement strand
ACGGAATTAAATTTACATCAGCTCCTGCATTCACCAATATTTTTACTTTATCTACAGCATACGATGGATTCTCATCAGTATCCTCTCCTCTAGCGGCACTTTTTATTGCTGTATTTAATAAAGTATTACAATTATACACTTTATTCACATCATACCCACTTTGAATAAGTTTTTTGACATCATCCGGAGTTCCATTCAACACAATCTCATGAGCCTGTTCATCGCTAATCTGAGAGGGAGGATTTTGTGCCTGCAAAGAAGCGGCGCTCAACATCACAATTACAAAAATTAAAAAGCCTATAGTTTTCTTCATTATTTTTTCCATTCTTTAGTTATGGTGATACAAACAAAGCCTTTGTGGTTAATTCCACAAAGGCTTTATCAAAACTGAGCATATCAAAAGGAGCATCTAAAAATCGGCAAGATGATGGTAGTCCGATGAGGGAAACATTATCCCGCGATTCTCTTCTATGTGCCATATCGCACTCCTTTTAAGAGTAATTTTTTTTATTAGATTTGAGCTGAAATCTAAACAATTTTCACTTTAACATTAAGATATTAAAAAAATCTTTCTGAATAAAATATTTTTTTGGCACGCTGTTTGCATAAGAGAAAACATCGAAAATGAATTATCCTTTTTTGAATGGGGAATAAATAATGGATAATACAAATTACATTGCCTTGTCTCGCCAAATGGCTCTTTGGAAGCAAATGGATTTGGTTTCAAACAATATGGCAAATATGAACACAGCCGGATATAAAGGGGATGAGGCTTTGTTCACAACCTATTTGGCCGAGACACAAAACGGTGCCAAAGATATTGTCGGCAATCCGCTTTATTTCACACAAGATTACGCCAGTTATAAAAATTTTGCTGAAGGCATGATTGCCCATACCGGCAATCGCTTGGATGCAGCCATTCAGGGAGACGCCTTTTTTACGGTAGAAACCCCAAATGGTGAAATGTACACCAAAAAAGGCCAGTTTTCTTTGGATGCGGACGGAGCAATTGTAACCTCTGAGGGCTATTATTTGATGTCAGAAGGCAACACCCCGTTTTTCATAGCCCCCGGAGAAACCGAAATCACGATTACCGAAACCGGAGAAATCTTTACCGAAAATGGCAGTATCGGCCGCATGAAATTGGCCAGCTTTGACGCACCGCAAGAATTACAAAAAGTCGGCAATAGCTTGTTTAGCAATGACGGCACGGCCGGAGCAAGCTTTAACGCTGATAATTCAGTCGTAAAACAATATTCGATAGAAAAATCAAATGTTAATTCGATTAACGAAATGACCAAGTTGATAAATTTGCAGCGTTCATATGATTATGTTCAACAGATGATTGATGAAGAACATCAGCGCTTGTCAAATACCATAGATACATTTTCACAGTTAGCATAAAGAATAGGGGAATAAAAAGATGAGATCATTAAATATCGGTGCCACCGGAATGTTAGCCCAGCAGACCAATGTTGATGTAATATCAAACAACATTGCCAATATGAACACCACGGCTTACACCAAGAGAAGAGCAGAGTTCAATGATTTGCTTTATCAAAATATTATTCGCCCAGGTTCAGCCTCATCAGCCGGCGGCAATATCGTTCCTGCCGGATTACAGCTTGGTACCGGTGTTAAGACCGCGGCAATTTATCGTATTACAGATGGCGGAACCTTGACCAATACCAATAATCCTTTGGATTTGGCGATTAAAGGCCGCGGCTATTTTCAAATCGAATTGCCGGAAGGAAAAGGCACGGCCTACACGCGTGATGGTGCTTTTCAGCGCAACGGCGACGGCGTCATTGTTACCCATGACGGCTATGTTGTTCAACCTGAAATCACGATTCCCGAAGATGCTGTTGAAGTTTATGTTAATGCTTCCGGCGAAGTTTGGGTCAAACAAGACGGCCAGACCGAGGAGGTTAACGTCGGACAATTAGAAATCGCCACCTTTGTTAATGAGGCCGGTTTGGAGGCTATGGGACAAAACCTGTTCTTAGAAACGCAGGCTTCTGGCGCGCCGGTTGTTGATAATCCGGACACTGAAGGCTTTGGCTCAATCCAATCCGGATATCTGGAAACATCAAACGTCAATCCGGTTTCAGAAATCACAGAGTTGGTTTCTGCACAGAGAGCTTATGAAATGAACTCTAAGATTATCACAACCTCAGATCAAATGCTTTCAACCATTAACCAAATGAAATAATTAAGAGGAAAGAAGTAACAATGCGCCACACCGTAAAATTTCTGATAGCTGTATGGAGCTTCGCCTTTGCCACTGTTCAGGCTAAAGCCGCTGAATGGGTAAAGGAGAGTGACTTCGTATCAGCCGTAAGGGAAGAGTTTTCCAATCAGGGACAAGACGGCGCGATGGATGTCGAATTTTTCGGCGGACAAACAACTTACGAGCTTAAAGACGGCGATAACTTTAAGATAATGATATCAAATTTTGATTATGATTCAGAGCAAAATAAGTTCAGTGGTCAGGCCGAAGTTTTTGTAAACGGGCAAAAATTTGCCGAGACGGATTTGATAGGCAAATATTTCCTCTTAACGGAAGTTTATGTTCCTGCCAGAACCATAAACAAAGGCGAGATAATAAAATCATCTGATTTAAAAGTAGAACAGATTCGCGAAGCCAGACTAAAAGAAACTCAAGTCTATGAAAAAGATAAACTCCTTGGCAAAGAGGCTAAAAGAATTTTGAAAGAAGGTAAATTAATCACCTCAAGCGATGTCGGAAATAAGATTCTTGTCCATAAGGGAGATGTGATAACCGCCGTTTATAAAAATATGAAAATGCAGATAACGGCAAAAGTTGAGGCCATGGAAGACGGCGCTCAAGGGGATAAGATAGAAGTTAAAAACACCAAAAGCGGCAAAACATTTCACGCAGAAGTTCTAAATGCCGCCATGGTAGAAGTGGACGTTCAATAGAGAAGGGGAACTCTAAAGATGAAACAAATATATAAAACAATAGCCATCGGAATGATTGCAAGCACAATGTTAAGCGGCTGCAACACCTGGTCCAGATTAAGCAGTATCGGTAAGGAACCGGAGCTTGCGCCGATTGAAAATCCGGTAACCCAACCAAATTATCAGCCTGTCAGCTTGCCAATGCCCGAACAAATTCACGCAAGTCAAAAAAGCGGCGCCAATTCTTTATGGAAAAAAGGTTCAGCAGGATTCTTCAAAGATCAAAGAGCCTCAAAAGTCGGTGATATTTTGACCGTAAATATTTCAGCCAAAGATGCCGCAACCTTGGAAAACAAAACCGAACAGACGCGCGATTCAAACTCTGATACGGTAAATGTAGCCAATTTCTTTGGATACGAAAGTTATGCCAAAGACTATTTTCCGGATGCAATTGATGCCGGAAACTTAGTAAACGTTGATTCAGATCATGATATTACCGGCGAAGGAAAAATTGACCGCTCTGAGAATATTAATATGACTATGGCCGCGATTGTCACTCAGATTCTTCCGAATGGAAATATGGTCATCGAAGGGTCGCAAGAGATTCGCGTTAACTATGAACTTCGTCAGTTAACGGTACGCGGTGTTATCAGAAGAGCTGATATCACGTCAGACAATACCATAGATTCGGCCAAGATTGCCGAGTTGAGAGTTTCATACGGCGGCAAGGGCGTTATTTCTGATGTTCAGGAGCCACGCTATGGTCGTCAGTTGATAGATATAATTTCGCCGTTCTAACCCAAGCGGCAAAAAGTTCCCCTTATTATTATGTGTCTGAAAAGAAAAAATTTCCCCATTTTTTCTTAAGAAGAGAAGCCTGTCCATATTCCCCAAATAAAAAGGACAGGCTTTTTTTGTTGATACAATTAAAACAAGACTTTAATTAAAAATTTAGAAGTTTATGTTAATATTGTATTCGGTTAAATACCGAAGTATGGATATTATGAAAACAAAAGGAAGCTAAATATGAAAAAAGATACGGACCAAGTTAGAAATGCAGAACGTGAAGCCTCTATTATGTTGAATCACGCCGTAGCCTTGTCACAAGCAGCTAACAGCGGAACGGATGCAGACAAAATTCAGGCTCTGGACAGCAATTTAAAACTTTGGGTAGAAGTAGAAACAACATTAAAAGACGCAAAGAATTTGCTTCCCACTGATATAAAAGACAACTTACTTAAATTGTCAAAATATGTAGAACGCTTAACCTTGTCCAAAGGTGTTCGCATGAGCAAAAGCGACTTTGACACTTTAGTAAATATAAATATGCAAATCTCAGAAGGTTTGGTTGAAGCTGTTAAACACTCTTTGGCAAGAGAAGAAGCTTTCTCATTGCTGAAATGTGCAATTGACTTGTCTTCAGCAAAAGAAAATAAGAATACGGCAGAATTGGTAAGTGCTTTGGATAATAACATGAAGCTTTGGATTTATATTAAAACTTTGGCTTCTTCTGAAAAAAATAAATTACCCAAAGAAACCAAAACCAATTTGATTAAACTGGCAGATTATGTATCAAATAAAACCATCGAAGTCGGAAAAAATGTTAACGAAATTAACGATAAAGCACTCGATTCGATGATTATGACAAACCTTCAGATTTCCGAAGGTTTAATGAGCAGCCGCAAATAATCAAATATCAAAAAAAATAATAAAAAAACTCCTGATTTCAGGAGTTTTTTTTACGCAATGTTAAGAATAAAACGAGATAATGAAAACAATAAAAATAATAGGACTGTAAGGAAAAAAATGGGGATAATTTCAGAGCTGCAAAATCTCATCAAAAACTCGGGGATATTGATGTTTTTCGTAGCATTATTTTTTTATTTTGCGTTTTTTACAATAAATGGCGAAAGAGGTCTTCGGCGTTACCTGCATTTGCGACAGGAAATAGAATATGCGGAGCAGGTTGCTGCCAAATATAGCCAAGAAAAAGCTCTGCTTGAAGAAAAAATAAAACTGATGTCTTCATCAAGTCTGGACTTGGATATGCTGGATGAAAGAGCCCGTAAAGTATTGAATTTGGTAAAAAAAGATGAGTTTGTTATTCTTGATGAGGAATAAACGGACGAAACTATCCACTAAAAAATTTTTTTAAATAAAAAAAAGCTGTTATTTTTCAAACATATCTGCTATAAAAGCAACGGATATGTTTAAATTTTTAAATAAAAGCAGATGAAAATACAGAAAAAGATGGAGGCCTTGCCAGCCAAACCACATTATAGCGAAACAAAACCGCTGTTCTCAACCAAGGAGATAATCATCCGTGGAGAACGGCGCGCTATGGTTTTTAAAATATCATCAAAGCTTCAGGTTCTGTTTTTGTTGATATTAGCCGGAGTCTGCGTTTGGAGCGGATATTCATCTCATATGTATCGCCGCTCAGGTAGTATCATCAGCAAAAAAGAACAACAACTCGATCAAACCAGAGTCGCATATGAAAACTTAATGACCGAGTTTGCTGCTCTGAACAAAAGCATGGAGAGCCTGATGAAAGGCCTTGAAAAAGCTGAGGGCAGCAAACAGGGCGCTTATAAAAAACAGGCAGAAATGATTGAAGCCAGAATCGCAAAAATCACAAAAGAGCACGAATGGCTCTCTCCTGATGCCGTCACCGAAAGAGCCAGTTTATATGAGGCTCAGCTTCAAAGAGATATCGTTGCCTCAGAGCGTGACGAACTAAAACAGCAATTAAGTGAAATGGAAGATCGCGTCAAAGAGATGCGAAGCATCCAACTCGATGTTTTAAATAAAGTTAAAACAGTTTCTTCCAAAGAGGTTGAAAAAATGAAAAAGGCCTTGAATGAGGTCAATAAGGCCTTAAAAGAAAAAGGACTTTATTTTAACAGCCTGTCCAATAAAAGAAGAGATGCCGGCGGCCCATATATTCCGGATAACAAAACCCTAAAAAATGATAAAGAAATGAATAAAGAGGTTTATGCCATATTTGAAAATCTGGAAGATATTGATTATTATGCTCAGGTTATTAACGCCACACCTATCGGCAAGCCAGTCTGGAGTTATTGGGTAACATCAAAGTTTGGCTCCAGAATTGATCCATTTAAGAAAACAAAAGCTGTTCATAAAGGAATAGACCTGGCAAGCATGACCGGAAATAACATCAGGACACAAGCAGCAGGCCGAGTCACCAGAGCCGAATTTGTTAAGGGTTATGGCCTTATGGTTGAAATCGATCATGGAAATGGATTCAAAACCAAATATGCTCATATGAATTCAATGAACGTGCAAAAAGGAGATACTGTCGAGAAAGGAGATGTCGTTGGCGAAGTTGGCTCAACCGGCAGATCGACTGGTCCACATTTGCACTATGAAATTTTATACCGCGGCGTTCCTGTAGATCCGATGCCTTTTATGCAGGCAAAGTTGTAAAAAGGAGAAAAATATGAAAAATTTGAAAAGATTGGTCGTATTAAAATTTGCCAGAAGAATGGGAAGCGGAAAAACAGTTTCTGTTCCGAGTATAATTAGTGATAATGCTAAATTAAAAGGAAATATCGTTAGTGACGGGATAGTCCATATAGACGGTCAATTAACCGGAGATATTTCTTGTGAAGAATTGGTAATCGGCATAAAAGGACAGGTTAAAGGAAAAATAAATGCTCAACGGCTTTATGTTTATGGCATATTTGATGGCGTTGCCGAGGTTGACAGCTTATTTATTGCCAAGACCGCAAAACTAAAAGGTGACGTCAGCCACAATAGCATAGCAATTGAGCCTGGCGCTTATATTGATGGCCGCTGCTTGAGAAAAGACGGCGGTGCTTCGAATATAAGCATGACTGAAAAGAAAGCGAAGAAAGAATAATGGCAGATAAAAAGAAAAAGTCTGATTTTATTGCTCACGGCGTTGTTGCACAAAACCGCCGTGCAAATTTTGACTATCTGATAGAACAAACCTATACCGCAGGACTGGAGCTGACCGGCACTGAGGTAAAATCTTTAAGACAAGGCCATGCAAATATTAACGACGCCTATGGCATAGAAAAAAGCGGTGAACTTTACATCAGTAATATGTTTATTGCCGAATATGCCTATAAGGGATATGAAAGCCATGCGGAGAGAAGAGACCGCAAGTTATTGCTGCGTCGCAAAGAGATAAACGAGATTTTAGGAGCGCTGGCTAAAAAGGGCGCAACTTTGGTGGCAATGAAGGTCTTTTTTAATGACAAAGGCTTAGCAAAAATGGTTGTTGGATTAGGTAGAGGTAAAAAAATTTATGATAAAAGAGAAACCATAAAAGAGCGCGATTGGTCCAGAGATAAACGACGTATTATGATAAACGCAAATCATTAAAAAGTAACCCACCGGCTTAGCCGGTGGTTCTTCACAAGCGGGTGTAACCCTAACGGTGCCAGCGAACGCCTTAA
>CALXTD010000048.1 GCA_944391315.1 uncultured Alphaproteobacteria bacterium | reverse complement strand
CCGAAGCCCGAGGCTGTTGCGCCTGAGGTAAAGGTTGAAGCCCCGAAGCCCGAGGCTGTTGCGCCTGAGGTAAAAGTTGAGGCCCCGAAGCCCGAGGTTGTTGCTCCTGAGATAAAGGTTGAATCTCCCAAAAGAGAAGTTGTTATATCTCAGCCACAAGCAAACCAAGCTTCTCAAACCGGTATTATAACTTTTGCTGCAGATCAAAGTGATTTGAATGATGCTCAAAAGAGAATTATAGATGATACTTTGGCTTCTTTCCAAAACCCCAAGGTCAACAAGATGTCTATAATCTCTTATAGCATTTCAGGCGGCGAAAATGTTTTCCAAAACAAACGAATCAGTTTGAATCGTGCGGTTAATACGCGTAGTTATCTTCTGGAAAAAGGCTATAAAAACTTTAGCATAAAGATAATAAATGTTGAAGCTGACGATAACAGAATCAACACAGTTTCACTCACAGAACTAAAAAAATAGATAAAAATACAAAAAATTAAAAAAAAAGCTTGCGTTTATCAAGAGTCTAATGTATAAGAGCACTAACTTTGAATGTAAGTTTTAAATTTGTGGAGAAAAAGAATGAAAAAAGGTATTCATCCTGATTATCACGAAATTACCTATGTGATGACAGATGGCACGGAATGCAAGACAAGAAGTACTTGGGGCAAAGCCGGCGACAAAATGAATCTTGAAATTGATCCGAAATCTCATCCGGCATGGACAGGTGTTCACCGCATGGTTGATACCGGTGGTCAAGTTTCTAAATTCAACAGCAAATTTGCTGCTTTTGGTTTGAAAACCGATACTTCTAAATAAGCTTGCGAAATAATTTAAGCTTTATTAACCTGAACTTGATAAAATAAGTTCAGGTTTTTTTGTTTTCGGGAAAAAGCAATGGTAGATATTACGCACTACGAAGTATACGTAGACAGAGGAAATGGCTGGAAGTTGGAAGAAAGATTTCCTGAGGAACAACACGATTCCGCCATCAAATTTGCCCATGAATTAGAGCATGATAATGTGTCTGTCAAATTGATAAGAGAAAAATTCAATGTTATGGATAACAATTATCAAGAAACGGTAGAATTTGTAAACATCGTTGAAAAAAAAGGCAAGAAAAAAGCGCGCGGAGAAAGCAGCAATTTTTTCAGCAAAGACAATAGCGATAAAAATGATGATAACGAGGTAAACAGCATATACTCTGCCGTTGAAGAGCAAACAAACTCTCTCAAAAACATTGCAATGGCAGTGGTTAAGCTGATACTAATAATCATATTCAGCTTGTTATTTGCTAATTTGGTTGTAACCCTTTCGCTTCCGCTGGTTGATGAAACTATGCCGGAAGAATCAACCAAAACAATATTGTTCTTGTTTTTCTTTGGGCTGTTTTTGCTTGTTGCTGTCCCGTTAATATTAAAAAAAGTTCCGTGGCAAGTTTTTGGTTTGCGTCGTCGCCGCAAAAAAATAATTCCCGAGAAAAAATTTTTAAGCAAAGTAGATGCAATTGTTCGACTTTATAATCTAAATTCTGGAATGGCCGCTGACGTAGTTCCGTCCTTTCCGGAGGCAGATATGAAGTATAAGCGCAAGATTGTAGAATTTTTAAGCCAAATGATAGCGCATATGGATAGCCGCATTTCAATCTCAGATGATTTCAACCGTTTGGGATTGAGATTTTTGGTCTATGGAGCCTGTATGGAGCTTGCTCGGTATAACAAACTAAATATTGCGCAGGCAAACTCATTATTGCATGAGGCTTTTAGTATAATTGATGGAAAAGAAGTAAATGTTGCTGCATTTTATGAGGCAAAGAATACCTATCAAGATATAAAAGTTGCGGTATTTTTAACCGGTGTCGGAGCATATTTAATGTCGCAAAAAATACATGGAGAAGATTTTGATTGGGACTTATGGCGCATAACTTTCGGTAAATGGAGCAAACTCAACAATATTACATACCAACAGAAAAAAAAGGAAGAAACACAAAAACAGCAAAAACCGGTTGTAAAAGAAGAAAAAACTTATGCAAACGGTCTGGTTAATGTATATCTCAGAACCCTATATAACGGCAATGATAAAAATCCTCAGGAATATTCCGCCTCAATACATGAAGGAATTTTGAATATCATAAACAATTTGGCCGGAAAATATAACGGATCGGTAATATCTGACGAAAAAACATTAATCTCTGTTCAGTTTTCTAATATGGCGCAAGGAGCCAAATGCGCAGAAGAAATTTTGGGTGATGCCAAAAATTATGTTGAAGAATTGGCTGATGAAAACCTGATTGTGGCAGAAAGAGTAGTATTGATAGAAGCCAAAGCTGATGAATTTGAGAGCAAAGAAGACTTTATTGAAGATTTAATTTCCCAAACTTATGATGGTGAGATTATTATGGATGAAAACATTTCAAAAGTTCTGTCGGCACAAGGATTTGATATCGAGGACTTAGGCGTTAAAAAATTAGAAAAAACAGGACAGTCGGTAAGTCTGCATAAACTAAAACTATAACATGTTAGAAAACATTTGCACAGCGACTGATTTTGTGATAAACTAAAAAAGTTAGGAGCATAGAGGGAGAAAAGCAATGGGGCTTACAATTCCACGCAGTACAAACGTAGATGATAGCGGTGTTAGCCACTGGGAAAAGAGCGTCACAGATGTAAATGATGTTGATGAAACTTTTGCAAATGCCCGTGACTTGGGTTATATGCGCTTGAACTATGCCCGACTCAGTACAGTGGGTAAATTGGCTAATAACGATAGCTTGGATATGTATAAGATTCAGGTTCAGTCAAACGGTAAGCTTAGCATATCGTTGCGAAGTGGAGCCAGTGAGAACGAAAATGTGCTTGATTTATCCGAATATCAAGCCAAACTTGACGAATTAAAAAAATTAACAGACCCTGAGGGCTACGCTAAAGAGCAGGAAGAAAAAGCCAAAGAAGCAGCCAAATATGGCTTGCTTGGAGAAAATGGCGAAGGTCTGCAAATACAAGTCTATACCTATAAAAACGGAAAAGAAGTTTTAGTTGCCGATTCGACAGCAGAAGAAGGCAGCGACGAATATATTGCCATGGAACAACTTCTTAACGGTGAATATAAAGCTAAAAAAGGCGATTTTTACATCAAAATCAGCCGCACGGAAGATTATGATGCTAACAAAGATTTAGCCTATGTAATGCAAATAAAACAAGGAGAAAACTATAAGCACGACTATGTCACTACAGAAAGCATGTCTGAAGACAGTAAAAATAAAACCACCAGCCATGTCCCGATGATTAGCACCAGTGCAACAGGTTCCTTGTCCGCGGTAAATGCCTTGGAAATACAGGCAACAAGATATCAGGGCGCGGCAGATATGTTGGCCAATGGATACCTTAATTTGGCTCGAATATATCAAAATAATAGCAAATATTAGGCTTAAAGTTAAAAAAATAACTTGTATAATCATAAAACATTCACTATTCTTTAAGGCAATAGTGAATGTTTTTTTATGCAAAAAAAGAAAGGAAGAAAAATGACAGCACCATTAATGCCAAAAGCCACGGCAGTATGGCTGGTAGAAAACACGACGCTGAGCTTTATACAGATTGCAGACTTTTGCGAATTGCATGAGTTAGAAATACAAGCTATTGCTGATGGCGATGTTGCTTTTAATATCATGGGAATATCTCCGGTTGATACCAACCAATTAACTTGGGAAGAAATCAAACGCTGCGAAGCTGATGGTAGTGCACGTTTGCAGGCAAATAAAATGGAACTCAATGTCCGTGAAAAAAATGCCAAAGCCAAAAAGGTTTTGTCGCCGTCACAAAGAAATGATAAACCCAACGCCGTTGCTTGGATTCTTAAAAATTGTCCTGAATTAACGGATGTTCAAATTTGCAAACTCGTCGGCACAACCAAACCGACGATTGAGGCAATTAGAAACGGCACTCACAGAGATTCAGCCGTTATCCGTCCGAAAAATCCGGTAGCAATTGGTCTTTGCACTGAAAAAGATTTGGACAAAGCCATAAATACAAATAAGGCAAAAGCTGAGGCTCAGGCCGCAAGAGAAGCCAAAGCCGCAGAAATTGCTGAGAAAAAGGCTGAAAAGAAAAAACAGCAAAAAGCAAAGGCAAGAGCTCAAAAAGCCAAAGCCGCAAAAAAAGAAAAGAAAAAAGCAGAAAAATAAAACTAAAAACCTGAGTTAAATGCTCAGGTTTTTTTATATAAAGAATAAATATTAATCCATAATTTACAAAGAATCGCTAACCTGTACAAAAGAGATAAAAAATAAAGGAAAAAACGATGACATTTAATATTTCCGAATTCATTCGCGTAAACCGTGTTTATTTTATTTGGGCAGTGTTTATGGGGCTGCTGTATTTATTCAGAAATATGTTCGGATTGGTCTTTATCACATTTATCATGTGCTTTATTGTTTCCGGTGCAACCCATTGGATTCGTCGTAAATATCACATAAATCGCAGATTCTTGGTTGTGTGCTTTTATCTATTGTTTTTGTTTGGCGTAACCGCTTTTTTGGCTTATATTCCTTCTCGAATCTTGTCTGAGACAATAAGTTTCACAGAGCAGCTTCCGCAGAGTATGAGCTCTGTAAAAAATTGGATGAACAACAATTTGAGTACAAACGAATTTATTGCGCCGTTATTACCCCAGATAAAAGAGGCACTGTTTCCTGAGAGTTTGGTTGTCAGCGCGTGGAATGCCGTCAGTTCTGCGCTGGAACAAGGAATTCATTATATCGGTTGGTTCTTCCTTGCGATGTTGTTTAGCTTTTTGATAATGTATGACTTGCCGATATTGTCCCGTGGGGTCAGAAGATTACGCTTTACAAGATTAGCAGAATCATATCGCGAAACTTCTGATAGTATTATCCTTTTTGCCAAGGTTGTCGGTGAAAATTTTCGAGCTCAGTTAATGATATCTGCAATAAATACGATGTTGACGGCTTTTTTCTTGCATCTGATGGGCGTAAAGGCAATAGTGTTATTGTGCACAATCGTTTTCATGTGTGGATTGATACCAGTTTTGGGAATGTGGATTTCGTCAGTTCCGGTAATTTTGATGGCAGTCAATAGTGGCGGTATGGAGCTTGGCTTTTGGGCGCTGATGATGATAATTTTCATTCATACACTAGAGGCTTATGTCTTAAACCCAAGAATAGTTTCTTCAGTCATGCATATCAATCCGGTCATGACATTGATTATTTTATACATTGCTCATAGTATGATAGGCCTGTGGGGAATGTTGCTAGGAGTTCCGATTGCGGTATATATTTATCGCAAAATCAGCCGACCGGCATTGAGTTAAAAGTTATTTAACGACAAAGGCTGAATTTGAGTTCATCTTTTTCAAATCCTCTTCAAGCGTTTTGTTGAAGGGGATTTTTCCTGTCTGCCCGATAACCGCAAGGTCTTTGAGATAATCATCATACTTTTCTTTATAATCAGGATGCTGTTGTTCATCAAGAATGGGGGTGTTATCCGAAAAGCTGTCTTGGGGCAAAAGTTCATCTTCTTGGGTGAGTGCTGTGCTCTGCTCATTATCATCAGCTGAGAGTTTTTTTATTGTATTGTAAATTGCCTGAGAAGGCACAATCGGCGGCAATTTTTCTTGATAATCAAGCTCATTTTCGGGAATAAAAAACGCAGGCTTAAGCTTTTTGCGCAAATATTGCGAATGAGCCATCGTCACACAGCCACATATAAGCGCAGCCGCAATAAAAATTTTAGAAAAATGCATTAGCGTAACCCAAAATTAAGAATATTCATTTAGGGTAAGATACATGAAAAAACTTTTTTTTGTATTAACATTTATCTTAATTTCGTTTCGGGCGGGAGCGTCAGACGTTTGCTCGGAATATACGGTTGCGCCTGAAATCAAGTTTACGAGCTCGTACGGCAAACTTCGATACGATAGAACAAAGAGCAAAATAGAACTTACCCGCGAAGGTGAAGAATACGGCATTGTCGAGCAGGGGCTTTTTGCCTCAGGCTTAGCATTGGTAAGTGTGACGCATAAAGTTTCGGCAAACACAGTCAGCATGAGAAACAAGGCCGGTACTTATTGCGTTTTGCCGGTTGATATAGATGTTTTTGTCGGTTACCAAGATCCGGTGATATATTTATCTCATGAGCTAGAATATGGCACTTGTGAATATAATGTCGTGTTGCGACATGAACAAACACACCAACAAATAAATGCAGCTGCACTCAGATATTTTCTGCCTAAATTGAAAGAAAGCATTGAGGCAATTATAAAAAACACGCCAGCGATTGAGATAAAAAACAAAAGAGACGGCGATAGGGCAACACAAGACCTGATAAAAGCCTATATGCGGCAGATGGAACCTCTGGTAGATTATTTCAAGAAAGAGCTTCTGCGTGAGCAGAAAAAACTTGATAATCATAAAAACTATCAAATGGAAGGCGACTTATGCCGCCGCTTTCATGAAGAACATGACTAGGCAATAGCGCAGTCAGCAAGCAGCTTGGGAAAATCATCAAGAAAAGCTTCGATTCCCTTATAAGCAGCATCAATATAGCTCTTATCTTTGGCAGAGTTTTGATTATAAAAGATTCGCACGGTTGTCATGCCGATTTCTTTAGCAAACTCAAGGTTAGAATAACTGTCATCAACAAAAATGCAGTCATTAGGATTAACCTTAATCCGCTCGCAAAGCTTGCGATAAACATCGGCGTTTTCATTTTTTTTGTAACAGTCAAAATCCTCAACCGAATAAAAGCGGTCTTTGAAAAAATCATAAAGCCCGATATGGCGCAAAATTTTTTCGCAAACACTACGGGAGCTGGTTGAAAAAATAAATTGATTAATTGGAAGATTTTCGAGTTTTTCGAGTATGCCTTCATAAGGAACAATAGGAGAAATCGGCTTACGGTTATGATAAGCCACAAACATATCTTTAGGGGAGATACCATAGTCACGCACAAAGATTTCGCCACCATCACGATAAGTTGCATAAGATTCTTTAACCTTAGCCTTCGCCTCTTCAAAAGTCAGAGGCAGATGAAAATCTTCAATAGCAGCAACAGCCGTAGCTTCATCGAGCATATCGGCAAATTCCGGCGTAATACGATAGAGTGTATTATCAAGATCCCAAATAACATTATGTTTGCAAAAATCAGCCAAGACGAACTCCATAAAAAAATATAATCAACCAAATCAATTTAGCGCCAAAAGTTTTATTCGTCAACACCGTAAATTTTAGATGGGATTTTTTCACCACACTTTCATTTTTATTAAAAATGTCTGTTGCAAGTAAACCGAATTTATGCTATATTAGATTCGTGAAGACAAGCTAAGAAAGGTGATATTATGTTGAATTCGCGGAATTATGCGGTTT
>CALXTD010000047.1 GCA_944391315.1 uncultured Alphaproteobacteria bacterium | reverse complement strand
CAAGTATATTTATAAGATCTACTGCATGCTTTACAACTATCCGTTGATTTATCATACTCATATCCCGCTTTGCAGAAACCGATAACGGGGCGGACCTCGCGGCTGAGATCCTTATAGTTGTAGAGGTACAAGCCGTAACTGCCGTTAAAGTAGGAGGACCACGCGTTGCTGTAATCGTACTCGGACGACGACCAAGCGTCGGTGCTGTCTGTGAATTGTGTCCCATTTGCACGGCTGAATCCAGTGTTTATGGTGCTTTGGTTATTGTATATCGAGGTAAATATTCCTGCCGCCGGCAAGCACCAATCTCCGACCTTCGTTCCTGTTGTCGTATAGTTATAGGCAGCCCATACCGCCGGATAGGTACTGCTATTTCCTTGTGCCCTTATCTTTGCACTATTTTCACAACTTGCAAAATCATTTTCTGCTGTTGAAGATGATGTATGGTTCGTCAAGCCTGAGATATCGACATATTCCGTTGACCACTTATAGTTGCCTATCGACTTTAATGCCATCGCTTGTCCGCCACCACCCGAATAAGAGCAAACCACCACGCCGATAGGTGTTTTTCCGCTTTGTTTTGATGATGTGACTGTCATATCGCTATTAAGAATATAACCAAGTTGAGAACCTTTCATACAAGCATTTTTAGCGGCACAAGAACTTCTGCTCCAGAAATAGTTGCTAGAACAAGTACAAGCCGTATATTTACCATTACAAGCTGTGCCGCTGCCGCCGGAATAGCCGGTGCCGGTACAGGTATATTGGTAGTCGCTGCTGCATTGCGGGGTGCAGGTTTGGGCGGAGGAGTTCCAGTCATAACCAGACTGACATCCGGACTTGTAGTAACGATTTGAGCATGCTTCATAAGTACATTTAAAAGGGCTCGGACAAGAACTTAGAGTTCCCAAGTTCGGACAAGGTTTGCAGTTATCATACTTTATTTGAGAACCGGACATACAAGTTTTAGCACCGGTATCGCCACCCATAATGCCGCAATCTTGGAAGCCATCGCAAGGGTTAATTTTGATTTTATATTTGCTTGTTCCGTTGCAATCCACACAAGCGGCACCGTCGGCAATATAGCCTTCGGGAATAGTGGTGTAATCATAACCTTCGCAAAGATTACAGCATTTCCCATAAGTTGGGTCGTATTCGCAAGCATTATTCGGATCAACTTTCCAACCTGTTTGGCAGGTATCGGTAAATTCAGAGTCAAGTTCTTTACAAGCGCGCTCGGTATCTTCTTCGCAAGACGCATATTTATCGCTGCAAGCTTGTCCGACACCGTAATAAGGCGGTTCACAAGTTTTATAACCCGAAGGACAAACGCAACGAGCGAAGTAATTGCTGTTATAAATACAAAAGCCTTCCGGAATTTCTCCAGCCGCACAAGAAGTCAAAGTATAACCTTCTTTGCGGCAGCGTTCGGCATCATTCAAATTATAATCAGGCGCCCCACCTGAGCCGCCATTTCCGCCATTGTTTTCGGTATTACCAAACGCTTCGCCGCTACAAGCCGAAGTATCATTAATAAAGCACACCGCTGCAAGCTTAATCTTATCAGAAGAAGACAAGCCCGAGGACGGAGAATAGAGGTGTGTGTGAAGTGTGTTGATAAGTCGTTCTCCACCCTCGGTAAAAGAAATATTTGCCATTGCGCTCATCGGCAACAATCCGGCCGCCGACAGCATTGCGGTCAAAACCGCATAATTCCGCGAATTCAACATAATATCACCTTTCTTAGCTTGTCTTCACGAATCTAATATAGCATAAATTTGATTTACTTGCAACAGGCATTTTTAAGAAAAGTGAAAGTGTGGTAAAAAAAATGGAGCGGGAAAAACCTCGCTCCGTGTTGTTATTTTCCAAAGGTTAGGTAAACATATTTGCTTAGTGGTGATGGCTGGGTGATTATAAACGAAAAGGCAGCGCGCTCTTTGGGCCATATCTCGGCTATCGGGGTTTTGGTATTGACTTTTTGTAAGGTAATGCCATCTTTATCCAAAACCTCAACTTCAATTTCTGGTATCGGCAATTTTTTATCCGTGCTGTTGCGGATAAAGCCTTTGACCTCCATCTTTTTTACATAGTCTTCTTCATATTCTCGGTGGCTGACATTTTGGAATTCTAATCCCTCGCCGATTATTCGGGACTGAATGCCTATTGCGCTATACATTGCCTCGAGCTTTGGAAATTTACGTACTAATTCATACCGAAAAGATAATGATGATAAAATAATCAGTCCTAAAATGGTTAAAATCGTCGTATTTCTAAGCCCTGCTCTTCTCCAAAAATTTTCACGGATAAAGGTCATCGCTTTTTTTAACGGTGATGTATTTTTATCTATCTCTGCAATTATCTCGGTCTGTTTATTCAGGCGTGAGAATATTTGCTGCATATCACTGCCAAGAGCTAAATCTTTCTCGTCTATTTTATCTTCTTTACCTTCGGAGTTATCCTCAGTAACATCCGTGGCAGGCTTGGTCTCCGGTGCGGCTTCTGCCTCAGCATCTTCGTCAGGCAACGAATCGCTTTCGGCATCGAGCTGGCCTCCGGCTTCTCTGATTTTGAACAGAGAATCGGCGTCTTGTTTGTTTTCTTCTTGCTGATTATTTGGTTTTTCAGGATTTTCTTGCTTGCCGGTCAGGTCGTAGACTTCTTCTTCCTTGCCCTCTTCTTCCTCAAAGCAATCTTCAAGTTTGGCCTCCCAGACCTTAGCGCATTTCGCACAGCGAAGCTTGCGACTTCTGTCGGCCAGTAAGCTTTCTTCTATTCGGTAACAAACGCCGCACTCCGGACACCTTATCAGCATTTTTGATTCCTTTCTTTCTTCTTCCTCTTCTATTATTATGCTTATTTCTTTTTAAGGAAAGAAAAAAATATTTTGTTGAGTATAATATTTTTATATGCTATCTTTTGTTAAAAATTTTTTTATTCGGAGATAAATTCTTTGCTGAGGGATTCAATTATTGCAGCTCCCGCCGTTGTGGAAATGAAGGGCGTCGGCATTCGCTATGATCAGGGACCGGAGATTTTGAGCGATATCAATTTATCACTCAAAAAAGGTTCGTTCCATTTTTTGACAGGAAAAAGCGGTGCGGGAAAAACTTCTCTTTTGAGTCTGATGTATTTGGCTCAACGTCCTAGTCGCGGGGCTCTCGGTGTGTTTGGTCAAAATGTTAATTTTGCTAACAGAGATGCTCTGGCCGTTTTGCGCAGAAGAATCGGCGTTGTGTTTCAGGACTTTCGTTTGATTGAACATCTCTCAGCTTTTGACAACGTGGCACTTCCGCTGCGCGTGTGCGGCATGAGTGAAAAAGAAATAAAAAAACGCGTTAAAGAACTGTTGTCTTGGGTGGAGCTTGATAAGCATATGTTTGAAAAAACAAGCACCCTTTCCGGCGGTGAAAAGCAACGAATCGCTATTGCGCGCGCCGTGATTAATCGTCCAGATATTCTGCTGGCCGACGAGCCGACAGGTAACGTTGATAATGATATTGCGCGAAAGCTTATGAAGTTGTTTATTGAGCTTAACAAGCTTGGCACTACCGTAGTAATTGCTACACATAGCGACAAGCTGATTACAGACTTTCCTTATCCGCGGCTACATTTGGTTAATGGTGGATTGCGCGTTTTTCTGCCCTTTGAAGGAATTGTGAAAGGAGTTGGCATATGACATCTTCCTCTCTTATCACGAGAAAGCAAGAGCTCCCGCTCAAAGATGATGCGACCGGTTTGTTCTTAAAAGTTATGGTATCTATTGCCGTCTTTTTGTTTGCAGTGACTTTGGCCGGCGTGCTCTCTATTAATTCTATGCTGACAAACTGGAACAACAGTATTCTCGGATCACTCACCGTGCAGATTATGCCGGTTAATAATATTAATCAAGAAAAAGCGCGTGAAGAAACACTTTCTCATCAAGAAAAAGTTCTTGAATTTTTGAAAAAGCTGCCGCAAGTCGAATCGGCTACTGCCCTTTCTGACAATCAATTGCAAATGTTGTTGCAGCCATGGCTCGGTGACGGGATTAATATTCAAGAGCTTCCGACCCCTCGCTTGATTGATGTGCGCATTAAGAAAAATGCTGAAATAGATTTTCCAAAGCTGGCAGAGCAGTTGGCAGAAGTTTCACCCCTTGCCTCTCTTGACAACCACAAGCTTTGGCTCAATAAACTTATCCGCTTTGCTGACGGCTTGAAAATGTTGGCAATGAGTATTTTGATTTTGGTGGTCGCAATTACCTCCGGCGCTATCTTTTATACGACTCAAACAAACCTCGGCTTGCATCGTAATATTATTGAAATTCTTCATGTTATGGGCGCAAAAGATACTTATGTTGCTCAGCAATATGCTCATCGTGATTTTTGGATTGGATTTGTTGGCGGAATCATCGGTTTGTGTTTTGCTATTCCGACAATTTTTATGATCGCAGGCTTGGCTGAGCAAATTGAAGGCGGCATTATCAGTGATGCCAGATTGTCATTTGTGTCTTGGTTTTTAATCTGCTGCTTGCCGCTGTTTTCGGCCTTTATCTCTATGATTACTGCTTATTATACCGTTAAAAGAACTCTTGAGAAGATGATGTAATATGAAACTGACGCTGAAATCTTTGCTCTTTATCGCTCTTATTTGGTTCTCGGGATTGGCCGTGTTTAACTATTATATTCGTGCTTATCCTTTAGACACTTCGACCAAAACCGACGCCATTGTAGTATTAACCGGCGGAAGCAACCGCATCAAAGAGGCTGTTAATTTGCTAAACAGCGGCTTAAGCGATGTATTACTGATTTCCGGCGTGGAGAAAAAAACAACGCTGAATTCTATTCTTAAAACAATTGCCGTTACGCCGGCGCCAAATAAAAAAATTGTGATTGAACACGCTTCTACAAACACGGTTGAAAACGCCATCGAAGCTAATGACTGGATTCAGAAAAACAACATTAAGTCCATTCGATTGGTGACATCAAACTATCATTTGCCCCGCAGCAAACTTGAATTTGAAATTCAGAACAGAGGGCTTGATATTGTTGTTAACCCCGTGTTTTCGGAAAATGTTTCTCCTAAATGGTGGCGGTATAGCGGGACATTTTCGCTCATGGCTTCCGAATATAATAAATTTTTGCTGGTTTATCTTAAGCATTTGCTCATTGATTGGGCTGAAGGGTAAATATCTATGATTTATCTGCGTTCTTTAATTTTTAATATCTTGGCTTATTCGATTTTGCTTTTGGGATGTGCTTTTACCTCTGTTATCGGGTTGTTTGTACCAAAGCGGTGGATTTGGGCCTTGTGGAATGACGGGCTGCTCGTGCTTTCAAGAAACTTGCTCAAGCTTATTTGCGGTCTCGAAATCGAGGTTCGCGGGCAAGAAAATATTGTCAATGGCGGTGCTATTTATGCTTCAAAGCACCAATCTGCCATGGAGACTTATTATCTGACCTCTTATTTGAAAAATGCGACTTATATCTTCAAAAAAGAGCTGACCCATGTGCCGTTTTTTGGCTGGGCAGTGAAGCTTTATGGCTCGGTTCCGGTTGATCGTTCCGGCGGCAGCCGCGCCATGAAAGACATGCTCTTTCATGCGAAGCAGTTATTAGCCGGAGGGCAATCTATTATTATCTTTCCGGAAGGAACAAGAACCAAGCCAGGGCAGACCCTGCCTTATAAGCCAGGGGTAGCTTTTCTTTATCAAAATATTGACGTGCCGGTTGTGCCGGTGGCGGTTAATACTGGCTTGTTTTGGGAAAAGCGCTCTTTCTTACGTCATTCGGGGAAGATAATTTTTGAGTTTTTGCCCCCAATGCCACAAGGATTAGATAAAAAAGTGTTTTTGGCAGAGCTGCAGCAGCGTATTGAAAAAAAATGCGCTGAGCTTAATGAGGAATCTGCAAAAGCTTTTCCTCAGGCAAAACTAATTTTGGAAAAATATTCTCATTCTGACGCAAAGGATTAATCATCGTGAAAGAACGTTTTTTAGCTTTGTTTCATCATCAGAAAAAATTTACTTATTTTCCATTAACACTTATTTGTGTTTTTGTTGGCTCTCTGTTGGTTATTTGGGCGCTGCTTGCTCGCAGTTATGGTGTTGAGCGCTTTAAGCAAGAGTTTGAAAAAACCGTTGCCGGATTAAACGACATCGGATATGACGTGGCTTATGATGATATTTCTTTTTCGGCTATTTCCCCGTTTAAAATCGCAACAATTAAAAATTTTAAGCTCTATAAAAAAGACAGCGATAAGTTTTGGGCTTGGAAAGTGGAAGAACTCGGTGTAAACGCTAGCATTTTAAATTACGGCACGTTGATTTTTTATTTCAGCGATAAGCAATCTGTTCAATTTGGGGATGAAACTTTTCCGGCTCATGCAGAATCTCTTTCTCTTAAAGCGCGTTTTGATGAAGATGGTTTGTATAATTTGTTGCTCAGAACTAAAAAGTTTGAAGCTGAGGCTCTGTTTTCTGTCAAAGAATTTCGTTGGGCAATTCAGAGAATGGATGATGCAAAAAAATATAACAGCAAAACGGATATTCGTCACATTGCTTTGTTGAATAGCAGTTCTTGGCATATGTCAGATGTTATTGATGAGTTTTTTGCAGATATCGATGTCTATGGAGAATTCAAGGCCGCACAAAGCTATCGCGACAGTCTAATGGAATGGAAAGATACTTTGGGAACTATTGAGGTCAATCGCCTGATTCTTAACTGGAAGCCGTTGGTTTTGGTTGGCAAAGGAGATATTTCTTTTACAGAAAATCTGGTTCCGGAGATGAAGCTCGTCACAACTTCTCGTGGACTGGTTGAAACGATGGACAATCTTGAAAAAGCAGAAGTTTTTGATGGCAAAAGCGTTTTGGTGGCTAAAATTTTGCTCTCCACTAAAATGGCAAAGCTGCAGACTAAGGAAGATCCTGAAGCCATTATATCCACAATCTCTGTTTTGCCGAATCAGTTAAATATTGAAAATATTCCGATGTTTGATTTAGGGGTTGACAAATAGAGGAGTATAATTTATAAAGTAAGGGTATCCTTGGCAATATATAACCAAGTTCACACACACGATAAAGCGCTTGATTGTTGAAAAATAATCAAGCGTTTTTTATTTGTCCTTATGACAAAAAATTTTGTTTACAAGCCGATTTCATTATGCTATATTATATATTGTGTAGATGTGTAATGTAAGCGTAATGCTAGAGGTGTATTATGGTGTGTAGGTGTGTGTTATCTATAACTGTGTCTTGTTTGGCACTGGTGGCAGGGACTGATGCCCTTGCTTTTGTCGGCTCGAGTGCGCCTCGGAGCGACGTTTTTTCTCATCAAAAAGATTATAAGATTTCGTCTTCTTTAAGAGCGAGAATCGGTGTGCCTGTTTCTGACAAAGATGTTTCAGGAACCAAGGTTGCGGCGGTATGCTTTATCTCCGACACTTCGGCATGCAGTGATAATCAGTTTGGAGGCTCAGGAGATTCTGACTTTGAATTTAGCAATAAAGAACGCTGCTTTAATGAAGGCTTTACGGTCACAGATTGTCC
>CALXTD010000046.1 GCA_944391315.1 uncultured Alphaproteobacteria bacterium | reverse complement strand
GCAAACGAGATAGGAGAAGTATTATGTTTATCTCACGACAAAAGGCGGTTATAACCGCGGCGCTTTGTTTGGCGGTAAGTGTTTCGCCTTGTGGCGCGAGAGCAGATAATTCTGTTATCATCAGTGACAAGCAGCTCGTCTACACACTTCACACACACCTTTATGCTTCGTCACCAAGTTTGCCTTCTTCTGATGAATTTCAAATCGCAGCGGTCTGTTTTATTAATGATACCTCAGCTTGTTCCGATACGATGTTCGGCGGCAATGGCAGCGGCAATTTACCTGATTTTGACATGAACCCCCATGACCGCTGCTTTAATGAAGGTTACACGGTCAGTGAATGCCCCGATGGTTATAAGGCCGGCGGCAAGAAATGCCCATACGGTCCGTATTATTCCGAATGCGTGGCTTCTTGTCCGAGTGATTATGTGACTTGTGAAGAACCGCATGTCGGGGTTGGCGAACCTTGCGACGGAAAATATGCCTCTTGTGATTGTACCCCTTGTGGCGCTGGATATGACCACACAACTATTCCCGAAGGCTATGTCCAAGACGGCGAAAGTTGCCTCGATTGTGACGGACAGACAAAATATAAAGTCATAGTCAATCCCTGCGACGGCTTCCAAGATTGTGGTTCTATGGGCGGTGCAGCCGGTGCCGCAACTTGCCAATCCGGCAATACAATCAAATATGATAATTGCAAACCTTGCCCGAACTTGGGAAAATATGCAACTTGCCCGCAAGGGATGAATTGCGAATATGAGGAATGTTCGGGCCTGTGGTATATGACAAATTGCCAAGCAAATTATACCTATTATTGTTGTTTTTGCCCAACTTATTAGAAAAATAAAGGAGAAAGAAGATGAAAAAAATAATCTGTTATACAACGACGGCTTTAGTCATAAGTTGCGGCATGTCGCAAGCGCAAACCTGCGTTCCGACGCCGGATTGCCAAACTTTAGGTTATACGAGCAGCAGCTATTGCAGCGGCGGCCTCAAATGCCCGTTCGGCAATTATTGGAATTGCGATGCGGTAAATTGCGAATTATCTGGTAAAGTTACCGAGCTTACGGAAAAAATAGTCGAGCTGGAAAAGAAGATTGATCAACAGCAACAACAAGAGAGCTGTGTTGTAGGAAGTATATTATATTTAGATATGACTTGTTCAGTGACAGTTACTGGTGGTAAAACGCCAATAGGAATAGTAGTCTATATAGATGGTACTGGCGGTGGTCAGGCGCTGGCCTTAAAGTCGATAGGTAGCTATGACTGGTCATCAGAAAGTGGCGATAATATCTCGGGCTTGACGAACTATAGTTCATCCTCAGCAGCATCTAAGGATTATGATAGTTGTGGAAATACGGCAAAAATAATAGCGGCGGGAGATAAGAGTGAGTATCCGGCAGCCTGGGCGGCACATGAGTATAAAACAGCTGGAACGGAGGCAGGAGATTGGTGCTTACCGGCAGCAGGAATATTTACCTCATATTATAATAACCAAGACGCGATAAACACAGGATTCAGACGAGCTGGTGGGACACAATTCACAAACAGTACTTACGCTTGGTCGTCGTCCGAGAGCAGCTACTACGACGGCGCGTGGTACTCAAGCTTTAGCTGGAGTTACGGTTTGGACGACTACCGTAAGTACGACTACGACCGCGAGGTCCGCCCCGTCCTTGAGTTTTAGGATTTGCAACAAACTGATGTCGCCAATTCTGTATTAGTCGACCACAGAGCCAAAAAACAGCGGAGAACGCGGCAAATAATAAGATTTTAGGGCGACGACACCGCAGCGTACAAAATAGTACGTGAGGATGGCGGAGACCCGCTAAATCTGTATTAGTTGTCCGTTATACGCTGTTTTTTTCTTTTTTCAGTTTTTTAAGCAACATACTTCTTTTCAGGCGACTAATTCTGTCGATGTATAAAATGCCGTCAAGATGATCCATCTCGTGCTGAACGACGATGGCAAAATAGTCATCGGCCAAAACTTCCTGCTCTTTTCCATTATAATCAAGATAACGCACGCGAACTTGGGCATAACGCTCAACTTCGGCATGCTGTCCGGGGACGGAAAGACAGCCTTCTTCGCCGCAGACTTTTTCTTCTGATTTCCAAATGATTTCAGGATTAACCATGTAGATTGGATTTCCGGCATGTTCTTCATCGCGCTCATAGTCTATGACCAAAACACGTTGAGAAACACCGACTTGCGGTGCAGCCAAGCCAACACCACCTGCCTCATACATCGTTTCAAGCATATCATCAAGAAAGCGGCGCATTTCATCATCAACGCCGGAAACCTTCTGCGCCTTTTGCTTCAAAATCGGATGCGGATATTCATAAACTTTTAAGCGCGTCATATTCTATCACCCTGATTTTGGTCTTTTGCAATTTTATCAAGCAAAGCATTAACCATCTTTGGTTCTTTCTTAGCAAAAAAGGCATAAGCCAAATCAACATATTCTTTGATAATGACTTTGGTATCAACATCATGAGTGTTAATAATTTCATACATCGCACAAAGAAGAAGGGCACGCAAAGTTCCATCCATCCGCTCAAAGGAATAACCCTCAGCCAAATAAGACATAATGGCTTTTTCCAGCGCTTCTTTGTTTTTTTGTACGTTGCGCACGATTTCGGTAAAATAAGGCTTGTCCATTTCATTGACTTCGACCAGCTCCTCGTGCTGTGTAAGCTCATCTTCATCAATCACATAGCGGCCAACTTCACCGTTCACAAAATCCTTAATCACTTCATCAACCGGCAGCTGCCCATATTCAATCATATAAGTTGCCTGCACGGCAGCCAAGCGGGCCTCGCTTTTCATTTTAATTTTTTCAGAAACAAATCCAGCCATAATTTAAGAGCCTTTCTTTAATCATCAAGTTTAGCCTGAGCAATTTCCGGCTTAGCCATCCGGTCGATTGTCTCAACAAAATCTTCAAAATCCTTCACTTCACGAAAATCCTTATAAACTGAGGCAAAACGGATATAAGCAATATGGTCAAGCTTAGCCAAGGCCTCCATCACATATTGCCCGATAAGCTCGGAAGGAATTTCGCCCTCACCGGAAACCTCGAGCTGACGCTGAATAGAATTGACCACCTTTTCAACCCGCTCTTGATTAACCGGACGCTTGCGCACCGCCAAAGAGATTGAACGAGCCAATTTATCACGATCAAAAGGCACACGCTCGCCATTCTTTTTCACCACCAACAAATCGCGTAGCTGCACTCGTTCATAGGTTGTAAAACGAGAACCGCACTCCGGACACTCACGCCGACGGCGAATGGCGGTATTATCATCGGCATTACGCGAGTCTTTTACTTGTGTATCATCACAACCGCAAAATGGACATTTCATAATCAGGCCTCACCTTTTTTTATCAGGCTTTCAGCCACCTGATAGAGTTTTGAAGAATACCTTGCTCCTTTTATAAGGACAATATCATTATTTTGCAACAAGTTATTTAATAAAAATTCATCTAACCCGACCTGATTCTCAAAATAATAGGTCTTTTGTGAAGCATCAAGCTGCGCCAAAGTATCCTTCATTTCGGGACAAACGCCGACCACAACATCGATTCCGGCGGATTTTAGGCATTGTCCGACCTCAATATGCTGAGCCTTTGAGGTATCACCGAGTTCGGCCATTTTGCCAAGCACAGCGATTCGGCGACCGCCTTTTTGCTTGGCCAAATTTTGAATAGCCAACTTCATCGCCTCCGGCTGACCGGAATAGCTGTCATCAATCAAGGTATAATGCCCACCGTCAGCTAATTTTAAGATTCGTTTTTGGCCACGTCCTGGCAACGGCCGAAAATCTTTAAGAAACGTCGCAGCCTTTTCCACGTCAAGCCCCAGCGCCTCAACCACCGTCAAAACACAGAGAGCATTAGCCACATGATGCTCCCCACTTTCAGAGAGCTCAAAGCAAAGCTTTTTACCTCCAATAACGGCTTTAACCTGACAACCGTCTTCTGTTTCAACCACCTCGGGACAATTACAAGACCCAAAGAGCAAAACATTTGCTTGATGTTCATCGGCACGGCGCACCAATAAATCAGCATAATTTGTATCACCGTTAATGATTGCCGTACCGCCTTTGGCAAGCCCCTCAAAAATTTCGGCCTTAGCTTCGGCGATTCCCTTAAAGTTTTCAAAAAACTCAATATGCATCGGATAAACATTGGTCACAATGGCAATATCCGGCTTAACATAAGAAGTCAAACGCGAAATCTCTCCCTTGGCGCTCATGCCCATTTCAATAATCGCATAATCGGCATGATAACTCATATTGCACAAACTCTCGGGAACACCGATAAAATTGTTGTGATTTCCCTCGGTAGCATAAACATCGGTAAAGCGGCTCAAAACAAACTTAATTTCTTCTTTTGTTGTGGTTTTTCCGGCACTTCCGGTCAAACCGATAACTTTTCCTTTAAAGTTTTGACGGATATAACGTCCGATTTTTCCATAAGCATCAAGCACATCGGGAACAACCAACTGCCTCATCGCGGGCACATCCGGCAAAAGCCGAGAAACCAAGGCCAACGGGCACCCCTGTTGAATAACCTCTTTCACAAAGTCATGCCCATCGAATTTTTCACCTTTGATTGCCACAAACATTGAGGTTTTATGCGCTTTTCGACTATCTGTAACGATATTTCTGATTTCAACATCTACCACTGCCGAAGGTGAATGCACAACCTCAGCAATTTTTTTAGAATTAATGCTCTCCATTTTCCGTCCCCATAATCATAAGAATGGAAAGATAATAACATAAAAAAATAAATTTAGTGTTTAAAACACCGCCGATAACGTGCCATTTTTATTAAGAACGACCATATTGAGAAGTCCGCAAAACTGATTGAAAATTTTTGGCACTCTGCTGATTTGCAATTCTCTTGAGCGATACCTTCTTTTAAGCCGCCCAAAGTCATTGTAATTTGACACATTGTTATTGACTTGCCCAATCAGCTTATTGCGCAAAGAAACATATCTTTCGTCAGAAAATATTTTAATCTTAACGGCATTTGTCCCGATATCAATAACGCAAAAGTTCTTCATATAGCCCTGCACTATTGTTTTTCACTAAACAAATAGTAACACAAAACACACCTCTGCGCAAGATTTATTCCTCAAAATTAGGATAGTTTACTCCACCTCATGCGCTTCCAAGAACAAAGACTGCGCCAAAGCATTAAAAAAGTTTTGATAAGCAATTGGTTCTTCCAAAGCTTTCAAACCGACTTGAGCATTTGCTCTGACAATAATCTGCTTAGAGTTGACCTGTCTTACCGAAACCGTCAATTTTGAAGCAAGAGAAAAAGACGTACCGCTAACAATGCCAAGTTTTTCATCAGCTCTGTCAATAATAAAGCCCAAGTCCTGCATTGTTGATATCACCGCACGCATCACCATTGCTTTATCATTTGTATCAAATGAGCGAGATTGATAATTTCTCATCTGAACCTGAGATTGCGATGTTCCGAGAACATCATTGTGAACGGAAGCGCAACCACACAAGCCGCAGATAAAAAAACAAACTAAAAAAAATCTTCTCATTTTTCCTCCTAGATATTATGTGCTGTCAAAAAAACAGACTGGCTAAGCTTATCAAAAAAATCAGTATAAATTTTTTTATCCTGAATTTTTTCAATTCTTGCCTGATTGAAATTATTCCAAATAACTCTGGCAAACTCGATTCTGACATTATAGCCTTTAGCGTCATGAGATTTTGTTGACACTAAAGTCACATAAATTTTTTGATTAACATCATAAACAGCCTGTGTTCCGGCTAAAGCCGCTAAAATCATAATCCCGATTTTTTCGCCACTGGAACCGGCTTCTCTGTCTTTGCTGGCGGTTATTAAACCAAGCTTTGTTTCGCTTTCGTTTAAGGTAAAGCCCAAATCTTGCAAAACCTGAGCCGAAGAAATCAACAACAATTCCTCGTTTTGGGTTTCAAAACGTCTTGTTTCAAGCTGCCGACGTGCCGTTGATTTTTACCGAAGACTTTGCCACAGGGGATGTAGATGCCAAACCGGATATTATGTTAATACAAGGGTTGGCTGATGACGTTGTACCGCCCGAAAGCATAGATATGACGCAAAAAACGCTGCAAAGCGTCGGCGTTGAGCCGCAACTTGTCAAGATCCCCGGCCTGCGCCACCAGGTTACGCCGCAGGTGCTGGAATATCTGGCGGAGTTCTTGGAGTAAAAAGCTTTTGGCATTCCATAAAATACTTGCTTTTTTTGTATAAGCAATCTATACTATCCCCAAATAAAAATTATTATTCACCATTAAAATTATCTTATTATGGACGTTTATTGTAGACTAAAATGCAGAATTACAAAAATTCTGCGTACAAGCAAAGGTTACGAATTTTATGCCAAAAACGGTAAATGTGTCGCAAAAATAGCATATAGCGAGGCTGAGTTCCAGATACCGGATATCCCGGAAAAGGCTTTGCCGTGGCAGTACCCCGTATTAAAAAAGATGTATTACGAAAAAGGCTGTTGCTATTGCCGGACGCTGTTGAACGGTCGGGTTCTGCATTCGCACGAATACAAAGAAAGGACACTGTTGGAAAAATTTGTAGCATCTTATCCCGAAAATCCTGAGATTGAAACGGATATAAACCTTTTGCCGTCATTTTACCGCTTGGGGCTGCGGGCGCTCGTATTCCAAAAATGGCGCTTTCCGGAAGAACGGGGCTATTTGTCTATGTTAGTATGGCTGAACGGGTTGGCGGCAAAAATATATAGGCGTTACGATTTCATGGCTCTTTGGGATTACGGGAAAGTAGAAAGTGATAAAGTCAGAGCCATCCGCCAGGCCGGTTTGGCACAGGTGCTGGAAGAAGAGGCCGAAACACAGCAAAAAAACGGAACTTTATCGGAGATAATGTCCGTCCGCGAATATCTGGCATTGCTGGATGTCAAGGATTTTGACAGCTTGGACGAAGCAGAAAAGGGCGTTATTGCGGAGCTTGCCTGCTATATGCTGAATGTGAACGGAAGCATTATGGCCGATACGCTTATCACAGGAGATGACGAGCTTGGTTACAGCAACAATGCATCTCAGTGGAACGACGGGACACCGGAAGAAAATATGGCAAAATATTTTCGTCTTCTTTTAAAGAAAAATGCTTTGCAGGCATGGCAATGCCAGGATTTTCTGCACAGGGGAAATCTGACGGCTGAAAATATGGCAAATTTTTACCGGTACCGGAGAGTTTGAGTTTTGAAACAACAGCAAGGGTGGCAATAAGCCGCCCTTTTTTGTTTTGCGGGAAAAGCGACGGGCAGGAAGAAAAAATAATCGGCCTTTACAAAAAGGGCATTCCCAAAACCAAAATAGCCCGAATGATGGGCGTCAGCAGCAAAACGATTTATAATTTCTTTACGTCAATGCCGAGCTGACCAGACAAAAAGTGGGAAAACATACGAACCGAATCAAACGCTTATAAATCAAGGTTTACAAGGAAATGATAACGAAAACCTCCAAATCGGGTCTTTAAAATCATACGAACCGCAAATTTTAAATAAAAATCAAGAGGTTACATTAAAAAATGCAACCTCTCTCCAAATTGGTGAGCGCGTCGGGATTGTCCTCGACATTGCGTTCCGCAATGCTCGTTCCACTGCACTCGCTCGGGCTTTACCCTCACCGGCAAGTTCCCGCCTGCCTCTCGCTTGTGTCGCCCCCTCTCCTCGGGTTCGAATCTCTGATTCAGACACAAAAAAAGCTCTGCCTAAGCAGAGCTTTTTAACTGGTGAGCGCGTCGGGATTGTCCTCGACATTGCGTTCCGCAA
>CALXTD010000045.1 GCA_944391315.1 uncultured Alphaproteobacteria bacterium | reverse complement strand
GTTTTTCGGTTTAAAATGAAAAATATGCGAAAAGTGTATTGCAAAGTGTATAGCATTTGTAAAAATTTGGTTTTGAGTTTTAAGCAAACCCAAGCATTTCAAGGGATTTGAAAGATATTGGTAAGTTTCCGGCCTAGCGCACCATTAGGAAAATCAAGGCTTTCGGCGATTTGCCGGAAGCCTTTGTTTTTGGCAAGAATGTGAGTTTGCCCCACTTTTGCCCCTAATCTGTCCCACTATAGTCCCACTTTTTTAGAGTATTTTAGGTGTCTTTGTTGTACATTTTATAGTGATTTTAGCTTATTTGGTATGGATAATTACTCAAGATAACCAATTCTTTATGCAAAAATATTTACAATAAAATTACCTATACGACACAGATTGTCATATCTTGCGAGTATTTTGCCTTTTATGAAAACACTTACTCAAGATAAAATTGATTTATGCTGGAGGCGATGTGAGTATATTGCACAATCTGGCCTCAAGGAATGGCGTTTTGACGAAAACGGATTTCCCGTACAATTTTGCTATTATGAAAAACCAAATCACACAGGAGGTTGGTTTGTAAAAGAAGACGAACAACACCAATTGCATATATGTTCTTATGATGCCATCAGAACATTACTCTAATCTATACTGCAAACTTATATAGCACTTCCATTAATTTAACCATTGCAAATGTATCTTGTCCGCAATATATTTCCAAGCCCTTAAACAAAGTCTGCTCTTCGGGGGAGGATAACTCGCCCAACATAAATTGAAAATAACTTGACATGGCCTCACTACCATTTTTTACCTCGAGTTTATCATAACTTATATTAGTGAAAGCGGGCAAAACTTTTTTGATAGAGGCCGAACTATGTTGCAGATAATGATACAATGCCCTTTGCCGAAACGGGATTAATTGGTCCAGCACTCTATCGTTGATACTCAAAATTGCTGTTGCTAAATCCGGAAACAAGCCTGCCAATTCTTCATTGCGTTTTTTTTCAAAGCTTTCATTATAAACAATAACGGAACCTTTTTGACCGCAACTTTTGACCAGAGCTTCGGCTAAATCTCGTCTCGGGTCTGTCTTTTCTTTATGCAGAAAACCTATATGTTCGACAGGTCCGTTGGGGTGGTCTTGAATATGCAAAGAAAACTGAAACGGAATATGCTGATAGGGACCGGAATTTTCAAACAACGGGATAGCAGGCTCAATGGTTTCATAATCTAAATAATATAGTGGATATTGCAGTTGGCTTAAAAATTCGCGAATTTTTTCTTTATCACAATGAATTTTTTGCTTTTGCCATGAAACTATGTCTATAAACCTCTTGTCCTTATATTCTGTGGCAATCAAATCATTTATATCATATGAATTTAGTTTTTGGCAGATTTTATCTGCGGTTGGCTGTGGAAAAATATCCCAAATCGAATATGGTGGGACGTTAACACAACAATAATCGTAAAAATCGCATGATTTACATTTTTTAGAGATTTGAAGTTGGGGCTCTTGGGTGCGTTTTTGCATATCTGATAAAAATGCCGCTTGCTCTTCAACCTCGCCATAGCGAGCTACAACTTCGGGTGTGACATTTTCCGATACAAAAAGCTTTTGGATATCTAATTTCTTTTTTCGCTTATATTTCTTATTGAGGTGTAAAATATAGCAATTTTTTATCTTATATCCGGCATTATAAAAAACATAATACTGAAAGGCCAAATCTTCAATATGCTCTGCTTTTACTTCCGTTGTGCTTTTGATTTCGATTAAATTCCAGCTTCTGCCTTCCTTTTGCAAAACATCTATTCGGCAAGTGGCTCCCCAAGGTAACCTAGCTACCGCCTCAAACAAGACATCATATTTGCTACTTAATTTTTTGGTTTGTTCCGAGCCTTGCTTAAAATCCCATATCGGGGCTGAAACCTCTACCCCGTCTGGGTAGAGTGCCCGAGCCAGTTTTTGAACACTGTATCCGCTTGCGCTCCACTCATCAGCCTCTGCTGATAAAAGCTCTTTTTTATGTTTCTTCAGCCATAAGGCTTTGGGACATAAGCTTCCCAACATATAGTCAGATTTGGATAGATTCATTTGATGTATTTTTCCTTTTGTATAATCTCAAAACTATCTGAACATTTGCTAAGAAATTCATTGAGCTGTTTTGGTAAATCTTTTAACTTACATGAACCTTTTGCATTATTTGGGATTTTTTCTCTTTTTTTATCTAAATTCTTTAATAAATCTGGATTATCAAAATATCTTAAATTTTTTAGGGGATATTCCAGTTTATAATTTATTTGATTATCTTTATATTCTAAAGTACAATATATTGGCCAATCTAATTTTTCAGTGCAGGTAGCCATGAACGCGTGATACTTTTTGTAAATGGCTATAGGGGTTAAATACATTCTAGTACGACCAATATCACATTTAAATTTTTTCTTATCAAACTGGTAAATATAATCATCATTAATCTCAAGATATTTTTCCCAAAATGAAACATAATTTATGGTATCATAAAAATTGCGATAGTTGTAATGCTGGATATCATATTTACCATGGTTTTGCGTAATATCATACTTAGAAATCCCATTCCCCTTATATTGCGACAATATCTTGCGTTCTTGTTCGTAATATGGTGTAAAGTAACTCTCGCGTTTGTAATCACCGCTAAATTCGATGTATATATCATGCATTATTTTGGCAATTGCATAATTTTTATTTTTACGATATTGTTTGAGATTATTGATTATCCATGTATAATCAATTACCTTCCAATGTTTAGAATCGGCTAACGTGTAGCCACCGCCACCATAATAGTCATAAACGTCTAAGTAGATATAAAAAATAGCATAATCTTTGTATTTTGCCTTGGAAAAATGCTTGAAATATTGTTGGGTTTGCTGATTATGTTCTTTTGCGCCATATTTATTTTCTATAACAAAAAGGCTTTTGGCTTGTTCAAGACAAAGTAATATATCTATGCGATTTTCTTTAATATTTGTATTAATATGATATTCGGTTTGAATTATAACATCTTTATAAGCATTTTTTAAGGTTTCTTTCTGCCGATAACACTCAGTTATCTTATCTTTCTCATCTCTTTTATACTTATAACCATATATCTTATCAGAATTTGGGGAAATGGCATCAAGGAAAGCTGCAAAAAATATATCTCCCAAGCCATGAGCTTCTCGGGGATTAAGTAGCCAAGCAATAATTTGCGAGGCTTGTTCTTCTTTGCACTTTACTATATCAAATATATTAATGCATTGATTGATGCATAAGAAATCTTCATCACCATTAAGTGTTTTCATTATTTTTCCTTCCAATTCTCCGGTTTGATGACTTTTACATGATTGCCCCAGGTGTAGAGGTGCCAATCCATTTCTAATCTGCCGCCGGCTCTGAATTTAACGGTTAATGTTCCATCCGGATTTTTTATCATGGCTTGTGTAGGGTGAAAAATATAGTGAGATGCTTCTTCCGATACTTCTTTATCAAACAACCATTCAACCTCAAAAGGCTCTTCGTGGTAAGCACCAAATGACTCTTCGGCATATCTCTGCAAGTTAAAATCAGGCAAGTTTTCAATTACACTGTTTAATATTTCAACTTCTTGAATGTTGCTTAAAATAAAGTTATGAACTTCGTTTCCAAAATATCCATCAGCATGATGGGCAACCAAGTAGTGATTGCGCTCACCATAAAGAAAACCATAAGGGTTAAGGGTATTGGTACTAATTTTTCCGCTGTTCTTATTATAATATTTAATTTTAATCTGCCGACATTCCAAAATGGCTTGGCGAATCGTAGCGATAATCTTTTCATCTATCACAAGCCTTGGTCCGGGGCGGCAAATAAAGCCTTCAGCTTCAAGCAAGGCTTCGGTATCGGGTTCAATCCGTCTGATTACATCCGGTTTTATACAAGCTTTAATTTTTGCTATAACTTTATCAAGGACAAGGCTCTTTTCAACCATTTGCTTATTTTCAAACAGCTCTTTGGCAGTTTCTAACACCGATAATTCTTCGGCAGAAAAGTTTATTAAATCCTTTAATGTTCCTTGCGGAATGTACCAGCGTTTTTGATTGTTGTCGCAAATAATTTCTTCGGCTTGCGGAAATCGTGTGATAATCATATCACGCATACGCTCCGCCGTGCGGCGAGAAACTTGATATTTCTCAGCAATATCTTTTAAGCTAACGCCTTCACGAGTGGATTGCATCCATATTGCCAAATCAAGTAAATCGTATGTTTTTTCGTATGCCATTCATGGTCTCCGATTTTGATTATCGTCCTGTTTATCTTTCATTTTTTAACTTGTCTAAAAGCATATCAAATTTTTTAGTCATTATATATTCTCCTTTACAAAAAGCCGATTTTGTGCTGAACGGGGGCTTTGTTTTGTTGCTCGGCCTCCAGCATTTTTATCAATTCTTCGGGATTATTTAATAGTCCCAAAATCTCGGCTTTTTGCTTTACAACCACAAAATCTCCGGGAGCTAGTGAATTGAGATATGATAAGTCTATATTCGCAATATTAAAAAAATGCTTAAAAGCAAGGCTTGACTGCTCGGGCGTCATATAGTCATAACCAACTTTGAACGTAAAGCGTCGCAGGCTAGCCTTGTCCAAACTTTCCATTAAATTTGTGGTGCAAACAAACGGGTAAGGATAGCTTTCCATTTGCGTCAGCATCTCATTAACCTGAGTTACTTCCCATGAGCGAAAAGCATTGCCTCTATCTCGTAAAAAACTGTCAGCTTCATCAAAAATTAAAACTGCTTGATTTTCTCTGCCCTCGTTAAAAGCCTCGGCAATATTTTGCTCTGTTCCCCCTACCCACATTGACAATAAATCAGAGCATTTTTTCTTAATAACCGGCATTTCAAGCTCTTGAGCAAGGTATTCTCCATAGGCGGACTTTCCGGTGCCGGACGCGCCATACAAACATAAAGAAAAATTACGCTCTGGAAGCGTTTTTATTCTTTCAGATAATAGGCTTAAATCGGTATCTGTATTTAATAATTTTGGATTGAAGCGCGTTTTGTTGTTATTTGTTGATTGCTGCAAACGCCCGTTATTATAAGCTTTTTGCAAAGAGGTCAAGCTTTGTTTAACCTCTTGCAGGCCACCATCTGCCAGCTTTGCCGTTCTGACCGCAGTGCTGATAAATGACGGTGAAAGCTTATATTGCACGGCAAATTCTTCGGCTGTTTTTTTATCTGACGGAAGATTGTGGGCTTTCAGACTTTTTTGCCACATTTCTATTCTGGTTTGTAAGTTTGGTTTGCTGAAATTTAGAGCAAAAGTAAAGCGGCGCAAATATGCTTTATCGGTTTCGTTAATTGAATTAATAATCCAGATTGTCGGTGTTGGATTATTTTCAAGCATGCGATTGACATAAAGTTTATTGTTTTCTTTTCTGCGGAAAAACAAAGGCGTTTCTTGTTCTAAAAAGTCATCAGCCTCATCTATCAGCAAGCAAACATTTTTATTTTTTGCCAAAACAGAATGTGCTAAATTCAGGCTTTCTTTGCGAGAATCTTCTTCAAACATTTCTCCGATTGCATATAGTTCTGCTTTTATTTTTTTAGCTAATGTTTTGGCAAATTCGGTTTTTCCGGTTCCGGGGGCACCGTAAAACAGCAGATTTATGCCTTTTTCCTTATTCTTAACCGCTTGAGCAAATATCTTGGCGCAAAAATCTTTTTCTTCAAGATAAGAAAAATCATCCCATTCTAAACTTGCAGCACGCGGTGTTCCCAAAATTGCTCTTTTAACATCTGATACACTTTTAATATTTTGCGAAAGAAGTTTAACACTAAAATCCGTGGCGGTTATGTCTCCGGTAAAGTCATTTTCTATCAAACCATATTTTAATAAAGATGACTGCTTGTCTAGTGCCACATCTATATCACGCTGTTTTATCTCTAAAAAAGCAGACATATTTTGTTTGAGCTTGTTACTGCGGCCAAAAATTTCGCGACTAAGTGCCTCAAAATCATCATCCATTTTAATTCTGGTCAAAAGACCATAGATTTTTTGTTCTGTTTCGGTCAGTGCCAGAAGTTTGGCAACCTGGCATAGGCGTTTTTCAAAACCGGAGGTTGGGCTTTTACTCAAAGATATTATTTTTTTATTTATTTTCTCTATGAATTTTTCCCCGCGGAGAAAAGCCTCTTTTTTTTGCATTCTAATAATATCTTTAAAATCAAGACATTGATCTATTTCAGCCTGTGTTATCCAAGGATAAGCAATGATATTCTTCCCTTGAGAATCATGCCAATCAAAAATATCTGCCAAATGCTCCTTAAAAAATCTTTTGTTTTTTAAAACATTATTCAGATAGGTCAAAAACTTAAATTGTTCAAATTTTTCCATAAAAAATATCTCCTGTTGGTTTGATGTTTTTATTATACATTGCGTCCATGTCATTTTTTGTCGTGTCTATTTATTTTCTTGTTCATTTGACAAAAATATGATACTATTTGTTGTGTAAGGAGATTTGAGATGTATTTGCAGCAAGACTTTAATCATGATGTTTATAACGCCATTCTTAAAAAAACCGGAAGATCTCCTTCTCAGGAAGAATGTAAGGCTGTTGCCCATCATATGGAATATAATGTTCGTGCAGATAAAAACTTTGCGAATAATGGGCATTTAACAATCTCCACCCAAGAATTGCAACATAAAATTGTTGACCAGATTAATAAGAATCTTCACGCAAACGACCTGCCCCGTTATACCAATCAATATCGTAATTATAAAGAGACTCAGAGATATTCGTTATTAACGTCCAAAGAAAAAGCCGATATTTCTGTAATTGCTCAAGGAGAAAAAACAGTTTCTGACTTTAATGACAAAGACTATTTGAAAAAGATTTATACAAAGTATTTTAATCAAGCCCTTATGCCTAAAATTGAAAAAATTTCTTTTCAGAAAAAAAATAATTTGAAATATCACGGTTTGTGGCACACAGAGCAAGTTGCTCTGCTTTCTATTGACATTGCCATAAAAGAAAACCAAAATCCGCTGCCGATTCTTTTGGCTGCGGCTTTGCATGATTGTGCCAGAACAACAGACGGACCTGAGCCCGAACATGGTCGTAATGCGAGACCGATTGCCGAAGAGTTTTTTAAAAATTATTCTGACTGTGATTTGGTTTCTACTTATGAAGAAGATAAAATTATTGAGGCCATTGCTTATCACAATTCATCATCTCGGCCGAGAAATAACTCTATTTTGGACTGTTTGCAAGATGCTGACAGTATGCGGCTTTTATGGTCCGGTCGTCAATGCTTTACACCAAACACCGCTTCGGGGCAGAAATTGGCGCAGCTGGCCCCTCATGAGCAAATAAAATATATGGCATCTTTGATTGAAACCATGCGTGCAACCACGCTTTATAACAAGGGAAATTTAGGATACAGCTTTACACGCTGAAAATATTGTTTAACTTATTTTATTTGACAAAAAATAAATTGACTTTTTAACAAAATCTTTTATAAAGATAGGACATTTGTATTTTTATGTCTTACTTTAAATTTATATGATTATGGAAACAAAAATTTCGTTATTTAATGTTTTGAGTTTTGTGCAGAATCAAAAGAGTGTTACACCGGCAGTGTTAAGAGAAAAGTTTCAAGTTTTTGCCGGTAATCCTCAGCGCAACAGGGATTTGGACTTTTTGTTCCGCTGCAAGTTGTTGGCTTGGAAAGTGATTGATAAAGAAAAAGAGGCTTCGGCAAAGGTTTTGATTTTGGCTGAACGCGCAATCCGCTTTTTGGCACTTCCTCAGCAAGTATCTCCGGCCTCTTAAGCGCAACTCCTCGATTTACGTTTAATACCCTAAATTTTTGACTTTAAGAAAAGGCATCACCTACACCGTGATGCCTTTTTGTTGTAACAAGAAAACTACCGGCTAGGCCGGTAGTTCCAAAGAGCTTATAGCTTTACAGATAAAAAACTCCTTTGCTA
>CALXTD010000044.1 GCA_944391315.1 uncultured Alphaproteobacteria bacterium | reverse complement strand
ACCGCCTTTTGTCGTGAGATAAACATAATACTTCTCCTATCTCGTTTGCCTTCACGACTCGATTATATCATAATTTCATCTATATTTCAAGTATATTTGATTTTTGAGGTGGAAGTGTGGCGAAAAAAAAGACCGGCGCTTTTCCGTCGGTCTTTAAGGTTTGGTATTTTTTTGCTTAGTCTTTTATAACCTGAATATGCAATTCATCAAGCTGTTGTTGGGTGACAACATTCGGTGCTTGCATCATCAAGTCTTGAGCTTTTCCGTTTAATGGGAACAAGATAACATCACGAATAATCGGTTCATCAAGCAACAGCATGACCAAACGATCGACGCCATAAGCCGAACCTGCGTGCGGTGGTGCGCCAAACTTAAAGGCGCTAATCATACCGCCAAATTTGTTATCAACAACCGAGTTGTCATAACCGGCAATTTCAAAAGCTTTATACATAATTTCCGGCTGGTGGTTGCGGACAGCACCTGACAGTAATTCAACGCCGTTGCAGACAAAGTCATATTGATAAGCCAAAATATCAAGCGGATTTTTGTTCAGCAAGGCATCCATGCCGCCTTGAGGCATAGAGAACGGGTTATGTGAAAATTCAACCGCGCCGGTTTCGTCATTTTCTTCATAGAACGGAAAATCGACAATCCAGCACATTTTGAATGAATTTTCATCAATCAAGCCTAATTCTTCACCAACTTTGTTGCGCAGGCGGCCGCTGAATTTATCAAATTTCATGCCTTTACCAACAACAAACAAAATGGCGTCGCCGTCTTCGGCCTTCAAAGCTTGTTTAATTTCTTCAATCTTTTCAGCGCTCATCATACGGGAAATGCCTTTGGTTGTGCCTTCGGCCCAAGCGATGTAAGCAACACCGCCCATGCCTTCTTCTTTAGCGTAACCATCAAGCTTATCAAAGAACGAACGTGGTTTTGAGGCAATGCCCTTAACCAACATGGCTTTTACAACTTTGCCTTCTTTGACCATAGAGTCATAAATACCAAAGCCGCTGTCTCCAAACAAAGCGCTTGCATCAATCATAAACAGTGGGTTGCGCAAATCCGGCTTGTCTGAACCATATTTTAACATGGCTTCGCGGAACGGAATATGGATATAAGGTGCTTGGTCAACGGTTTTGCCATTGGCAAATTCGTTGAAAATTGTTCCCAAAGTATGTTCAATAACTGCGAACACATCATCTTGGGTGGCAAAGCTCATTTCCATATCCATTTGATAAAATTCTCCAGGGGAGCGGTCGGCTCTTGGGTCCTCATCACGGAAGCATGGGGCAATTTGGAAATATTTATCAAAGCCCGAAACCATCAATAACTGCTTGAACTGTTGCGGTGCTTGCGGCAAGGCATAAAACTTTCCGGGGTTTAGGCGGGACGGAACTAAAAAGTCACGTGCGCCTTCCGGTGATGAAGCCGTCAAAATCGGCGTTTGATATTCGGTAAAGCCTTGTTCACGCATTAATTCACGCGAACGTTGAATAACTTTTGAGCGCAACAAAATATTTTTGTGAATGCGGTCTTTACGCAAATCCAAAAAGCGATATTTTAAGCGCAATTCTTCCGGCTCGCCGCCGTCTGAAGCTACTTGTACCGGCAAAATGTCGGCTTCGGAATAAACCTCTAAAGTTTTGACCTTAATTTCGATATCGCCGGTCGGAATATTTTTATTAACACTTTCGCGTTGAACAACTTCGCCGCTGATGCCAATGACCGATTCAACGCGAATAGCTTCTATTCTTTCAAATAAATCTGAATGACTATCAAATACGCATTGGGTAATCCCATAATGATCTCGCAAATCGACAAAGCACAAATTTCCTAAATTGCGTTTGCGATGAATCCATCCGGCGAGCTTGACCTCTTTGTTGATATCAGAGGCTCTGAGTTCGCCACAGGTATGTGTACGATAGCCGTTCATAATTTTCCTCATTTATTGTTATTAAACCTAGTTTAATAGTTCTAGCGCTGTTTTCTGATAAAAGCAAGCGCAATTTCTAAAAAAAGAAAGAGCTGCCTGAGACAGCTCTTTGCTTGATTTTTGCAATACTAATTTTTGGCTTTGTGCCCAATAGCCCGAAAAGCCCCTTTTTCGCGGAAAATAAAAGCGCGAAGCTTTCGGTCTTTGTTAGCGGTATACCATAATTTTGTTGCATCTTTGAGGTCTTTGCCCGTGATGTTATCTGTAAATGGCTTAAGTTCTGGCAGTTCTTTGCCCGGTAGATTGTGCAAACCATGGCGCAGATGTTCTTTTAACCAGCAGGCAGCACGGCGGCAGTCGTCAACGTCTGAAAATCCAAGCGCATAACCTTTTTCGATATTATGCTTTTTAATGTTAACAAATACAGCGCGTGCCTCTTCAAAAACTGCAGGGCATAATCCGGCTTCGACCAAAATCTCAGAAATGCATTGCTGCAAAAAAGCCATGTCATTTTTTTGCTGGCCTTTTTCTTTTCCTACAAAAATTGCGTACATAATGATTAGATATTTAGTTAAACAATAATAAATTTTTCAGGCTCAGAATACATGAAAATTTGTCTAAATCAAGTTTTTTATTTTTCAGTTGCCAAAAAAAGAATCAATCGTTACAATTGTCTTTTGAAAGAAGGGACAATGAAAATAGTTACAGATAATCAGGAATTAGATGAATTTTGCCGCATTTTGGAGCAACAGGAATTTATTACGGTTGACTTGGAATTTCATCGCGAAAAAACTTATTATGCTCAGCTTGGGCTCATTCAGGTGGCTTGCTCTGAAACTGAGGGAATTATCGACCCTTTGGCGCCGGAAATTGATTTGTCCCGTTTTTTCGATGTGCTTAAGAATCTAAAAGTTATAAAAGTTTTTCATTCTTGTCGGCAAGATATTGAAATTTTATATCGTCTGAGCGGGTTTATTCCTCAGCCTTTGTTTGATTCTCAAATTGCGGCTCAAATATGTGGATTCGGAAGTTCTGTCAGTTATGAATCTTTGGTGAATGCCATTTTGGGAGTCGAGTTAGACAAGAGTTCTCGTTTGACGAATTGGTGTGCGCGCCCTTTGAGCCCCAAACAGCTTGAATATGCTATTTCTGATGTGACACATCTGGTTAAAATTTATGAATTTATGAAAGAAAAAATCAACCAAAGCGGGCGTGAGCATTGGCTTGATGAAGAAATGGCAGAACTGCTTGATAAGAATAATTATGAAACCAAACCTCAAGACGCTTGGCTTAAAATCCGTCAGCATGTACATAATCGCAAATATTTAACAATTTTGCGAGAGCTTGCAGCTTGGCGCGAAAATCGTGCACAACAAAAAAATCTTCCTCGGCAAACAATTATTAAAGATGACTGCTTGCTTAATATTGCGGCGGCGGCTCCTCATGATATTGATGAACTTAAAAAAATCAGAAATATGCGTTCCGATATATTAAACGGGAAATTGGCTCAAGAAATTATCGATGTTGTTCAATATGCGGAGAGCTTGCCGCGTAGTGATTATGCCAAGCCCAAAACCGAAAACAAAATTACCTATCCGCAAGGCTTGTTTGAACTCTTAAAGCTTTTGCTCACTCTCATCAGTCAAGAGCAGGAGACTGTTCCCCATATTATTGCTGATGAAAATGAGCTCAAGCTCTTTGCCGCCGGTCAAGATAAAAACCTGAAGTTGCTTCAAGGGTGGCGATTTGATGTTTTCGGAAAACAGGCTTTGCTTCTGCGACAGGGCAAGCTGAGTATCCGTTATGATTGCAACAGCAAAAAAATTGAAATTACCGAAATTTTATAAGACTATTTTGCCTGTAAAATGCGTACAATTTTTAAGGCTGTTTCGTTTTTTACCGAATAAAAAACATTTTGCGCAAAGCGTCTGGTCGATACGATGTTTTCTGCTCGCAAAATAGCCAAATGTTGAGATAAGGCAGATTGGCTGAGCCCGATTTTTTTCTCAAGTTCGCCAACTTTTAATTCTTTGTTTTCAAGCACACACACGATCTGGAGACGTTTTTCATTTGCCAAGGCTTTTAAAAGCTTGGCGCCATTTATTACAGCTTTATTTTCCATGATTCTCATCCTCCATAACACACCACACTATAATTAACACGTTTTTTTCAATCATGGATAGATAATAAAACTAATATACAGATAGCCTTTAGGTTAATAAACATAAGTTGTATATAAAAGTTGCGAAAGAAAATATAATAATGTATAGTCGCAGAAAAAATATGTTATTCGGAGATGGAGATGACGAACGAAGATGTTGAAAAATTGAGCTTTGAAGAGGCAATGACCAAGCTGGAGACCATTGTCAGAGAACTTGAAAGCGGACGTATTAAGCTTGATGATGCCGTTAGTGCTTATGAACAGGCTGTGGCTTTGAAAAAGTTTTGTGAAGGCAAGTTAAAGGCCGCGCAACTGAAAATCGAAAAATTGGAAATGTCTCCTAACGGAGAAATGACAACAACTCCTTTGGATAAAGTAGAAGAATAATCATGACAATAAAAGAAAGCTTAACCGCTTATAGTACTGAATTTAATGCACGTTTGAGCGAGTTTTTTCCACTTGGAAAAGAAGAAGAGTTTCGCGTTGTTGATGCGATGAAATATTCGGTTACCAACGGAGGGAAAAGACTCCGTCCGTTCTTGGTTAATGAAAGTGCAAAGCTTTTTGGCTTAGTCTTTGAAGATACTTTACGTACGGCAGTGGCTTTGGAATGTTTGCATTCTTATTCTTTGATTCATGATGATTTGCCGGCAATGGACAATGATGATTTGCGTCGCGGCAAGCCGACTTGTCACAAAGCTTATGACGAGGCAACCGCAATTTTGGCCGGAGATGGATTGCTTACTTATGCTTTTGAGATTTTGGCGAATGAAAAGACGGCTCCTTTGGCTCAAACCAGAGCGGAGTTAATTGCTTTATTGGCAAATGCGGCCGGTGCTTTTAACGGTATGGTTGCCGGTCAGATGCTTGATCTATTGGCGGAAAAATTTCCGGAGCAAAATTCAGAAAGTATGATAAAACGAATCGAGGAAATGAAAACCGGTCGTTTGATTCGCTATGCTTGTGAAGCTGGAGCTGTTTTGGGAAAAACAACGGAACAAGAAAGAGCCAGATTGGTTGACTATTCTCGCGCTATCGGAATCGCTTTTCAGATTGCCGATGATATTTTGGATGTGGAAGGTAATCAGGAATTAGTCGGCAAAAAGTTGCAAAAGGATGCTGCGCAGGGAAAACTTACTTTTGTCGGTCTGTATGGATTGGACAAAGCCAAAGTTCTTGCTCAAGACTATGTGGAAAAAGCCAAAGACGCGTTATCAATCTTTGGGCAAAAGGCTGAAACCTTGCGTTTGTTGGCTGATTTTATGATTAATCGAGATCATTAGCCTTCGTAAACGCTTAAGTTAAACACGTTTTCTAAGAAAAAGAGTGAAACAAAGCAAACCGCGGCAGCGATAACAGGGGTTAAAAACCAGCCGAAGACTATTTTGCCCACGATTTTCCAGTTTATGTTTCTGCCGCCTTTGGCAACGCCAATTCCAAGAATCGCGCCGATAACGGCATGGGAGCTTGAAACCGGAACCAAAGGTAATGACGGCAAACCATGAGCGTCAAGAAAAAGTTTGAGCGGTTTGAAGGCAAACAAAAATAAGACCAAAGACTGTGCAAAGACGACAATTAAAGCCACAATCGGAGTCATGTGCATCAGGTTGTTTCCGATGGTTTTGATTGTGTTTTGAGAATAAGTGAAGATTCCGACAGCGATTGAAATTCCACCGATAAAAAACAGAATTTGTGTTTTTGAAAATGTGATTTCGCCAACAGAAAGTGCATGTAGCGGGCTGGAATCGACAAACACGCCCATAACATTGGCGATGTTGTTAGCTCCCAGAGCATAAGCGCCGAAAGCTCCTATGAGGATTAAACCGGTGCGAACATAACTGTCCATCCTGAACAAATGGACTTTGAGGTGTTTCATCAACAGCTTAATTCCCCAAAAAACAAGAACGGCTACACCAGCACTTAACAATGGGCATAAAACCCAAGAAGAAACAATTTCTATAAGTGTATCAGGGTCTGTTGGATTGCCACTGTAAAAGTTCCAGCCGATGATGGCGCCGACAATTGCTTGCGAGGTTGAAACAGGTAAGCCCGAAGAAGACATCCAGTAAATGGCTAAGGCTGCAGCCAGTGCAACCATAAAAGCACCGGCAATGGCATTTATTCTGCCAAGATGAGAGAGGGTTTCGCTTGCGCCAGAACCTGTAAAAACGGCGCCAAGTATAACAAATATTGAGGCAATTAATGCTGCTGTTCTGAATTTTATCATGCGGCTACCGACAGCTGTTCCAAACAGATTAGCCGCGTCATTAGCCCCTAAGGACCAGCCCAGAAATAAGCCACTGCTCAAGAAAAGAAAGAACAGTCCCTCGTTCATGTTCTTCTCCTAAATATCGCGTTTGATTACAAAAATCAGCAATCTGTCAATCGAGTCTTCAGCCAAATCTGCAATCTTTTCTATTTCATCAATAATAGTGGTAAGCTGCAACTTGTTGGCCAAAGGAATATCAGAATCAAAAATTGCGGTTTTCAGATGACCGGAGGTTAAGTCTGTTTCGTGTTCTAAAAAATAAACTTTTTGAGAATAATCTCTCACTAAGCTCAGGTCTCTGAAATAGGAGCGGGAGGCAATGCACATGTTTTCAACACAGTCAGTTACTTGCTCTACCAAATTGCGGATGCGGGAATGATAAATTTCCGGAATTTCAGGACGCTCAATATAAAACTGATACGACACCTCATCAAAGCGATTAATCACGCGGTCTTGGTTTTCAACCAGTTCCAAAACATTTGCACGCAAATCAGGAATTAAATTTTGTGAATAAAGGCGGTTTTCAATGTCACGCCGTAATTGGTCTGCGTCATGCTCAATTTGACGCAGCTGGCTGTTGACCTTTTTGAAAGATTCGCTCCGGCCGTTTTCTAAAAATTCTCCGATAGATTTTTTGAACGTCATCGCGGCGTCAATAATCTTGTCGTGAAACATATCAATCTTAGATTCCAGCGTTTTTGCTGATGAAAAAAGTTTTAGTTTGAGTTGAAACATAAAATCATGCTCCGAAAATGAATATTATTTTTCTATTATAATGTAAAATTATTAACCAAAGCTATACTCTTTAAGAAAATAATAATAAATAATTTTTATTTTAACCTTGTAAAAAAAAAGAAAATTAGCTAGAGTAGCAGTGTTTATGTAATTTGCTTTTAGAAGTATTAAGGAAAAACAACGATGAATAAAAACGGTTCACTTTATATATCACTGGTTGCTTTGCTGGTTTCTATTTCAGCAGTCGTCATTGCTTTGAATGGCGGTAAAGAAACACAAACCAACAGCATGAGTGTTGAAGAAACGCTTAAAAACAATCCGAAGTTGGTTGTTGAAGCTATGCAAAATTATGAAAGAATTGCCAGAGAAGAGGCTTTGGCTTCTGCTCAGAAAATGTTAGAAGATAATATTGATGCCATTAACAATGATCCGAATACTCCGGTAATCGGTAATCCTGATGGTGAAATTGTTTTGGTTGAGTTCTTTGACTTTTCTTGCGGATATTGCCACCGTTTGTATCCGGCTTTGAAAAATATTATTGCCAAAAATCCGAACGTAAAAGTTTTGGCTAAGTCTTTGGCTTTCGTTTCACCGGTATCCGGTTATGCTGCAAAAGCTGCTTTGGCTGCTGCTGAACAAGGCAAATATGCTGAAATGTATACAGCATTGTTTGAAGCTGAAGGTCCGATGACTGAAGAATCAGTTGATGCCGCTGCTGCCGGTATTGGTCTTGATATGACAAAGTATAAGGCAGACCTCAATTCTGATAAAGTTAACGGCATTATGGCTTCGTTCAACGATTTGGCTGGAAAGATTCAGGTTAACGGTGTTCCGACCATGATTTTGAATGGTAAGCTGTTGCAAACTATTGATGAAAACGAGATTCAAAGAAGAATTAACGAAATCAAATAGTTATCTGCTTGAATTTAATAGACCGGCTCTTAAGCCGGTCTTTTTTTGTAACAAGAAAACTACCGGCTAGGCCGGTAGTTCCAAAGAGCTTATAGCTTTACAGATAAAAAACTCCTT
>CALXTD010000043.1 GCA_944391315.1 uncultured Alphaproteobacteria bacterium | reverse complement strand
TCAATACGGGATTCAGCCGAGCTGGTGGGACAAAATTCACAACCAGCACTTACGCTTGGTCGTCGTCCGAGTACAGTTACTACAGTGGCTACCGCGCGTGGGCCTCGCACTTTGACGACAGTTACGGTTTGGACTGGGGCAGTAAGGACAACTCCAGCAACGAGGTCCGCCCCGTCCTCGCTTTTTAGGTTTTTATCCCTTTATCTCTTTAATTCAGCTCCGCGCAGCGGAGCTGAAAATTTTTGAAAGATAGGAATTTTTTCTTATCTTTATTTTTTTTGTTTCTCAATTATTGATTTATGTTTTTTCGCTCATATATTATCTTTGATTGTGTTATGGTGTTTGAGGATTGTAATATGGTGCTGTATAATGAACTGCCTGTCTATCGTGATACTTATATGTTGTTGCTCGAGGTTTATAAAGTGACTAATAATTTTGCTCATGATTATAAATATAGTCTTGGGCAAGATATGAAGCGAGATGTCTTGTCTTTGTTTCGTTGTCTTTATAAGGCCAATAAATCTGCCGAAAAAGGCGTGCATTTGGAGGCTTTTTTGAATGATTTTGAAATTTTGAAAGTTGAAATGCGGCTATGTGTGGATTTGAAGCTTTTGCCGGTGCGGAAAATGGCGCAACTTTCTCAGATTATGGATAGTATCGGTCGGCAGGTGACTTCGTGGCGGGCTAAAAATCGTTCCGAAACTTTTATGCCGCCTTTATGCGGATAGGATATGTGTCCTATGAAATCTATCGGATTTGAAGAGCAAGACAATAAAAATTTGGTTACGCCTTTTGTGCGGTCTTGTTCAAGCTTTTCTCCAAAGCCGTTTTTTTCCGGTCCGTGGCTCGATAAGGAAGGAAATCCGCTTATCTCACTTGATGAGCTTTTTGATGCTTATTTTCAATGTCGAAAAAATAAGCGCCGAACTTGTAATGCTTTGGCTTTTGAAGTCGATTTTGAACAAAATCTGATTAAACTTTGGAATGATATTATTAGCGGAACATATTTTCCCGGAAAGTCGATTGCTTTTGTGGTGACAAAACCGGTTAAACGCGAGGTCTTTGCTGCTGATTTTCGTGATCGCGTTGTGCATCATCTGATTGCAAATAAAATTATGGATTTGCTCGAAAGCTCTTTTATTTTTGATAGTTATAGTTGTCGGGTGGGGAAGGGAACACAGCTTGGAATTTGTCGTGTGGCCTCTTTTATTAAAGAGTGTTCAAATGATTTTACCCAAGATTGTTATATCCTTAAAATGGATATAAAGTCCTTCTTTATGAATCTTGATAAACATATTCTGTTCGATAAGTTGATAAAATTCCTAAAACCACGGTATCAGGCGCCAGACAAAGAGTTGTTATTTGACCTTATTCGAAAGGTGATTTTTAATCAGCCGGAGCAAAACTGCTATGTTAAAGGTAAGCCTTCAAACTGGGATGGGTTGCCACCTTCAAAAAGCTTGTTTACCGTCGCAAAATCTAAGGGGTTGCCTATCGGAAATTTAACCTCACAAATTTTTGCAAATTTTTATCTCAACTGCTTTGATCATTTTGTGAAAGATGTTTGTCATGTTAAATACTATGGGCGGTATGTTGACGATTTTGTAATCGTGCATAAGGACAAACAATTTTTGATTGACCTTATTCCTAAACTGAAATCATTTTTGCGGAAAGAGCGTGGCGCTGTTTTGCATCCAAACAAAATTTATCTTCAACACTATTCTAAAGGTGTTAAGTTTATCGGGGCAGTGGTTAAGCCCGGACGGACTTATATTTCTAATCGGACTAAGGGAAATTTTTATGAAAAAGTTTTTGCCTTGAATAAAGCTGCCGAAAAAACACCCGAATTTGTGAAAGATAATGCCGAGCATTTTGTTTCTTCAGTTAATTCTTATCTTGGATTTATGAAACATTACAAAACCTATAATATCAGAAAAAAAATTCTGACGGAAGTGGTTTCTCCTTTGTGGCAAAAGGCTTTTTCGGTGAGCGAATCCATGGTGAAAATTACGCTTAATCATAACCTAAAGCCGAATGAACGCCAGCAGAAAAAACTTGTTAAACAGAGAAAGAATCGCAAGCGCAATGCGCTTAAACGAAAAAAGTGCGGCATTAATGTCGGTAAAATTGTTTCCGGCGGGCTGAATCCGTTTATTTAATCGGTTAATTTTATGCTGACTTTTTTGCCAAGAGTCGTGGCAATTCTCTCCAGCTCCGATAGTTTTAGGTCGTAGCCGGTTAGTTCAAGCTCATCCAGAATTTCGATGTTTATGGCGCAAAGGCGGCTAAGCTTTTTTAAGCTTAGGTTTTGTTCTCTGCGATAATATAAAATTTCTTCTCCGAGCCTTTGATTTGTATAGTTTTCTTCCTGTTGTTCAGCGTTTTTCTTTTTCATACACACCTCTTTTAAATTTGCAAGCTTAACAATAATACAACTAACAGTTTAAGTCAATATAACTCTTTATTATGTCACGTTTTTTTATTCTATTATTGACTTTATTTCGTTTTGTGTTACCTTGCTGTGCTGTTAAGAAGGATTTTTATTTATGGAACAAAGCAGTCAATCTTCTCAGATTTCTTTTTCTTTGGTCTTTGCTCAGGCTGTTGATTTTTGGAAAGCTCATGCAAAAGTTATGCTCGGTTGCTCTTTGGCTGTGTTTGTTTTTTTGCTTTTGGGATTTGAATTAATCGGCGGATGGCAAAATTCGTTCTTTTTGCCGTGGGGGATTTTGTTTTATCTTTTTTGGTATGGGTTCTTTCGTTTTGTGTTTGAGCGAAAACCTTATCTTAAAAGTGGGCGAATCTTTCAATCACTGATTCCGGCGACCAAAATTTTTACCGTCGCTTTTATTGTCGGAACTTTTTTGTTGCTTATTCCTTATGCACCGTATGTGATGAATGTGCCGGTTGAAGTGAAAGAAAATTATGAGGTCTTTCAGAAGCGGTATATGCAAGATTCTGATGCTTATGATGTGGTGCTTAATCTTATTTTTGTGTTTTTGGCGCCACAGGTTATTTTGCGTCCGTTTATGGCTTGGATAAGCTCAGTTATCGGACGGAGTTGGTCGATTATGACGGCTTGGAATAAGACCGAAAATAGTTATGGCTTGCTTTGGGGCTTGACCTTTTTTGCAGATGTATTTTATCTGACTTTTGGGTATTTGGCGGAGGCTGGCGTTCCCATGATTTTGGTTTGGCTTTTGGCTGCGCCGCTCGTGGTTTTTGCCGTTCTTATTCTTAGTCGTGTTTATGCTTTTTATTTTCTTTCATTAACCGACTAATTGGGCAAAGTCATTTTCACTTAATATTTTTATTCCGAGTTCGGCGGCCTTGGTGGCTTTTGAACCGGCATCTGCTCCCACAATCACATAATCTGTTTTTGATGAAACTGAACCGGCAACTTTTGCGCCCAGCTTTTGTGCAAGGGCTTTGGCTTCCGAACGAGTCATTTTTTCTAATGTTCCGGTGAAGACAACCGTTTTTCCAGACAATGGCGAATCGTTGCGGCTGTCATCATGATATTCTTCAACAGTGATTTCTTGCAAAAGCTGTTCAATGATTTTAAGGTTATGCTCTTCTTGAAAAAACTCAACCATGTCGGTAGCCATGGAAGCTCCGATGCCGTCAATCGTGACGAGCGCCCCTGTTTCTTTGGCTTTCATCTCGGTCATAAAATGTTCAAATGTGCCGTAGTTTTGTGCCAATAATCTGGCTGTTGCGGCGCCGACTTGTCTTATGCCAAGCGCATAAATGAACCTTGGAAGAGATATCTTTCTTTTTGCGTTTATGGCTTTGAATAAATTTTCAACCGATTTTTTGCCCCAGCCTTCACGTTGTTCCAAATGCAGAACAGAGCCTTGCTGGGCGGCGAATAGGTCGTCGCTTGTGTTGCGGCGTTCAATGCTGAAAATATCTGCCGGTGTGCGCAAAATTCCATCGTTGTAAAAGTCTTCAATGATTGAGCTGCCTAAGCCGGCAATGTCGAATCCTTCCTTTGAAACAAAGTGGATGATTCTTTCTTTGGCTTGGGCCGGACAGCTCAAACCTCCGGTGCAGCGTCGAATCGCCTCGTCTTCTTCTCTGATGGCGTGAGCACCGCAAATCGGGCAGGTGTTCGGAAAGATAAATTCTTGCGAATCGCTTGGGCGTTTATCTAGCAAAACTTGAACAATTTGTGGAATCACATCGCCGGCACGCTGAATGATAACCGAATCGCCAATGCGGATGTCTTTGCGTCTTATCTCGTCTTCATTATGCAAAGTGGCGTGTGATACAATTACGCCGCCGACGTTTATCGGTTCAAGGTCTGCAACCGGTGTTAAAGCCCCCGTGCGTCCGACTTGAATACGGATGTTTTCTATTTTTGTAATGGCTTGTTCGGCCGGAAATTTATGTGCTATGGCCCAACGTGGGGTGCGGGTCAAAAAGCCAAGTCTTTCTTGCAGTTTGATGTCGTTTACTTTATAAACCACGCCGTCAATGTCATAGTCTAAATCTGCACGAATCTCCATTAAATGCTGAAAATTTTCATCAATGTCTTTGATGGTTGGGCAGAGGCGATTGTGCTCGTTTATCGGAAAGCCCCAAGCCTTTAAATGATTGAAAAAGTCTGCTTGCGAATCCCATTTGCGCTCTGAGACTTCGCCCCATGTATAAGCAAAAATACTCAAGTTTCGTTCGGCCGTTATTTTGGCGTCAAGTTGTCGCAATGAACCGGCCGCAGCGTTGCGCGGATTGGCAAAGGTTTTTTTGCCTTCGGCCTCGTATTTTTCATTAAGTGCAAAAAAGTCTGATTTTTTCATATAGACTTCGCCGCGGACTTCTAATATCTCCGGATAATTGCCGTTTAGTTTTTGCGGAAAGTTGCGAATCGTCTTTAGGTTTTCGGTAATGTCCTCACCAACAACGCCGTCGCCACGGGTTGCGCCCTGAACGAATCGACCGTTTTTATAGCGCGCCGAAAAAGACAAGCCGTCTATCTTGGGTTCGGCCATGAACGTAATGTCGGCGGCGCTGTTTAAAAAGCGTTTTACTCCTTGTACAAAGTCTTCTACCTCTTCTATGGAAAATACATCGGCTAAAGACAGCATAGGGAATCGGTGTGTGACTTTTTTGAAGCCACTTTGCAACGGAGCGCCAATTTTTTTTGAAGGGCTGTCAGGGCGAATCAATTCAGGAAAGCGAGCCTCGATTTCTTCGTTTCTTTTCTTTAGCGAATCGTACTCGGCATCAGTTAGGTAAGGATTATCTTGCTGGTAGTAGGCAATGTCTGATTTTGCCATTTCAGTTGCAATATATTCCAACTCTGCGGCAGCTTCGTTTGGCGTTAGTTCCGATACGGGTTTGGTGTTCATGAGAATCCTTCTTTCCTTTCTTTATTTATTTACTTTATAGGCTTTTGCAACAGGCTTGTCAGCAAAATAAAATTTGTTTCTCCCAGAAAATAATACTTGAAAAAAAATTGTGTTGTGCTATTGATTTTGCCAATTCCTAATTATTAATTTTATTATTCGCTTTATTATGAAAAGTTATAGCAAATTGGTTCTTAGCACAATTGCTGAAGAATCTTTTAAAGAAAAAAAAGGTATGAGCCTTAATGAGGCAGAGAAAGTTTTAGGTCATTGTTCATTGACAGTTGTTATGTTGAAAAATGAAAACGGTGTTGTGGTGGACAAAGAGCGTGTTTGGATGTCTATCGGTGGCGGTGTCTGGGCAAAGACTTCGGTTTATTCGCCCGTAGGGACAGTTAAGGGAACATTCGAAGGACTTCCGGTTATTCGGGCTGAAAAATTTGAAAAGGCTGTGCCGATGACTATTGATGAAGCTAAGAAGGTTCTAGGTGTTTGCTCTTTGGCAAAGGTGACTCTTTGTGATGAACATGATGTTATGCTGGAGCGTGATGGGCTAGTTGCTACAGAGATTGTATGGCTCAGCTTCTCAGGTACATATTGGGCTCGCGTTGGGGGCTATGTTGATGAAAATATCGGCATTATCCTCTGATGATAGTTTTTAGATTAAATCCTCTTTGCAAAAAGAGGATTTTTTTAATGTTGACATTTTTGGAAAATTATGTCACAACATAAGCTGTTTTTTTATTATTCTAAGATTTTATTATTAATTTTTTAATTCTTAATTTTTATGGAAAATGTTTTAATTTATGTCGTTGCGGCTTTAGTCTTGGCGACAGGAGTTCTGGGCTTTTATCTGTGGAAAGTGTCTAAGCGTATGAACTCTCAAGAAGCAGCTTATGCCGAAGAACAGGCTAAGATGAAGGAAAAAATTGCTGAACTTGAAGATGGTGTTGGTCAGCAAGGAAAGGATATTACTGATTTGAATCAGTATGCTGATAACTTGAAGGCTTATCATGAAGATTTGGCTTTGGCCTCTTTGGAAAAACAGAAGCGGCTTATTGTTAATTTTGCTGAAGAATTGGACATGATGGTTCGGGACAATGAACGAATCATGAAGTTTCATTGTGCCGGTTTTTCAAATGCCGCTGTTCAGCAGAGAAATTCTCAGCTTTTGACCTTGAAAGGCGGTTTGATGAGTTATGCTCATTCTTTGCCGCTTAAAGAAACTTCGGAAGCTCCGAAAAATGATGCTAACCTTTAAATTATTTCCCTATGAAGACAAAAGCTCTTTTATACGCTGTTATTGCCGTGTTGCTTCTGCTTTTTGTTTTGGGAAGTTGGCGATTCATTTTGGGGTTTGCGGTAGCTATCGCGCTTTGTTGGTATTTCGGTTTTGACCGTGTTAAGCAGGTTTTAATCTCATTTTGGGAACAAGCTCAGAAACTTTGGAAGACAGTTTCTCAAGATTTGGGTGATAAAGAAGAAACTGTTGATGCTGTGATTACGGATTCTTTTGTGGTTCCGTTTACTTCAGAATCAGGAAAGTTTCAGATTATTATCAATGCTGCGGGAAAAAGTTTTATGCTTAAGCCGACAGAATCGGGGGTTCTTCCGTCTTGTTTGGAAAAAGGAAAGCCCATTCAAATTAAGACAACGACATCTCACCATGGTTTGAAAACCGTTACCTCGGTTTCTTTTATTGCCGACGGACAGGTTTTTGAGACTTTGTAAGGTATTAAAAAAAGACGCTTTGCTTTAAGGCTTAGCGTCTTTTTTTATATGTTGTTTTTTTTACTTCTTAAATCGGGGAGATGATCATCATCATCTGCTTGCCTTCAAGTTTTGGTGCCGAATCGAGTTTGCATAACCCTTCCAAATCTTCCAACAGACGGTTCAAAACCGTTTGCCCCATGTCGTTGGCGCTTAACTCACGCCCTTTATAGCGCATGGTGAATTTGACTTTGTTGCCGTCTTTCAAAAACTTTTTTGCTTGTTTGACTTTGACTTCGTAGTCATGAGTATCAATCATGGGGCGAAGCTTTAGTTCTTTAATCTCGACAACTTTTTGATTCTTTTTGGCTTCGTTCTTTCTTTTTTGAACTTCGTATTTATATTTGCCGTAATCTAAAACTTTGCAAACCGGAGGATTAGCTTGCGGGGAGATTTCTATTAAATCAAGCCCACTTTCTTCGGCAACGGCTAAGGCTTCTTTAATCGAAACAATGCCGCGGTTTTCTCCGTCTGCGTCAATTAATCTTACTTCTTTTACTTTTATATCCTCGTTAATGCGTGGTCCGTCGCTCTCGCGTACTGGCGCATTGGTGTTTTCTTTTATTATTGTTGCCTCCTATAATGGTTATTGTAAAAGTGTGCTTTATTATATTAGGCGAATCTCTTTTTTATTTCAAGTTAAAAAGTAGGGATATTATAAAGTTCTTTTTTTATTATTTGGGGCGTAATGGGGCTTGTGTGGAAAAAAATGATGAAACGCAGGAAAAATATTTTTAAAAGTTTTTTAGCAGAATCAATCAATTAAAAAAAGTTCAAAAAAAAGTGAATTTTTTTTAAAAAAGTTGTTGACATTCGATTGGGATTGTCCTATAAACCACTTCGCCGACAGGTTGAACGGTTAACAAAATCTTAAAACTTCGGCAGGGCGCTTTCAAAGAGCGCAGGTTATAAAGACAGAGATTGAATACGGAAAATAAGAGGGGATACGCAGACGGTATGTCTTGAAAAGATATAATAAAGTCTGTGATATTTCTAAGAAAAGGAACCAAGAGATTCTTTTGAAGTGAAGTAATGACAGACA
>CALXTD010000042.1 GCA_944391315.1 uncultured Alphaproteobacteria bacterium | reverse complement strand
AGATGTCCGTGGGGCGATGCATGGTTTTGTACAAAGACTTGCAGTGAAATGGGCTTTAACTATACCTGCAGCGGCACCGGCTACGCCGGTGGCGCAGGCTCTGCCTGCGGTGGCAAATATGCTTCTTGCGAATGCGCTGAGGGATATAAATGGGAAAATGGTCAATGTAAGGCAGAAGCGATATGGGGACAGTGCAGTGGCTATGCTGCACAGTGTTCACTTGGTGATATCTTGTTCAGCGACGGAACTTGCAGCGCGAATACGGTATCAGGCAAAACGCCGATAGCGGTCGTGGTTTATAAATCCGGTAGCTGTGGACAGGCGATGGCATTAAAGTCGATAGGCAACTATAAGTGGTCAACGGAATATGTCGATATCTCGGGCTTGACGAACTACACATCATCTTCAACAGCAAAAAATGATTTTGCAAGTTGTGAGAATAGTGCAAAGATAAGGGCACAAGGAAATAGCAGTACCTATCCGGCGGTATGGGCAGCCTATAACTATACGACAACAGGAACGAAGGTCGGAGATTGGTGCTTGCCGGCGGCAGGAATATTTACCTCGATATACAATAACCAAAGCACCATAAACACAGGATTCAGCCGTGCAAATGGGACACAATTCACATCAGGCGCTTGGTCGTCGTCCGAGACCAGTTACTACGGCGTGTGGCGCTCGGACTTTTCCAGCAGTTACGGTTTGAACTGGAACAGTTATAACCGCAACTACTTCTACGAGGTCCGCCCCGTCATTGAATTTTAATCACAAAAAAAGCGGGGCAATGCTCCGCTTTTTTTATTTATCTACTTTGCTCATTGCCTCTTTGACGTAGGCGGAAAGTTTTTCAAAAGCTCGTTTTTCTATCTGACGGATGCGCTCGCGGCTGATGTTGAACTTTTGGCCTAAATCTTCCAGCGTTTCAGGATTTTCAGTCAGCATGCGGTTTTTGACAATATATCTTTCACGCTCGCTCAACTTAGCCAAAGCCTCTTTCAGCACCCTGCTCTTTAACTCGCGCTCTTGTCTTAAGGCTAAGCTGGCTTCTATGTTCTGTTTGCCGTCAATCAGAAAATCAAGCTTTTCGTCCTCGCCGTCTTCACCGACTGCGATATTTAACGAACTGTCACGCCCCAAGCGTTGATTCATCTCGACAACATCTTTTTCATCAACGACCAACTCTTTAGCAATTTCTTCAACGACTTTTGGTTCAAGCTCTTTGTTTTCATATATCCCTAAGCGCGCCTTAATGCGGTTCAGGTTATAAAACAGCTTCTTTTGCGCAGCAATTGTTCCGATTTTTACCAAAGACCAAGAACGCAGGATAAAGTCGTTTATTGCGGCCTTAATCCACCACATGGCATAAGTTGCCAATCTGACGTTTTTGCTTAAATCAAACTTTTTAACCGCCTGCATCAATCCGATATTGGCTTCTGAAATAATGTCGGCCAAAGGCAAGCCATAGCGGCGATAGGTCATGGCTATTTTAGCGGCCAATCTTAAATGAGAAGTTACCAAAGTTTGAGCGGCTTCAAGGCTGCCTTCTTCTTGGAACTTTTTAACAAGGGATTTTTCTTCTTCCTCACTCAACATCGGTATCTTTTTAATTTTTTCAAAATAAGATACGAGGCTGTTTTCTTCCACAATGGCGGGAAGATTTTTTTGCTCTTTTACCAGTACAACTGATGTGTTGTTTGTCATTCCTTATTACCTTCTTTCCTTGGTCGAATCTTGAAAACTTTTGACCGAGCAATTGTGTTTAATATCACTTTTTGATAAAAAAAGCAACTCCCTTACGCACAAAAATTTTAATTAAATTTCGAACTCAAATGTTTCTCCTGATTTTTCAGGCGGTAAGAAGTTGATTATCTCAACCTTGCTTTTGGCGTTTTCTTGAGGATACATTAATAAATAAATATTGTATTTTTGCCCGTCGCCGCTGCTTTTGCACAAAGTAAAGTCTTCATTTTTGTAACCATCATTGATTTTCAACATAATCAAACGATTAGCGGTCAAAAAATCGTTTTTATTGGTAAAGCCATCAGGATTTTCGGGGGTAAAAGTATTTAAGTTTTTGAGAAGCAGCCCACGGCGGCGCTTTTCAACAACACTGTTTGCCGGATTAGCCTGCTGATAAGCTTCGATATGCTCCAAAACCTGTGCAATGATTTCCGGATTATCACAACGTAGTCTGCCGTCTCTTTCAAAAGAAAAAGCGGCCGTTGCGTTTGTCATTATCATTAAGCTTGAGATTATGCTCAATGTTTTATGTTTCAGCATGGCCGCCTTCTCCTGTTTTTTTAGAAGTTAATGGATTTTGGTGTTCTCGGGAATGGCAGAACATCTCTGATGTTGCTAATTCCCGTAACCAACATCATCATGCGTTCAAAGCCAAGACCAAAGCCGGCGTGCGGAACACTGCCGTATTTGCGAGAATCGAGGTACCAGCCATAATCCTCAACATTCATGCCTAATTCTTTGATTCGGGCAACCAGTTTGTCATAGCTGTCTTCTCTTTGCGAACCGCCAATTAACTCGCCAATCCTCGGAACGAGAACATCCATTGCAGCAACGGTTTTGCCATCATCATTTTGCTTCATATAAAAGGCTTTTATCTCTTTTGGGTAATCTCTGACGATGACCGGCTTTTTGAAGTGTTCTTCGGCCAAATAACGCTCATGCTCGGTTTGCAAGTCGATGCCGTATTCCGGCTCATATTCAAACTTTTTGTCTGATTTTTTCATTATCTCAATCGCTTCGGAATAGGTAATTCGGGCAAAGCTATTGTTCATGATATTATCTAATGTTGCCTTCAAGGTCGGATCTACAAATTTTTCGAACAAATCCAAATCTTCGGCACAATTTTCCATAATATCTTTGACGCAATATCTGACCATATCTTCAGCCAAATCCATATCATCATAGATATCGGCAAAAGCCATTTCCGGTTCAATCATCCAGAACTCAGCCGCATGTCTCGGGGTGTTTGAATTCTCAGCACGGAAAGTTGGGCCAAAGGTGTAAATATCGCCCAGAGCCGTGGCGTACATTTCACCGTTTAATTGCCCTGAAACCGTCAAATGGGCCTCTTTTCCGAAAAAGTCTTTGCTGTAATCAATCTTTCCGTCTGCGGTTCTTGGTAAATTGTTCAAGTCAAGCGTGGTGACCTGAAACATCTCGCCGGCACCTTCACAATCTGAACCCGTGATTATCGGGGTATGAACATATTTAAATCCTCTTTCCTGAAAGAATTTATGAATAGCATAAGACAGCTGTGAGCGAATGCGGAAAGCTGCTCCATATTTATTTGTTCTTGGGCGCAGATGTGCAATCGTGCGCAAAAACTCGTCACTGTGTTTTTTCTTTTGCAGCGGAAAATCATCCGGTGCAATGCTGTAAATTTCAATCTCTTCAGCAACAACTTCATATTTTTGGCTGCCGCCCTGTGACGCAACCAACTTTCCTTTAACCGCAACCGAAGACCCTGTTGTCAGCTTTTTTATCTCTTCATAATTAGGTAAGTTGTTATTGGCAATGACCTGCATATTCTTTAAACAAGAACCATCGTTTATCTCTACAAATGAAAAATCTTTTGCATCTCTTCTGGTTTTTACCCATCCTTTTACCAAAACTTGTGGCTGTTCACTTTCTGATGCCAGCAGCTTTACAATCTTTGTTCTTTTTAACATTTTGTTTTACCTCTGTTTTTGTTATTTTATTTATTGCCAATTAAACAACTTTGCATAATATAAATCATTTATCTTTAATTGTCCAGCATTGACAATTATTTTAGTCAGTATAAATTATATGTAAATAGATTTCATTACCTAAGGAGAAAAAAATGAACAAGTCTATTCCGCTTTTATGTTCTTTGGCTTTGCTGGCAGGATGCGCTCAAAATATTGGCGCGAACGATTATGCAACCGCTAATGTTAATCAAGTTAACGTGACTAAAATGTGTAAGGTTATCAGTGTTCGTCAAGTTAAAGTACAGAATGACGACTCTACCGGTGCGACTCTTGGCGTGATTGCCGGCGGCGTAGCAGGTTCTCAAATCGGAAACGGTTCAACAGCCGGTGTTCTCGGTGCTTTGGGCGGGGCTTTGGTCGGTGGTGTGGCCGGTGAGCTTGCTGAAAAAGGTTTAACAACTCAGACTGGTTATGAATATGTTGTTCAGCTTGACCAAGGGGGATTTGTTACCGTTACTCAGGGTAATGATGTCTTGATGACCCCAGGACAAAGGTGTTTGGTTATCTATGGCAACCAGGCCCGCGTTATTCCTTATAACGGCGGTTACTAATCTTTATTTTCTTTAATAGAAAAACAGCTCCCATTTTTGAGAGCTGTTTTTTTGTTTGTCTTATTATCCTTCTACAGAGAATTAATCCATGCCGCAATTTTATTATCAACGGCTTGATTATATTTCTCAGACATATTATTAAACGATGCGCTTTTTTGAATTTTTGCATTTTTGGCAGCAGCGGCAAAGTCTTCGAAATAAGTGCCATAATTACTGCCCTGAGTTGAGAACGGCACTACCTTCTTCCCTGCGAAATCTGCTTGCTGCAAGAAAGACAACATTGGGGTTGCTACCGTATACCACCAAACAGGTGCGCCAACAAAAATCGTGTTATATTTTGAAAAGTCAGGAAGCTTTCCGCTTAAGGCCGGATAATTCTTTTCTTTTAGCTGTTTTTTTAGTGTCAGGTAAAACCATGGATAACGGTTGATTTCTTCAGCAGTTTTAACCTCATATAATTCACCGCCAGTCATCTTCTGAATTCTTTCTGCTATATCCTTTGTATGGCCGCTTAAAGAATAATATACAATCAAAGTTCTTCCGGGGAGGCGTCTTACGGCTTCACCCTGCCCTTCATATTGAGCCATTTCCTTCGCATTTATCTTTGATACTTTATACAAATGTGCGCCACCGACCGATAAGCCGACAACAATTGCAGCTAAAACCGTATACATGATAATTTTCATCATTATTGTCTCCTCCTCATAAAATTGTTTTTCTTAAATAATATCGCTGCCATACAAAAAATCAAGTGCAAAGAAAAAAAGACCGACATTGCTGTCAGTCTTTTTTTGTAATTTAAGGAATGCATATGTTCTCCGTAATACACTCGTCAACCTTTACGGTTTCAAAGTTATCACCGTTTAGTAGGTTTAGGACAAGTTTGTTGTTATCTTGCTTTCGCTGAGAAAAGACGTATTTACATTTGCTATCACGCAAACCGATATTTTGCAGTTCATCATGATGCTTATTAGCCAAATACCAATCAAATCCTTCGAAAAAAAGAAAGGCTTCTTTCTTACCTGAAAAAATTTCTTTGTCATAAGATGAAGCATCATATCTCTTTTCCCAGCTTTCCGCTTTGAAAAAAATGCTAGATGTCGCACTGGTTTCATTCTCGTAAACCCAAATTTTACAGCGTTCTTTTCCTATTGGAATGACATAGCAATCATCGGCACTGAGTAATGCGTTCAGAATAATGTAACCACAAATGGCTGTTGCCAAAAGAGCAAGCACAAACATTTCCCTATCCGGAAAATCTCCCCAAATAAGGCACAGTGTTAAAAATACAAACATTACAATGGTTAAATGCGCTTTAAGCCACAAACGTTTCCATGCGGAGCTTTCACTTATTCGAGCCAATCTTCATGATCTAAAATTATTCATAAAATAATATATTAAGTTAAACAATAATTTATTTACCTGTTCAGAATATATTTTTTTGTTTATTTGTTAAGTTGCAATTTCTTGTATTTATAAAGAATAAAGTCCTAAATTTAAGTTTTATTAGTTTCATTTAGCTTAGGATACTTTTCTTTTTACTGATAATTTGTTTTTGTATATAGTTTAAACAACTATTTATGAGGACTATCAAATGATTTATGGATATATTCGGGTCAGTACAGACCATCAACATACGGCTAACCAACGTCACGAAATTGCTCTTTTTAGCGCAAATAACGAGATGAAAATTGATAAATGGGTGGAGGAAGTTATTTCTTCCCGCAAACCTTTGCAGGAACGCAGGCTTGGAAAAATCTTAAAAAAGCTCAAAAAAGGCGATATTTTGATTTCAACCGAACTCTCTCGTTTGGGGCGCAATTTGCTCGAAGTGATGGGGATTTTGCAAGAATGTTTGGAAAAAGACTGTCAGATTTGGACTTTGAAAGAAAATTATCGCTTGGGTGCCGATATTCAATCTAAAGTTTTGGCCTTTGCTTTTAGTTTGGCGAGTGAAATTGAGCGGCAGTTGATTTCCGAAAGGACTAAAATTTCGCTCCAGCGGCTTAAAGATGAAGGCAGACATCTCGGACGACCTTACGGAACATCTTATCAAAAACTGCAAAAACAGCATGATAGGCTGATGAACTTATTAGATAAAGGCCTCACTAAGGCTGAAATTGCCAGAACTTTGGATTGCTCGTGGTTGACTGTCCACCGCTATATGCAAAGAAACTTAAACTAATTTCAAAAACACCCAATTTCTAAGGACTTCTCTTCTGAATTGAAGGAAGTCTTTTTTTAACCCATAGAATCAATGTTTTTATTTGGTATAGGTTTTATTACTTTTATTAAAACTGGCTATCCATGGGTTGTTTATGGAGATTTGGGATAGGCTTTAACCTTATTCTTTTGGCAATATATTCTTACTTGGGATATTCCAAAGCCAAATCGTTGCTCCATAATAGACTAGGCGAATAACTGCCGAAAATAAAATATAATATGTAAAAAAAACAAATCCTGATAATTCACTATAAAAGGTTCTAAAGAAAAATACTTCACCGGTTATACAGCTTAAAACCAAAATCAGACTTAATATTAATTTTCCGATAAAATATTTATTTTTTGAATGTTTTGTGTGGTTACAAAGAGTTATGAATATTTGGGGTAACTTAATATAAATAAACCATAAGATAAACGGCACCAAAAGAATACAATAGAAAATTGTTGCAACTGGCGGAAATATAAATAACGAAACTAAAAACAGCAAAATTCCCAAAAGCAACGGATGCGTTTTTAAAATCTTAATATTTTTTTCTTCCGATAACACAAGTCGGTAAAGAGTGTAAAGAAACAGCATATACAAAATAAAAGGAGAAAACATAAACAAAAGACCTATTATGGCATTTTTTATACTTTCATCTGTTATTATCAATAAATCTTCTAGGATAGTTCTTATTCCAAAAGCTGATATAAAGATAATCATTTCAGGAATTAGAAAACGTAATTTACAGCCTAAAGGGAAAAAACGAACCGTAATAATTTTGAATAAAGTGTAATAAGTAAACACAAACCAGAAATACATAAATAAATTTTTTTCATCAAAATGACAAATTTGGTTTAAATCTTCTCTAAACCAATGAAAATAGCTACTCCATCCGAATTCTAAATAGTTGCCAACATCAACACATACCGAATTATCTCTCGTCATATCAGCAAAAAACCAGTAACTGTTGATAACGAGGATAATAAATAACAATTCTAGAATAAGATATTTGGCTATTTTCATTTTGTTGCACCTTTGGGCTTGTTTAATATCATTTCACGACATAAATAAATTAAAGTCAACATATAAAGAATCAAAGGTGAAAAAATCCTAAGCATCCCTAGTGCTAAATTCAGTACACTTTGAAAAGTAATAATAAAATCAGTATGATAAAACAGAAACCCAAGATAGACAGACATATAAACGATGATTTCCATAATTGAAAACGGCAAAGTTATTGTTTTTGGTAGTTTAAGTGCACCATAGATTTTTAGAAGCGTATAAAATGGTAAACTGAAAAAGTAAACACAGCACAAACCAAAACCACTAAAACGACAAGGCAGCCCCTCGGCAGAATAAAACCAATGAAAATAGTTGCTCCAACCAAAGGCAAGGTAATCGAGCTCAAATTCTCCGTATTCCGGTGTTATACAAGCATCGACCTCACCAACTTGTCCCAAAAGAATGTTTCCCCATGAATAAACGGCTACAAAGAGAACTAATTCTAAGAACAAATATAAAATTGATTTTGCAACTATCTTCATCGGCGTATACCTTCTATTTGTTTTCTAATTGTGGCATTTCATACGGAGCATTCCAAGATTGATTTAAGTAATATTCTTGAGCTTTTTTGCCATATTCATTAATATAATTTTTTCCCGTGCTATTCCATAAAGTTGCAATCTTTGCAATGTTTTTATCAGTGTTGGCAATATTAGAATCAAGATTATATTGTTGGGCGTACTTATCAATCAAATGACCATATTTATTTACAATAGTTTC
>CALXTD010000041.1 GCA_944391315.1 uncultured Alphaproteobacteria bacterium | reverse complement strand
TTGTCACTGATGATAACAGAATTATCTGCTCTCGCGCCACAAGGCGAAACACTTACCGCCAAACAAAGCGCCGCGGTCAAAACCGCCTTTTGTCGTGAGATAAACATAATACTTCTCCTATCTCGTTTGCCTTCACGACTCGATTATATCATAAATCAATTAATCATACAAGACTATTTTTATTTTAAGGTGGGAGAGTGGTGAAAAAAAGAGCGAATTTTTATCTCGCTACATTCATAAGTTTTTTATTTACATTGAAAATTCTACCGGTGCGCCGGCAATGTTAAAGTCTATCGCCTTAAACTCATCAGCCAGCATTTTGCGATTTTTCCTAACCGCAACAACATCTTCTCTTGAGGCCTTAAACATTTCGGGCACCGCCAGCATTACCGCCAACTGCGGCCCGCGAAACATCAAAGGCATGGTTTGCAGCGTTTCTTTATAAACATTTTGCTTATAATTTAATATAGAGGCGACGGTTGACCAATTTATCAAGCTCAAACGATATGCCTTTATCGTTCTGTCACAGGTATAAGCCCATTCTTCAGATGAAAAACCTTCCTTGCCAACAATTTGCATAAATTCCCCTTCTAATCCGGCTATGCGAAGCTGCTGCACCAGCCTTTGGCAAGGGTTGACTAAATCTTTTAGCGTATTTATCGGCAATCCCTTACCCGTTGCCTCTTCATGACTGTTTAATAATATTCTGGCTTCTGATAACAAGGCCATTCTTCCGGGAACCTTGCTGAACTCATCAATCTGTTTCAAGGTGCGGCCAAAGGCTTTAACATCGGCCGAGGTTAAGCTTCCCTCCAAACTGGGATTCAAAGTGCGCAACTTGTCTTTAATATCCTCGCCTTTTCTTTCGCGATCAGGGTAATAATCCTCGGGCTTGACCTGTGCTCTGATTTTTTTCCAAAACTGTTCATTATATTTAACTTTGGCATATACCGGCTTTTCTTTTGGATATTCTCTGGTGTCTTTATAATCAGGCCAAATCTCAGGCATCAGCACAAAATACATATAAGGCGATAAAAACTCTAAATTTTTAATCCCTTTCACATGCTCGGATATCCGCTCGGGAAATTTGTTTTTGGTCTCTTTTATCCCCGGCATTTCAAGAATCTTGCCCGACATATTCGGCACGGTATGCAAATATGGCCCAATATAAGGATAAATTTCTTTCGGCGCATTTTTTATCATCTCATAAAGCATATCTTCGCCTTGTTTCTTAAGGCGCTTGTCGCTTGAACCATAAGTCTTTATAATCCCATCAAACACTTCATCAAATTTATGACCGATATTCCACGAAAACTCATACTTTTTATCATATATCGTATTTTTAACATACATCTTTCTCAGTTTATCAAGACTGGGAAGATCTTCACTCAAATCCACCGCATAAAAAGCTGAATAGTCATTGGAATCTTTTTTTTCTGAGATTTTGGCAGGTTGAGCATTCGTCAAGCTCCACGGCACAACAGCAGCTTCGGCAACACTAACTTGCCCAATGATAAAAGCTGCTGTTATAAATTTGCCGAGACCTTTCATTGCTACACTTACCCTTTTTTACTTAAGCGAACCGTATATTCAAGAACATATTTGCTCTGTGCCGGAATCTCAAGATTCCACATTGCTGTTGAGGAATCTTTACGGCTGCTCTGAGCTTCTTCCTTAACAATCTTCCAGTCAACCCAACCAAAATTTTGATTATATTCTAATTTGACGCTTTCGCTTTTAGCATTAGTAATCGTGACTTCAACTTTTGCCTCAACCGTATCTTGTGCGATTTTGGTTGAAGAGCTGACTTTTCCTTCTGCATAGATATCAAAGGCCTGCCCGACAATCAGTTCAGTTTTTTCTCCCTCTGCCAAGGACGGAAGGTTGCTTTCGCCGATAAACTGCAGGCTATTGCGACTGTCTTGTTCAAAAAATCTGATAATACCTTTGGGAAGAGCTTCGCCAAGCCCATTGGCTTTTGTATTTTCAATTTTATAAATCACCGTCGGATTAGCCTTTGTAAAACGACTCTCTGTTTGATTAATGTTAATATATAACGGAGAGTTCAAACGATAAATTTTATCAAACTTCACCCCACTCTTATCCATCAGGCTAACTTGCTTGGTCTGATTATCTCTTAAAGTCGTTTTTATTGGCAAAGTATAAAGATAATAATCAGAAAAAGCTTCTGAAACAGGCATAGCAGCATCTGCACTTTCCGCCACAGCCATATTTGCACCGGCAGCTTTCATGCTTCGCATTGCCATTAAAGGCCGAATAACATTAGTTTGAACCCGATTAACCGAACCGGCAATTAATTGAACCGAAGCATTTTCATAATCTGTCCCCGATTCGTTATTCAAAGTTATCCACCCAGTCAAATTCAACTGACTTTTTCCGTTTATCTCGGCCACATAGTCAGCCTTCCAGCTAAGCCCCGTCGTCAGATACGAAAGCTCAAAGCTTTTATCTTTAGCTTTCTCTTTACTTTCAATATCAATAACCAAAGTCGGCTTAGTTCTCAGACCATCAGGAATATCAGAATAAATTATTCTTCCCGGAAACTCTGTTTCTATACCATAATCAAATTTCAGTACCGGACTACCTCCGCCTGCCTCTAAAATTTCAGCCTCATTATATTCTGTTTTTCCTGTTACTTCATTATAAAGGGCAGTTTTAACTTTCTTTCCGACAGAGCCAGCCAAAATATTACTCGGCGTCATCAGATTATAATTATAATTTTGTTCAGAAACGCTTATTCCGCTACTTAAAAGCATTGCTGTCTCAGGCAATATCTGAGAAGACACCCCTTCAAACGCCAACTGATTTTTTCCGGCCACAAGATTAGCACTGCGCGTATCCTTAACATAAGCCATATTATTGTTATAAACACTGATTTCCATATTGGTTGTTTTTGACGAATCGACTATTGTTTCAGCACTCATCACCACGCCGGAAACAGAACTTAACAATAACCCAAGTCCCAAAATCTTGCTATAGCTAATCATTTTTATCTCCTGAATTGCTGTTGTTTTAACTTATACTATTTTTGATATCCTAAAATTTCTTAAATTTTTTTATCTTTTTTAAATAATCTCTAGACTCGTGAAAAATATTAACTTATTATGCAACCATAACATTAAATTTCTTTGAGGAGATACTTCAATGGCTTGGACAGATAAAATGGTCGAAGACCTTAAAAAAATGTGGAAAGACGGCATGACCACCGGCGAAATAGGGAAAAAACTCGGCGTTTCAAAAAACTCTATTGTCGGAAAGGTTCATCGTCTCGGACTATCTGGCCGCCCTTCCCCGATTAAGAAGAAATCCGAAACAACTGAAGATTCTGCCCCGATTCGCACTGTAGAAAAAAAGCAAACGGCTCGACCTGCAGAAAAGAAACCTCTTGCCGAGAAAAAAACAACTGCGGAAACCCCCAAAGAACCGGCACAAAAACCAACAGTCTCAGCCCCAAAGGAGGAAAATGTAAGCCCCGAAAAAAAATTTCAGGCTCCTTCAGAGGAGCAGCTGGCAAACGAGTTTGCTTTCAAAGCCGATTTGAAAAAATCCGGAGCTTCCAAAGGCAAAACCATGCTCGTAGATTTGGACAATCACACTTGCCGTTGGCCTATAGGCGATCCCAAGGACGAAAATTTTCACTTCTGCGGAAAGAAAGTTAAAATCGGCCAAACTTATTGCGAAGAACACGCCGCAATTGCTTATGTAAAGCCTAACAAGAAAATAACCTTTGTTTAACCTTTTTCCCTTACAATTATATTTGAATGTGTAATTTTAAGGGTTTTTAAAAATGTCTTTAGGTACTGTAATTGCTTTTATTGCCGGCGTAATGACGGTAATAGGCTCTATTGTAACGGCGACTGATCGCCCGATGGCTTTCTTCGATGTTCCAAGTGTCATCATTGTGTTCGGTGGTACAATTGTAACCTGTTTTATTTCTTACGAAACAAAAGTTGCCTTTGATGCGCTCAAAACAATTATCAAAGCCTTCAAAAGTTACAAGGACATGAATGTTTCGCTTAAAGACGAAGTCGGCAGAATCGTAAAATGGGGCTATACCATACAAAAAAATGGCCTTCAAGGACTTGAAAACGAGATTACAGAAACCCTTCGTAAAGAAAATCCTTTCCTCGCATATGGCGCAGACCTGGTTGTTACCGGATACACCGGAGCCGAAATCCATCAGATTCTGGAACACATGCTTGAAGAACAATCAAACCGCAATCGTATCAGTACCGGAGCATTGATGAAAATGGGCGGTGACGCACCTGCTTTTGGTATGCTTGGAACCCTTATCGGTCTGGTTATCATGTTAAGCAACATGAGTGGCGACCCAGCATCAATCGGTCCGAGTATGGCTGTTGCATTGATTACAACCTTTTACGGCGTTATTCTCGCACGATTGTTCTGTATTCCTATGGCCACCAAAATGAATGCACGCTATGACAGAACAGAACTGATTAACTCCATTCAACTTGACGGGCTTGTTTTACTCGCAGAACGCAAAAGCCCACGCTATATTCAAGACAAACTAAACTCCTTTGTTGATGTCAGCGAACAATTCCTCATTGATCGCGACATGAACAGAGATTCGGGCAACTCTTAATCAAAAGCGCAGGTAGCCATGAAAGAAAAAAAAGAAGTTCAGATAGATAGTTCTTGGCAAGATACATACGGCGATATGGTAACATTGCTGCTGTGCTTCTTTGTAATGATGCTAGCAGCATCCAGCGTTGATCAGGCAAAGTATGAACAAATCCAAGCCGGCATGCAAGAAGGCCTTGGAAAAGTCCAAGCCCAACGCCCGATAGAAATGCTGATGGTTGAATTATCTGATGACATTCAGTCCATGGATGCATCAGATGAAGTCTCAATCGGCAGCGACACCCAAGGAATTGTCTTAGAATTTGGCGGTGACACCTTCTTTGATACCGGCTCAGCAAAGTTAAAAGCACAGGCTCAGCCAATTCTCAAACGCATTGCCGCAACCCTGCAGTCTGAACGCTATGCAAAATTTAATTTCAGCATCGAAGGCCACACCAGCAACAAAAAAATTGAATCGGAATTATATCCGTCAAACTGGGAACTTTCTGCAGCCAGAGCGGCTACCGTAGCACGCTTTTTAGAAGATCGCGGTATTTCTCATACCAGAATAAAGATTATCGGCTTTGCTGATAATGTTCCTAAATATCCAAACTTTGACTTGTTTGATGAGCCTATTCCACAAAATCAGCTCAAAAATCAAAGGGTCATTATTCATATCGAACCAAGACTTTATTAAATATAAAAAATATATCCTTCAAACAATGAACTGTCCCCCAAAAATTGGACAAGTAAAAAAGTCCCGGGGGACAGTTCAAGCAACGGTGTTTTTTATCCTCGAGCCCGACCCAAGTGAGTCAAAAGTTCAAACATCTCAACAACTTTAAAAACAAAAAAGCGCCATAAAGGCGCATTTTTGTTTTTAATGGTGCCGACACACGGACTCGAACCGCGGACCCACTGATTACAAATCAGTAGCTCTACCAACTGAGCTATGTCGGCAACAACAGAAAATCTTATAACCTAGAGAAAATCTGTTGTCAACAAAAAAATATCAATCAGACAAGCTACTTGCTTTTATCATTTTTAAGAGAATAAAGCTTGCGCATATCTGCCAAAGAAATCTTTTTAACATGTTCTAACTTTTTATCAACATCGGCTTTTTCTTCACCCTCCGGCAATCTATTTAACAGTTTGCCATAAACAATCTCTTGAATTCTTGCCTTTGAAACTGTCGAAATTTTTGCTTTTTTAGCCTCAGTCAAAGCCTTGTGATAATAACTCAGATCATGCGTTTTATCAGCAATAGAAGACAATGCCATGCAACGCTCTTCTCCTTTAAGAAATTTAAGAGCAATAACGGTTTTTGTATTTTTCCAATCATCCTTTCGGCCCAAATTGCGTTGCATTTCAGCGATTCGTTTCAAAACATGAATACGAGTATCTTTTAGCGAATAGCGATAAGCATCCATCAGATGATGAAGAGCTTTTTCACCTGATATTTTCTTATCACTATTTTGAGTCAAAAAGCCGATTCTTGTTGCGCGAGATGTATAAATATCGGCCAAAGCCAAATTAATTTGGCATTTTTCGCTTTTATCTTTAGCCGAAGACAATGCCATGCTTATAAGCGCGCAATACAATTTTATCATTTGGATCAGACAAACGCCCCTGACAATAAGAAATAAGCTTATAATCTGAAGAATAGGTCAAAGCCTTACGCAAACAATTAAGCTCCATATCTTCTGCCGGCCCAAAGTCTGCTTTTTCCATGCGCATACGATAGTACATCAGAGCGAAATTCTATCGCTCTTACTTCAATTTCAGCTTTTCTCTAAAAAGCGAGGACGGGGCGGACCTCGTTGTAATCGTAGTAATTGGAGTAGTAGTAGCTGCTCAAACCGTAGTCTTTGCTAAAGTTTGAGTACCACGCGTCGTTACTATCTTCCGCGGACGACGACCAACCGCTGCTGGATATAGTCCCACCGGCCCTTTCAAATCCTAAATCTATCGCATCTTGATTATTATAATATGAGGTGAATATTCCTGCTGCCGGCAAGCACCAATCTCCCGCCTCTGTTCCTGCTGTTTTATACTCATGCGCTGCCCACGCCGCCGGATACTCGCTCTTATCTCCTGCCGCGATTATTTTTGCCGTATTCCCGCAACTATCATAATCTTTTGATGCTGTTGAGGCTGATTCATAGTACGTCAAACCCAAGATATCGCCATATTTCGTTGCCCACTCACACTCATCACCTACAAAATTCAAAGCCATCGCCTGTCCGCCGCCGGTGCCGTCTAAATAGACAACAACTCCTATTGCTGTTTTGCCTAACATTAAATACGATGAACAACTCTTATCCGAATATAATATACTTCCTATATAGCAGGATTCCTTTTGTGTTTCTAAATCCTCTATCTTCTTTTCCAACTCTGTTATCTTATTATTCAAATCACTATTCGCACAATTCCAATAATTGCCAAACGGGCATTTAATACCATTGGTGCAGCTTGATGAACTGGTATATCCCATTGCCGTACAGCTTGGAGTGGCGATACAAGCCGCATTTGCTTGCACAATGCCGCCACAAAGAACAAATGCTGTTGTTATATAGAGTATTTTTTTCATCTTCTTTCTCCTTTGTTTTTCTTACATTGCGCAATAGTCGCAATAATCCGTATAACCGCTTTTACAGCCGGTTGCATACCACAAGCCTGAACAGTCCTCATATTCACAGACTGAACTGCTTGGACAACTCGTGTAAGTTCCTAAATTCGGACAAGGTTTGCAGTTATCATATTTGATTGTATTACCGGACTGACAGGTTTCCGCTCCGGCTGCGCCGCCCATAGAACCACAATCTTGGAAGCCGTCGCAGGGATTGACTATGACTTTATATTTTGTCTGTCCGTCACAATCGAGGCAACTTTCGCCGTCTTGGACATAACCATTCGGAATTGTCGTGTAATCATAGCCGCTACAAAGATTGCAGCACTTTCCATAAGTCGGATCATATTTACATGAATCATTCGGATCTACCTTCCACCCGTCTTGGCAAGTATCCGTAAATTCAGAATCCAACTCTTCGCAGGCGCGCTCTGTATCTTCTTCACATGACGCATATTTATCGCCGCAAGCTGCACCAACACCATAATAAGGCGGTTCACAAGTCTTGTAACCCGAAGGGCATACGCAACGCGCAAAGTAAGCCTTATTATAAATACAAAAGCCTTCCGGCGTTTCACCGGCGGCACAAGAAGTTAAGGTATATCCTTCTTTGCGGCAACGTTCAGCGTCGTTCAAATCATAGTCCGGTGGATTGCTTGAGTTGCCAAAGATATTATCTTCGCATTCGGACATATCGGTTACAAAGCAGACGGCGGCTAATTGAATCTCATCAGGCGAAGGCAAACTCTGTGACGAAGCATAAAGGTGTGTGTGAAGTGTGTAGACAAGCTGCTTGTCACTCTTGATAACAGAATTATCTGCTCTCGCGTCAGTCGGCGAAATTCCTACCGCCAAACATAGCGCCGCGGTTATAACCGCCTTTTGTCGTGAGATAAACATAATACTTCTCCTATCCGTTTGCCTTCACGAATCGATTATAGCATAAGTTCAATTTGTTTGCAAGCTTGTTTTTATGTTGAAATGGGAGAGTGGTGAAAAAGTAACCCACCGGCTTAGCCGGTGGTTCTTCACAAGCGGGTGTAACCCTAACGGTGCCAGCGAACGCCTTAAG
>CALXTD010000040.1 GCA_944391315.1 uncultured Alphaproteobacteria bacterium | reverse complement strand
AAAGGAGTTTTTTATCTGTAAAGCTATAAGCTCTTTGGAACTACCGGCCTAGCCGGTAGTTTTCTTGTTACAAAAAATAAAGCCGCGGAACACCGCGGCTTTATTCATCTGTAAAATCAAGACTATTTTGCAGCCGGAGCAGCTTGCTCAGCCGGAACGGCAACAGCTTCAACTTCTTCAACAACAACGGTAGCTTCCGGAGCCATATAAGCTTCATAAGCATACCATCCCAAATAACCAAGAATAACAAGAACGATAATCCAAAGAATGGCTTTCATATTTTTTCTCCTTACAATAACAAAAACCCAATACTTAAGATAATATAAAAATAAAAATTTTCAACTTTTGTTTTTGACGCTGTCTATAAGATTTATTTTATAGAAATTTCAACCTCATTATTGGGCAAATCTTTAAGAACAATTCCCTGAGCCAAAAGCTTATCACGAATTTCATCAGATTTTTTCCAATCCTTTGCAGCACGAGCGGCTTTACGCTCTTCCACAAGAGCTTTAACTGCATCGTCAATAACCGGAGCATCCGTTGCTTTGCTTTCTTCAATCTTGGCCAAATCGAGAGCAAAAACCGTATCAGCCTCGTCCATAAATTTAACTTTAAGAGACGCCGGCAGATTTTTATCTTTAACAACCTTCCACAAAAGAGCCATTGCCTGCGGCGTGTGCAAATCCATGTTCAGATGAGCATTAAATTCATCAAGATAAGCCTGATAAAGCTTCAAATCATCATCAGAAACAGAAACCTCACCCGCCTGCTTAAATTCTGCATATTTCGCTTTCAGATTATTATAGGCAGTAGCCGCCGCATCAAGATTTTCATAAGAAAAAATAAGCGGAGAACGATAATGTGAAGTCAATGTCAAATAACGATAATGCAAAGGCGAATAACCTTTTTCAATCAGCGTATCCAAAGTAATAAAGTTTCCCTTAGACTTTGACATTTTAACATCATTTTTCATCTGTAAGAATTCACCATGCAGCCACATTTTGCACCACTTATGCCCAAGATAAGCCTCGCTTTGAGCAATTTCATTTTCATGGTGAACGGCAATGTGATCAACGCCGCCGCAGTGAATATCCAAATGTTCACCCAAATATTTCATTGACATGGTTGAGCATTCGATATGCCACCCCGGATATCCTCTGCCCCATTTTGAATCCCATTGAAGAATTTGGTCTTTAAATTTAGAAGACGTAAACCACAAAACGAAGTCAGAAGGATTGCGTTTATTTGTATCTTCTTCAACACGAGCCCCATGACGCAAATCCTTACGATTCTGTCCTGAGAGCATTCCGTAAGCCGGAAATTTTGCCGTATCAAAATAAACATTTCCGTTAGAGAAATAAGCATAACCTTTTTCTTCTAGCTTTTCCACAAATTTAATCATATCCTGAACATGGTCTGTAGCACGGCAAACAATATCGGGACGCATAATATTCAACGCGGTTGTATGCTTAAAGAATGTATCTTCATATTTACGCGCAATATCGAGCACACTTTTTTTCTCACGCTCAGCCGCCAAAAGCATTTTATCATCACCTTCATCGGCATCACTGGTCAAATGACCGACATCAGTCACATTCATAACATGCGTCAACTTAAAACCATTGCGGAGAATTGTGCGTCTTAACACATCTTCAAAGATATAGGTTCTGAGATTACCGATATGCGCATAGTTATAGACCGTCGGACCACAACAATACATTCTGACCATACCATCAGGGTTAGACGGAACCAACTCCTCAATCTTATGAGAATATGTATTGTGCAGTTTTAAGGTCATTAATTTTCTCCCATCAATAAAAAAAATAACTGTGTAGGAGTAGCACAAAAAGCCTGTTTTGTCAACGAGATATTATAAGAAAACAAACTAAATTTTCAACATAACTTGCTGAATAAATTCCATCAACTTCATAATTTTCGGCGTATGCCGATCAGCATGATGAGAAACCACCCAACAAGAATGAACTAACTTAACGCCCAAATCCAAAAACACCCAATTATCTTGTGCCATTCCATAGATAATCGGCTGCAGAGAAACACCAAGTCCACAGTTCAAAGCTTGAATCAGCAAATTGGAAGAATCAAACTTTGCTACGGGACGCTTGGCCTTTGCCATCATAATTTGCCACTCTTCCCAGTTATCCGTATATTCTTGTCTGGAACAAATATCAAAATTCTCCAACAAATCATCAACATCGCGCGGCATTCCGTGCTTGGCAATAAAGTCTTTAGATGCAAACAGCCCAAAATCACGATGATATTCATTAACCACAAGAGAATCATCTCTTGCAGGATAATGATAAACAATGGCAATATCTGATTTTCTTTCCTTGAGATTAACCTCGTTATAGCTAGAAATAATATCGAGTTTAACCTGAGGATATAACTTATGAAACTCCACCAAATGCGGCATAAGATAAATCCCTATTCCGTCGGTAATCGATAGCGTGATTTTTCCCGAAGTAGCATGACGATCAAGAGAATAGTTTTCCAGCTCATAAAACAGCGCCTCAAACTTCTGCGCATATTTATAAATCTCCTGCCCTTCATGAGTCGGTACCATTCCGCGAGATGTCGGAGAAAGCAGCTTAACCCGAAACAGCTCTTCAAGTTGGCGAATTTGCTTTGAAAGATAAGGCTGCGTCATTCCCAGCATTTCCGCCGCACGCGTATAGCTTCCGGCTTCAACCGTTGCTTTCAACAACGCCAAAGACTTCACCAAAGTTTTTCTGTCATCTATATCCATTAGAGTATACCAGCTATATATAATTAGCCCCTTCTAAATTAGAAAAATCGGATAAATACTACCTTCATGCAAGAAAAAATGCAAGGATTAAAAGAAAGAAAAAAGAAATGGAAGTAAAAATAGCACATAGCTTAGATGATTTTATGAAGGTCATGATTATTCGCAGTATTATTTTTATGGCAGAATACGGACACAAATATAATATGGAATTTGATGATTATGAGTTAAGCAGCCGCACCCACCTGCTGGCCTGTGAAGACAACGGCGAACCAATAGGGATTATGAGAATATTAAAAGACGGCAAAGAAGCAAAATTTGAGCGTCTGGCCGTTATCCCCGAATATCGCGGCAAAGGAATTTCCAAAGAGATAATCAAAGCCGGTTTAGATTTTTGTCAGGAACAAGGGGTCAAAAAAGCCTACCTATTCTGCGAACCGCCATTAGTAAATTACTGGCACAAAAAAGGATTTGAGCGCATTGGCGGAGAAAAAATATTGCTCTACCGCGGCTTAAAACTCGTACCGGTAATGAAAAAAATCTCCACCAAACACGAAGAACTTTCTGAAAAAGAAAAAAACACCCTCCCCGCCATTCTTCTTCATCAGGAAGGAACTTGGGTAAAAGAATAAAGAACCCGTGACTTTTTCGATATCTGAGCTAAAATCAAAGAAAAAAACAAGGAAAAATATAATGCTCTCAGATATCGAAATCTCACAACAGGCACAGAAAAAAAACATCACCGAAATCGGTAAAAAATTAAACCTTACTCAAGACGACCTTGAATTATACGGCAATTACAAGGCCAAAATCTCCTATAAAAAGCTTCAAGAATTAGAAAACAAAGAACTAAAAGGAAAATTGATACTGGTAACAGCCATCACCCCGACACCGGCCGGAGAAGGAAAATCAACAGTTTCAATAGGTCTGGCCGATGCCTTAAACCGATTAGAACAAAACGCCATACTGGCTTTGAGAGAACCCTCACTCGGACCATGTTTTGGCGTCAAAGGCGGCGCAACCGGCGGCGGATACGCACAGATAACGCCGATGGAAGAAATAAACCTCCACTTCACCGGCGACATCCACGCCATTACCGCCGCCAACAATCTGCTGGCCGCCATGATAGATAATCATATCAAACAAGGCAATGAGCTTAATTTAGATCCACAAAACATCTATTGGCACCGCTGTCTGGACCTAAACGACCGCAGTTTAAGAGAAATCACCATTGCCCAAGGCGGCAAAATCAATGGTGTTGTAAGAAAAGACAGCTTTGATATCAGCGTCGCCAGCGAGATTATGGCTATTCTGTGCCTTTCGGAAAACATCAAAGAACTTAAAGAAAGACTATCAAACATCGTTATTGGTAAAGATAACAAAGGCAAATACATAACAGCCAAAGACATCAAAGCCGTTGGCGCGATGGCCGCCCTCTTGAAAGACGCCCTAAAGCCCAATCTAGTTCAAACTCTTGAACAAACACCGGCTTTGGTTCACGGAGGACCATTCGCCAATATTGCCCACGGTTGTAACAGCCTAATTGCCACCAAAACAGCTCTGCGACTGGCTGATTATGTCGTAACGGAAGCCGGATTTGGCGCCGATTTAGGAGCAGAAAAATTTTTAGACATCAAATGCCCGCTCGGAGGCTTAACCCCGCAAGCCATTGTTATTGTCGCCACCATTAGAGCCTTAAAAATGCACGGAGGTGTCTGCAAAAAAGACCTTGAAAAAGAAAATCTGCCTGCACTTGAAGACGGCTTTTGCAATCTCAAAACCCACATTGAAAACATCAAAAAGTTTAATTTAACACCGATTGTCGCTATTAACAAATTCAACAGCGACACAAATGAAGAAGTAAAACTTTTACAAAACCTATGCACCCAAGAAGGGATTAAAGCTATAACGACAACTGTTTGGTCGGAAGGCGGCAAAGGCGCCGAAGCTTTAGCTCAAGAAGTTATTGCCCAAACACAAAAAGCTCAGACTTATCAGCCTCTTTATGATTACAGCTTATCACCGGAAGAAAAAATAGAGTACATTGCAAAAGAAATTTATCGAGCAAAATCTGTTGATTATAGCGATAACGCAAAGCAAAAACTTAACGAAATAAAAGACAAAGGCTACACCAACCTTCCGGTATGCATCGCCAAAACCCAAAATTCCATCTCCGGCGACGCTAAACGCTTGGGCGCACCTAAAGACCATATTCTGAATATTAAAGAAATCAGACTAGCCGCCGGTGCCGGCTTTATCATCGCCATCAGCGGCACGATTAATACTATGCCTGGGCTACCACCCCACCCCGCCGCCGAAAAAATTGATATAAATGATAAAGGCGAAATCATCGGATTATTTTAAGCATAAAAAAGGAGGTCTCAACAGCCTCCTTTATACTTTATCTTAAACGGCGCTCCCACAAGTCATCAAATAGCTTGCTTCCTGACTTGTCCATCCATTCAAACAGCACCATCTCACGAGAAACAACATCAATTCCATGCTGGATTAAGCGTTGAATCCCCATTGAGTTTTGAAAGCTGCTGCGAGAAGAACAACTATCCGCCACCACAAAAACCTCATATCCGGCATCATGAAAATCAATCGCCGTCTGCAACACACACAAATGCGTCTCAAGTCCGGCAATCACGATTTGCTTTTTGCCTGTCTTTTTAATGGCGTCTTTAATTTTTTTGTTTTTATAGCAAGAGAATGTGTCTTTTTCATAATAGCAGGTGTCTTTCTTCATCACATTGCGCAAATCAATCATGGTCGAACCAAATACCTTATGATCCTGCTCAGCGATAATATAAGGAATATCAAGCTCACCGGCAACTTCCAACAAGGTCATACAGCCGTTAATCACCCCACGCGGGCTCTCCTGCACCGGCGTCAGATTTTCTTGCACATCAATAATCAAAAGAACGGAATTGTCTTTACTAATAAGCATAACACTCTCCTTCTGTTAGGAATATATGAGTTTATGTTAGGACTAAAATCTAAAAACAAAGTTAAATTTTTTCAGTTATGCTTCAGCTAAAACACAAAAAAAGCCTCATACATTTATTTGCATGAGGCTAAGATTATTTAGATTACTTACTTTTTGCCATATCATAAGCGGCATAAATTGCCGACAAACCGACAACGATATAAATAATCCGCTCCAATACCGGCGCAAAGCCCAAAAGTAAATTAACCAGATTAAAATTAGCAATACCGACCAATCCCCAGTTAATACCACCGATTATTGCCAAAATAAGCGCAATTTTGCTTAACATATTATCTCTCCTAAAAATGTTACAAACAAACTTTATGTATGGCCAACAACAAAATTTTCAAGACATATTACACTTAATTTTTTTGCTTAGTTATAACTTCTGCCTTCTATGTTCTTAGCTAAACCGACAGCAGAATCCCCTTGCTTCTTTAATAAATACTTGTATAATTAAGCTCTTAAAAATAACAATTATGTCTAACAAATAAATTTAATTATTATGGAACAGTTACAAGAATTATTATGCATCTATTTTGGCATAGAAATACTTCTATCCATTTACACGCTTTTTAAGTATAATAAATTGCAAAAACTATGTAAAAAAAATCAAGATTTTTCCCCATTAAAAGGATTACTTTTGCGTTTTTTTACAATATTCTTCTTAATTTTAGCAGTTTTTATTATACATCTTGGTTATCTAACGGGTTCGGTATCTTTGGTTTGGCCCCCATTAGTCGTTATCGGAATAATACTAATCACGACAATTTGCGCCACCCTACCAAACAAGCACCAATCCAAATGAACTAAAATATAATTATTATTTTGCTAAGCTAAAAGCCCAAAGGGATCTACAAAGACAGGAGGATTTGTCGATTTCGCTCTCTGATGACGTCAGAAAATATTTCCATGGTGATGATTAATTAGCTCTGAAATAAACTATATGAAAAAAGCCTTACCGCATTTTCGCAGTAAGGCTTTATATTATCTATACTAAAAGTCAATTCCACACAGTAAAAGAATTGAGAATTTTATAATATTTTAAATTAGAAAATTAATAGTTTACAAAGAAAATCTTTTGTTTTATAAACAGCGGTACTATTTTAAGAATATGTTTTATTATGATATTTAAATCTCTTACTTAGTGCTTGAAAAGATCTTAAATACGTATGAAAAAGCATTTTGGAAAGAGTTGATGCTTTTATCTGACCAATCATCCGGTTAAAGCAAAGAGCAGTTTTCTTAGTTTTATATATCTTTTTAGCAAACGCATGCAGTATTTGAGGTGTATCGCAAATAGGAATGGCAATGATTGCTCCTATTATGATGAGCCAGTAGGACCGCGAACATTTTGAACATTAAAGCGTTTCGTCTATGAGAGATATGTGAAAGAGAGCAAGAAACCGCCGAAAGTAGACATGCGAAATCATTGGTAAGCTAAAAAACTTTCACTTAAGAAACAACTAAAAAAAGAAAACTAACCGCCTTCCGTTGTTTGGAAAGGCGGTTTCGCATTTTAAAACGCTTTCCGTAGCAGCGCAAAATGCAGCCATTTTCATGATAGCCGTTTGAATTGGTGATTTGGGCGAGATTGTCTTGTTCGCTTTGCTCACTGCGTCGCTGCGTCCTTGCTCGGGCTATGCCCTCACCGACATACTCCCGTCTGCCTCTCATCCTTGTCAAGCCCATTTCTATGGGTTCGAATCAAATTAAATTATCAATACAAAAAAGGCTCCCATAAAGGAAGCCTTTTTTGTATTGGTGATGCTTAACTCATTGTTTACGAACTGAAATTAATTGAAAATTTATTCAAACTATGATATATTGAAATTGATTATAAATTTTAGGATATATATAATGAAACAGAGAGATATTTTTATAGTCAGCCAAGATGGTCTTTCCCCCCAAGCAAACCAAATAGCAATTGAAGCAATTCATGAATTGATGGAATGTTTTCCTATATACAAAAATGATTATCCAATTACTAATCTTGGAGCATGGAAAGATTCAGGATATATATATCCCGAAAATGGTCGCGTTTATTTAGCTCCTTATAAAAGTACACGTTGGCATATTGAAAATGCCAAACGAGTTGCGATCGATGATGGTCGTCCTCATCAATTAAATGCAAGTACATTATTTCAGACTATGCAGGAAGATCCGACGAATAAAGAAATTCCTCAGTTTACAATACTACTTACAAAAGATGATTTATATCCTAGCAGTAACATGAATTATTGTTTGGGTATGGGAGATGAAGGGATTGGATGTGTCGTTTCTGCTCGCAGATTTTCAGATGAAAATGGTAATATTGTGGATAGAGAAAATTTCAAAACAGTGTTAATGCACGAATTTGGGCATGTTATTGGTCTTACTTATGAAGGAAGAGAAAATTCAGCGGATATTTATGGGACACATTGCACGGATGAAGATGGACTATGCATTATGCAACAAAGAGTTGACGGAAATTTTAGCGATATAACAAGAGCTAGACTTGCGTTAAAGAGAGAAAATTTGCCTCCGATTTGTTCAGACTGCATAAAAGCCGGAAATCGCTTTTTTGCTAATGAGCGGCAGCAATCAAATGTAAACAAGATTGTCCGACAAACTTTAAATGATTTAGGTATATATCGTTAATAAAGTTTAAGCCCTATTTTCCCCTAAAACTTGGGCTAGTTCTAACTTAATTAAGATATTGAAAAATATATCATTATAAAAAAGTTCGGACAAATTGAAAAAATGACTATTTTTGAAAATGAAACATCCGAACTTGCTGAAAGCCTTGGAAATAAAAGAAAAAGCAGCCATTTTCATGACTGCTGTTTGAATTGGTGATACTTAACTCACGGTTTACGAGTTGGTTTATTTCTATTTTGTTATTTCCTTTGTTTTCATCATATTAA
>CALXTD010000039.1 GCA_944391315.1 uncultured Alphaproteobacteria bacterium | reverse complement strand
GCGTTCGCTGGCACCGTTAGGGTTACACCCGCTTGTGAAGAACCACCGGCTAAGCCGGTGGGTTACTTTTTTTGTTTTTAATGTTCGGGGAGAAAAATCATGGATGTCAAACGTATAAAATCTCGCGGCAGAATGGCCAACGGAGAACCTAATCCGATTGATGTTTATGTCGGCAAAAGAATGCGCCTGCGCCGGCAAATGCTTTGCCTTTCTCAAGAAAAATTAGCCGCCGCGCTTGGCTTAACTTTTCAGCAAGTGCAAAAATACGAACGCGGCTTAAACCGCATGGACGCCAGCCGTTTGTGGGATATTGCCTCGGTTTTGAATGTTCCGATAAACTACTTCTTTGACGGCATGGACAGCCAAATCCGCCGCCAAAGTCCGAGCCAACTTTACGGCGCAGGCGTCCCATTTTCCGTAAATAAAGGTGATCCGCTGTTCAGCCTGGAAAATATCGAGCTGATTGCCGCCCTCTCCAAAATCAAAAATCCTTCCGCCCGCCTCGCTCTCCACGACCTCATCACCGCACTGGCGCAATAAAGAAAAGCTATTGACATTTCTCAAACTTATTTTATCATAACAAGGTTTATTGTATTATTCTAAAAAAATTATAAATTATGGAAAAAAAATTATTGTTGTTTAACTATTTTACGCAAAAGCTAGTCGATTTTGAGATGAATGTTTTAAAAATTCCGACTTTTGAGCTGGCCTTGTCAAATTTGTTGCTTTGTGAAAATCTTCACCCTGTAATGCCGCAAGGCTGGGTAGAAAACGGAAGCCGAATTTATGCATCAAAGATGCCTGTTCGGTATTTTTCAAACAAATCATATCTGCAATCGCTTTTGTTTGTGGTTTGTATGTGGGATATTGATGAAAAAAGCGGAAAACACTTGCTGTTTGATGTCTTTAACAATTTTTCATCAAACAGATTAGGCTTTTTTGACTGGGAACTTCAGCAGCAAATTTCAGGTTTTTATAAAATAGCCTACCCCTCTGAAGGAAATCTGCTCCCGCCGGAATTATTGCCTTTGCAACGAATTGAAGGAAAAGGAAGCCAAGAACCGGAAAATTTTTTGGTTGCGCAGGTATCAAAATTGGAGCTACCCCAAAAGTGTGAAGAAACAGAACATATTGATAAAGCACTTGATGATTTGTTCCAGCTTTCGGGCTTTATCCGAGCCTTTGCTAATGAAGAAAAGCCGGTATATTTAACAAGACAAATCGCTGATTCAGAAATTCATCGTTCCTGTTATGGAATGAGGCAGCGTCTCAACCGACTTAATTTGGAAAAATATAAAAACAGCTTCTTCAAAGGCGACGAATACAAGCGTCCGCAGGAGGCTATTAATGCCAGACATTTTTTGGCAGAACGTTTCCAAATTCAAAAAGAAAATGCGTAAGCAAAAAAGCAGCTCCGAAAAGGGCTGCTCTTTTGATTCAAACGCCAAATTGACATCTACCTTAACTTATGATAACATAATCCAATGAGAGCAAGGGAGTAAGGGACATGACCAACAATACGGAACATGCACAACACAAAATCACCACAGAAGAGTTAAAAGACACATTAAATCGCGTAAGGCTGGCCTTGGCCCTAAGCGGTTTAATGGGCGGAAGCATCGTCGGAGCAAATGCAAAGAAAAATATACAAGAAGATAATGACGATATAGAAAATAAAGAGATAACAGAATAGCCCTTCAAAGTAGGTCTTGCATGAATAATGAGAAAAAAGGAAAAGTTTTAGAAAGCTCATATTTGTTCAATGAGCCATGGTTGACAGTCCGAAAAGACAAAGTTGAACAAGCTAATGGCGTCGTCATTCCTAATTATTACGTTTTAGAATATCCCAATTGGGTTAATATCTTGGCCATCACGAAGGATAAAAAGTTTTTGATGATACGCCAATATCGTCACGGTACCGGCACCACAAATTTTGAGCTTTGCGGGGGATGTGTTGACGCTGAAGATACCTCGCCGCTTGAGGCTGCCAAGCGAGAATTACTGGAAGAAACCGGATATGGCAACGGCCACTGGCGACAAAATCTCAAACTCTCTGCTAATCCCAGTACCTCAAACAACTGGACCTATAACTTTATTGCCGAAGATGTAGAGCTGATTTCGACCCAGCACTTAGACGGAGGAGAAGATATTTCTGTTCACCTCCTTAACTTGGATGAAGTTGTAAAACTTTTGAAAAACAATGAGATAATCCAGTCTATTCATGCCTGCGCAATTTGGAAATATCTGGCGGAAAACCACCTAATCTAGGATTCGCAAACTTTTTTATTAAAATTTAATATTTTGTATTATATAATAAGCACTCGAAAACGTTTTTTTGTTGCACAGGAGTTTTGCCGTGGCTGAAAACAAAATTAACTTTAAGGTTAATTATAAAAAGCTTGAAATTTATAAAGAATATAATACCAAAAACATTCTTTATCCGCTATTGCTGACATCGCCGCATAGCGGTCAGGTCTTTCCGCACGAGTTTCTGGAGTCTGTAAAAATGACGGAATCCGAGCTCCGCAGCAATGAAGATTCTTTTGTGGATGAGCTTTTTATGGCCGCTTCGGATAGTGGGATTCCAATGCTTGCGATGAATATATCCCGCGCGTTTATTGACGCTAATCGTGATAAAATCGAGATAGACCCGCAGATGTATTACAATTTTCCGCCGACATCAGATGTACAGGCGGGGATTCGCTGCCGTGTCGGGTTGGGCGTTGTTCATCGCATTAATGCCGAAAGAAAAAATATCTACGATGGTTTGCTCAATTATGATGAAGTTAAAGAGCGCATTTCTTCGGTTTATGATGTTTACCACAAACGGCTTAATCAGTTGATTGCCGCTATTTCACAAAAGTTTGGCTTTTGCTTCGTTCTGGATTGCCATTCTATGCCGTCAAAAATCTGCTCCGTCATGCAAGAAGATGAACCGATAAAATTCTGTATCGGCACGTTGTTCGACCAAAGCTGTCCGCCGGAAGTAAGCGCTTTTCTTGAAAAATTGTTGTCACAGCGTGGATATAAGGTCGTTATGAATTGTCCTTATTCCGGAGCCTATACAACTTTTAACTATTGTCAGCCAAGAAAAAATATTTTTACGCTGCAATTAGAGATAAATCGCGGCATCTATATGGAAGAATCTGTGCACAAAAAAAACAATAATTTTCATGCTGTTAGTAGTGATTTGAGCGCCTCAATAAACGCTTTTGCAAAATTTTTACTGGATTTTAAAAAATAAATATGTTATAACCATACCCGAATTGTTAATAAACAGTTAAGAATAACTGTTGAAATGGGTTGCCTTGATAGATATTTTGACAGCCTGTTGTGTAAACCTAACCCCGGTTTTATCTGGAGTTTTTAGAATTTAAGCCGTTAAGCAAATTGAAATTGGCATTGAGATTGCATAAGGGATGTTTGTGGCTTAACCGGGGGAACAGAGGGATGCGACATTTCGTATCAAAATTTTTTATGTTATTACTTTTACTGCTGCTGTTGATTCAGCCGGTTCAGGCAAAGCCCTTTGCGGGCATTGATGAAGCGTTTATCTGCCAGACTGCTGCCGAAAAGTTTGAAAAAGAATATCAAATTAAGGAGCACCTGTTAGAAACCATCACTACCGTAGAAACCGGTCGCTGGAATCAAGAGCACAAACAGACTTTGGCTTGGCCATGGACTGTAAACGCTTTAGGCAAAGGATATTACTATTCCTCAAAGGCTGAGGCGGTTAAGGCGGTTAAAGACCTGCAGGCAAAAGGCGTTAAAAGTATTGACGTCGGCTGTATGCAAATTAACCTGATGTACCACGGCAAAGAGTTTAAATCTGTTGAAGAAGCGCTCGATCCATACAAGAATGTAGAATATGGAGCAAAGTTCTTAAAACAGCTTTATAAAAGACGCGGAAATGATTGGTTCAAAGCCGCCATGGCTTACCACTCTGGCGTTTTGAAAAAGGCGCTTCGTTACAAAAAGAAAATTGTTGTCGCTTATGACAAAGTTAAGAAGAATGCTCAGCTTGCATCTCTTAAGGCAGATGAGGTTCAGGTTGCCAAGTCAACCAAGCTTGAGGCTCAGGCTTTAACCTCCGCTCAGAATGATAAAGCAACCGCTGCCGACAAAGCTAATGCTTGGAGAGAGAGCAAACTGTCTGATTATCGAAACAGAAAGGTTCAATAATCAAAATAAGATAGAAAGTTCCGCATAGCTGATGAGAGAGGCTTTTAAGAAAATAGGTCTTTATTGGCAGCCGCTTGGCGGCAATAATCCGGATCAAATCAGCGGGCATTGCTATCTTTATACGGATATCCGCTCTGCCGGCAAAAACGGGCAAAAATCGTCCACCTCTTTGCTGGTAGATTTAGGAAAATTTGATAATTACAAAGCTCTGGGAGTAAAAAATGCTGCCGCCGCTGTTCCCGACATCAGGGACATCTTGGCAGACAAGAAAAACGCTCCCGGAGCTTTACTTTTAACTCATTCCCACCCCGATCATTTGAACGGAATTCCTCACTATCTAAACGCAGGCTACAGTCTTCCGCCGGTTTATGGCGGCAAATACACCTTAATGATTCTCTATGATTTGCTGACCGAATTTAACATTCCGCAACGCCTGTGGCCAAAATTTAATGTCATCAAGAGCGGTGATAAACTAAGTCTCGGAACATTAAACATAGAGGTTGTGCCGGCTTCGCACACCTGCTTTGATAGCTTTGGTTTTATAATCTCTTCGGCAGACACTTGTGTTTATCACACCGGCGATATGAAAATAGACCAAGCAGCCTGCTTCCGCAAGCCAACAGACCTCAAAAGATTGCATGAACTATCAAAAAAGATAGATTATGTAGTTGCCGATTTTTATGGTATAAGCTCTGACGGTTTGGCTGTCAGTGAAATCACCACTTATCTCCGCTTGGCTTCGCTGATAAAAGAATCTAAAAAGAACAAGATTTTTATCCCTGTTTATCCGACTCATCCTGAGATGTATCTGATAGCCTTTATGGCTGCGCTCAAATGCAAAAAAAATGTTGTTTTTTATGGCACGGTAGACTTTTTTAGCTACCTCAAGTTATTAATAGAATACGGCATTTCCTTTGAAAAAATGGCCAAGGGCAGGATAAAAGTTTCTTATTCTCATGACTCAGAAGCCTTGCTGCCGCTTGAGAATGATTATGTTGTTATCGGCACGTTTAATGATGTGCCTGACGTTTTTGATGCCGATAGAAAAAATGCTTTTGGCATAATAACGGCCTCCACTTTTTTTAATCCGCTTAAAGGACAATTTAACCTTCATAATATAAAATTTGTAACGGTTGATGATTATCCCGAGCTCCAAGGCTATGGCCATGCGTTTTGGGGAGATATCGAAAAGCTAAACCAAACACTGGCGCAAAGACCGTGTTTTATCCCGACGCATTGTCCTATTTTTATGATAGACGATGTGAGAGATCTGGCAGATTTTTGCAAGATAAAGCTGATAGACCGGACACCACACAATAACCAGATTTTTCGTCTGGAAAAGAATGGGGCGCAGCTGGTGTCTGAACAGCCGGCAAAATGGTTGACTGTTGTTTATAATTCTCCTGACAGCGCCTATTTTGTAGAGGTCTTGCAACAGCCGACATCAGGCAAAGGCTTTTTGAAAAGAACCATCAGCCAAAGACGAAGCCAAAGAAAGTTTAAGGCATATATGCTTAAAAGAAAAAGAAACGGATAAAGAGGAAAATATGGAAAAATATGTGAAAGAATATTCGCTCCGCAGCTATGAATGCGACCGCAACAAGAGATTACGCTTGGTTACTTTAATGAATATTTTTCAGGATATTGCCGATGAACACGCCACCCATATGGGACTGGGAATAGCTTATTGCCTAGAGCAAGGATTCGCATGGGTTGGCAGTAATTACCATATTTTTATTGAACAAAAACCAAAAATACACGAAAAAATAAAACTTATGACCTGGCCGGCAGAAGCCAAAAGATTGGCCGCAATCAGAGATTTTGAACTCTTTGGCGAAGATGGAAAATCTTTGATTAAAGCCGCCAGCCAGTGGGTCTTGATTAATATTGAGAGCAAGCGTCCGGTACCTTTGCTCGAAAATTTGCCACAGTATGAAGCCTTGAACGAAAACATCGTTGCACCGGAATTTGCCAAGCTTCCGGATTTGGAGTATGTCGATTTAGAAACGCGGTTTAAGATTCGCTTTGATGACATTGACTTTAATAAGCATGTAAATAACTCGATTTATCCGCTATGGGCTAGTGAATCTGTTCCCGAGGAATGGTCGTTAAAGAAAACGATTTCCGAGATAGAAATTTCGTTCAAAAAAGAGGGCTTGTTTGGTGAGAATGTAAAAGTTCAGACCCAGCTCATGCATGATGAAATATCACTGCATAGCATACGCTCAACGATTGATGATCGCGAATTGGCAAAAGTTCGGATTCGCTGGACCGAGGCCTAAGCAGCCGCGGACAGATGCTCAATCAATACCTTACAACCGAGCAAAATCAAGATTAAGCCGGAAATTATCTCCATATATTTTATCGGCACTTTTTTAAACATGCGGCAAAAGTTAAAACCGATAGTCGCATTGATGAAGGTTATAAGGCCGATAATCAAAGCGCTGGACCAAACCGGCGCCTTCATGAAATAGAGCATAGAGCCGGAAACAAAAGCATCAATTGAGGTTGCCAAGCCGATAAAAAACAAAACCTTTAGGCTAAGAAGCTTAGATAATTTGGGCGCACTTTCACCTTCTTTAAACGCTTCGGCAATGATTTTAATACCGAGAACCAAAAACACAAAAAAAGCAATCCAGTGGTCAATCGCCTCAATATGCTGATAAATAGAGCGAGCACCATACCAACCAAGCACCGGCATAATAAATTGCCCAAGGCCGGTTGCCGTACCTAATTTAAGGGCGGCTTTGCCTTTTCCTTTTTTGATAATAAGTCCATAAGAAAAAGAGACGACAAACGCATCAACCGATAACGCTAACGCCAAAAGAAAAATATCAAAAAAATTCATAATGCCTCCGTATTAATAGCTGCGTTGTAAAGAAAGAGAGCTCATTTGTCAATCCCAATTTATTTTGTTGACAGCAAAAGAATGTTTTTATATTTTACTCTCTGAAAATTTTATTATTAATACTAAATATTATGGATAAACTAGAACGATTAGATGCGTTTGTCTCTGAGTTAGGACTTTCGCAGCAAGAACTGGAAAATTGGGTTATTTATCGGATTAAAACCTCTCATGAGTCCCTTATTCCGACAGCCCTGCCGATTGTTTATAAGCGATTACAAGAGTTTTATGTTTTGAGTGGCTTGGATATGACGCGCAAAGAAGATGTTTGGGGCTGGCTGCTGCCATCAAATATTGTGATGAAAAAAGCCAAAGGCGCAGATTCAGAAGAAGATACGATGAGCTGGCACGGCGTAAAAAACTATGCAGAGAGTCATATCTTAAATGGAAAGATTGGACATCTCCCATACTCTGACCAACTAATCAAAACATGGATTCCTAAAGTTGTTTTACAAGCACGATCAACGGTGGCAACCCTGAAGGAAAACGGAATACCGGCCGAAGATGAAAGTATGAATGCCTGCTGGTGCGCCGAAGAAAAAATGAGCAATTGCGCCCAAACTTTTATGCTTTATAGCAGCCAAATCAGCCTAGGCTATAAACCCTATGACATGGACCGCATAGTGCTCCATTTCTAAGAAAACAAAAAAACCGACGCTCCGCGCCGGTTTTTTTGTACCTAAAATTCAAGAACTGGATAAACAGAATAGGCGTTTCCCTTGTTTCCTGTGCGAGTGCTGCTGCTTTCATTATAACTATATAAACCTAAACTACTACTAAAATTTGAATTCCATGTATGGTATCAGTTCCTGCCGTTTTATACTCACGTGCAGCCCAGACAGCAGGATACTTACTGCTATCTCCTTCTGCTCTTATTATTGCACTGTTCTCGCAACTTGCCACATCTTGCGAAACTGCAGAAGCTGAACTATAGTTTGTCAAACCCGAGATATCGACATATTCCGTTGACCACAGATATATCGTGCCGCCATTAACCGATTCCAATGCCAGTGCTTGTCCGCCGCCCACACATTCCCAATTCCACCAACGCCGACACCCATAGCAGACATAAGCATCGTCGAAATCATCAAACTTTTCCTGTTCATCATCATCTTTCTCCTTATCTCATCTCTGCCCTAAAACTCAATGACGGGGCGGACCTCGTTGCTGCTGCTCTTAATGCTGGTGGTGTAGTTCAAACCGTAACTGTTGCGAAAGTATGAGTGCCACGCGTTGTAGTTACTGTACTCGGACGACGACCAAGCGTAAGTGCTGGTTGTGAATTTTGTCCCACCAGCTCGGCTGAATCCCGTATTGATAACGCTTTGATTGTTATAATATGAGGTAAATATTCCTGCTGCCGGTAAGCACCAATCTCCGACCTTTGTTCCCGTGGTTGTATAGTTATAGGCTGCCCATACCGCCGGATAGGTATTGCTATTTCCTTGTGCCCTTATCTTTGCACTATTTTCACAGCTTGCAAAATCATTTTTTGCTGTATCTCTTGATGTATAGTTCGTCAAGCCCGAGATATCTGTACCATACCCGCCCCACTCATAGTTGCCTATTGACTTTAATGCCAGCGCCTGTCCACAGTTACCGGATTTATAAACCACGACCGCTATCGGCGTTTTGCCTGATACC
>CALXTD010000038.1 GCA_944391315.1 uncultured Alphaproteobacteria bacterium | reverse complement strand
TTCATCTTTCTCAACGCCACGGCGAGAGAAGACATGTACATCAACCACAATACCTTCAATACCCGGCTGAACACGCAGAGACGTGTCACGAACATCAGAAGCTTTTTCACCAAAGATAGCGCGCAAAAGTTTTTCTTCAGGCGTAACCGGAGATTCACCTTTCGGCGTAACCTTACCGACCAAAATATCACCAGCCTTAACTTCAGCACCGATATAAACGATACCGGATTCATCAAGGTTGCGCAAAGCTTCTTCACCAACATTCGGAATATCGCGGGTAATTTCTTCCTGACCAAGCTTGGTATCGCGAGCCATAACCTCAAATTCTTCAATATGAAGAGAGGTCAAAACATCATCGCGAGAAATCTGCTCAGACAACAAGATAGCATCTTCGTAGTTCAAACCATTCCACGGCATGAAAGCAACCAACAAGTTGCGACCCAAAGCCAACTCACCCATATTGGTGCAAGGACCGTCGGCAATAATATCACCGGCATGAATTTCGTCCCCGACCTTAACCAACGGAACTTGGTTAATACAGGTATTTTGGTTTGAACGACGGAACTTTTGAAGCTTGTAGATTTCAACACCGGCACCGGCTACATCGCCGCTCAAAGAACGAACAACGATACGGTTAGCGTCAACGGCATCAACTACACCATCATATTTAGCAACAACAGTCGCACCGGAATCTTTTGCAACCTTGGCTTCCATACCGGTACCGACCAACGGAGCTTCTGAACGCAACAAAGGCACACCTTGGCGCTGCATGTTTGCACCCATCAATGCACGGTTCGCGTCATCATTTTCCAAGAACGGAATAAGAGCGGTTGCGACAGATACCAACTGTTGCGGAGAAACGTCAATGAAGTTAATTTCGCTTGGATGAGCAAACTCAAATTCACCGGCTTTGCGACAAGCGATTAAGTCATTTTCAAAATGACCGTCTTCTTTAACAGCTGCATTAGCTTCAGCGATGATATATTTGCCTTCTTCATCAGCAGAAAGATAAACAACTTCGTTTGTAACCACGCCGTCAACAACCTTACGATACGGACATTCAATAAAGCCATATTTGTTAATACGGGCATAGGTTGACAAAGAGTTAATCAAACCGATGTTCGGACCTTCCGGCGTTTCAATCGGGCAGATACGACCATAGTGTGTCGGGTGCACGTCGCGGACTTCAAATCCGGCGCGATCACGAGACAAACCACCAGGACCCAAGGCAGAAAGACGACGCTTGTGCGTAATTTCTGACAACGGGTTGTTCTGATCCATAAATTGTGACAACTGAGAAGAACCAAAGAACTCACGAATAACCGAAGCAATCGGCTTAGCGTTAACCAAATCCTGCGGCTTGACGTTGTTCAAAACTTCAGAAGACATTCTTTCGCGAATAGCTCTTTCCATACGGAGCAAGCCCATGCGGTATTGATTTTCCATCAACTCACCGACGGAACGAACACGACGATTACCCAAGTGGTCAATATCGTCAACTTCGCCCTTACCGTCGCGCAGTTCAACCAAATGCTTAACAATGCGCAAGATATCATCTTTGCGAAGAACGCGGAGAGTATCCGGAGCTTCGTCAAAAGAAATATCCAAAGCAGCATTCATCTTAACACGACCGACGGAAGACAAGTCATAACGCTCGTTATCAAAGAACAAAGCGCGGAACAACTGGTCAGCGGTTTCATAGGTAGGCGGTTCACCCGGACGCATAACACGATAGATATCGAGCAAAGCCTCCTCACGGCAGTGGTTTTTATCGCTGGCCAAAGTGTTACGGATATAAGGTCCGACATTAACACCGTCGATATACAAAATCTTAATTTCGCTGAGTTTAGCGCTTGTAATCTTGTTCAACAGCTCTTCGGTAATTTCATCACCGGCATCGGCAATAACTTCACCTGTTTTCGGCAAGACAACCGGCGCACCCAAGAATTTTCCTAGAACCTTTTCAGAAGGCATACGGAAATATTCAAGACCGTTATCAACCAACTTCTGAGCCAAGCGCGGAGAAATTTTCTTACCGGCTTCCAGAACAACTTCACCTGTTTCAGCATTAATAAGGTCATACTCAAACTTAATACCTTTCATGCGCTCTGGAATAAACTTAACTTTCCAGTTCTTTTTATCAGCAACAAAGGTATCAACATCATAGAAGTAAGACAATATTTCTTCTTTATCCATACCTTTAACATCGGCCGGATTAATTTTCTTGCCTTCTTTAGCGAGTTGAGCAATTTTCTCTTCCGTTTCTTTAGAATAGAGAGAATAAAGAATTGATGTAACCGGCAGCTTACGGCGGCGGTCAATACGAGCATAAACCAAATCTTTGGCATCAAATTCAAAATCAAGCCAAGACCCACGATAAGGAATAACGCGAGCGGCAAACAAATATTTACCGGAAGAAACGGTTTTACCTTTATCATGATCAAAGAAAACGCCCGGAGAACGATGCATCTGAGAAACAACGACACGCTCGGTACCATTAAAGATAAACGTACCTTTCTCAGTCATAAGCGGAATATCGCCCATATAAACATCTTGCTCTTTAATATCGTGGATAGATTTAGCGCCAGTATCTTCATCAATATCCCAAACGACCAAACGCAAAGTAGCCTTAACCGGAGCGGCATAGGTCATATCGCGTTTAAGACATTCTTCGACATCATACTTTGGCTCTTCGAGTTCGTATTTAACGAATTCGAGCTCACCATTGCCTGAAAAATCTTTGATTGGGAAAATTGATTTGAACACTTCATCAAGGCCGAACTCAGAGTTTTGTCCGTTAATGAAGCTATTATAAGAACCGGTCTGAACTTCAATCAAGCTCGGCATTTCGGAAACGGAGTCGATTTTGCCGAAGCTTCTTCTTACACGTCTTTTGCTCGTATAAGATTCTTTCATAAGCCTTCATCCTTTATAAGTTAAAAATCCGCAGCAATCCACACGGAGCCAAGCCCCGAACCCGCCTGCAGAATGTTGAAAAAACAAAATTTATTCACAGAACCGCGCCACACCACTGACCTATAAAGAAAACCTCTTGACGCAGATTCGCAAAATAATAAAAAACAAAAAGTCGTATTCTTATACAACTGCGAGTCTAAAATGGCAAGTATTTTTTTGCAAATTGAGTCAAGTTTTTTTAATTTTATCCCAAGGAAAGAGTCTAAGCTCTTTTAAAACCATCGACTTCCCTCACAAACAACTTGACAAAAAAATTAGACTCTGCTATAACAAAAGAAGTTTTTTATTATTATTCACTTTTAAAATCATACTATTATGGAAACAAAAGAACAGGCGCTTGCCGCCATTCAAGAAATTATGGAACAAAACGGGTTAACCCAAGAGGATGTCATTTCCGCATTGAACATTGCTCCCCCTGCCGGAGAAAAATTGGAATACGAAATTCTATACACAGACGGCACTCATTCATGGTTTCCGCTAGTCGGAAAAACCCCGTGGGGCGTAATTATCTTCGGCTGTGCCATACAGCTCAAAGAAATTCCTGACAAGATGAGCTATAACAAAGCCCAAAACTTTTGCGCAAAAACAATTTTCAAGGGCAAAAAATGCAACAGCGGCTCAAAATTTTTCTGGGAAAAGATAATTAGCCTAAGCAAAGAAGAGCTGGATAAACTCAACAGCTACCTTACCTCAATCAACGGTCAACCCTTGAAAGGAGAGTACTGGACAACCGGCAAATGCAACACCAACGACGCATGGATTGCCTTCCTCTACAAAGCACAGCAAGGACTGTCCAGCGCCAACCGTCATGGCAAATTCAAAGCCCGCAGAGTCATCGAAATTGCCGAACTGGAATAACCCTAAAATAAAAATCAGCTTCTTTCGGGAAGCTGATTTTTTTATCACCTTGATACTTGTTGAGAGTGCATCAAAGATTGCTGCGCTGCAGTGAGCTGGGACTGTGTTGCCTGTGCCCTTTGAATATTTTGAGACATATCTTTAATACCTCTTTGCCGATCAAACTGAGCCACGATTTTTTTAGGCAACGGCCGTCCTGACAAATAGCGCAACAAATTAACCGCATCCTTTTTCTGACTTCCGGGCATTTCTTTACTCAACTTTTGAGCATAATCAGGAGTCATACCGGTATAGTGCAAAGTCATTGCGTCAGCTTCTTTCTGCATTTCAGGAGAAAGCGCCACAACCTTATTGGAAATATGCTTAGAAAAATCACCAACCTTCACACCGGCCTGCTTCAAAATTTGGTTATCTTTTACCCCGTTCAAAAGCTTATCAACACGTTTTTGAAACTCTTTATCATCACCAAAAGCCAAACTTCCAACATCATTGCTAAAACACTTGCTTTCCATACAAGATTTAATCTGATTTCCATAAGCCTGTTGATATTTACTCTGCCACATTTGACTGGTTTTCTGCCACAAAGCAGCCTGAAATTTATCCGTTCCAAGGCTTTCTTTTTGAGCATACATATCTTTATAAAAAGAAAAATCTTTAAACTCCGCTATATCAAAAACCTTAAACACCTCTTGCAGAGATTTTCCTTGATTAATTTCATCCTGACATTTTTTATCAATCAGCAAAAGAGAAGAAAAATTGGCAGTAATTTCATCAATCTGATTAAGCTGTCCATATTGCGTTACCGACAACCCCGGAGCATAAACATTATTTTTATCGCTGACTTGATGTTGAACTTCGTGCACCAAAACAGATTGCGAAGATAAAGACGCCGGATTATTATATTGCTGAACCACATCAAACACTTTTTCAACTTTTTGAGCTTGTTCTTCTTTGCTCAATCCGGCATATTGATTTTGCACAAACATCGAAACATGTTCAGGATTTTCAACATCAATAAAGCTGCGAGAAATATCTTTTGTTTCCGGATTAAACTGACCAAGCCTTTGATGTTGAACAAACTCTTGAAACGGAATGGTATCAGTCTTTATTTCTCCGCCATTTTCATAAGCATCTTTCTGCTCCTGAACATAATTTTTATAATCTTGCTTGACATCATTATAAGTATTTCCATGAACGGGGTTACCGTTAATTGCCGTATAAATATTTCCGTCTTCAACAACTTCTTGAACAACAACTTTTTCTGTCTTGTCTTGCTTTTTATCTTCAACCTTGGGATTATTCTGAGCATAAGCCACTTGCGAGGCCAAAGCCGCAGCCACCACCGTCGCCCCTTGTTTTTCCTTAAAATAATTTTTAACCTTTTCCCAGTTCATTCCATAGCTCCTATACAGCTTAATAATAACATAAAATATCTTTCATTTAAATAAAAAAAGATTAAAATAGACTTCATAAAGCAACATCAAACAAGGAATTCATCATGAAAAACAAAATTTTACTCTTAGCAGCATTACTCTGCACCGCCTGCGGCTTAAACAAACATTACGCCATTTACCAATATGATAACGGCAATGACTATGCCAAAGACGGCACTATCCGCATCGTTGACACCAAAAGCGGAAAAATCGGCTATGCCACACCGGATGGCAAAGTCTTAATTGAGCCCCAATATGCCTATGGCTACCCGTTTGAAAACGGCATAGCCAAAGTCACCGAAAGCGGCAGCTCAAAGGCCGTAACCGACTCTCATGGCGAATATCATTATTGGGACAGCGATGACTGGTTTTACATAGATAAGCAAGGCAACAAGATTAATAAGAAATAAAAAAAATCCCTTGGCAACAAAAACAACCAAGGGATTTTTCAGTTACAAGTTTTTATCCGCCCATTTTGAGGCTTTTTTAAGATAAAGATTGCATTTTTCAAGCGACAAATGACCGTCATCGTCTTCCAGCCCTTTCTGCGCATCAATATAAAACGCATCATCGGCAGATAAAACCTTCTTAATTTTGTTTAGCTCAACCAAAACATTTTGCGGAGACAACCCGCCGGCATAGCCTTGATACACATCAGGATAAATCAAAGGCAACCGTTTTTCGGGAAGAATTCCACCACCGAAAGAAGAATCATACAAACAGTCAAACTCAAGCCCTTCTTGATAAAGATAATGAATGACTTCTTTATTGCTGTCATTATAAGACAAAATAAAGCGCTGCGCACTATAGCTTTGTATCATCTTCCGCAAAACAGCAGGATTAAAATCTTTTTCGCGCCCGATTTTGAAGTTAAGCTGCACTCGAGAAAAAATCGGCTCACCATTATCATGCCGCCAGCTCAAAAAAGTATCCAACTCTTTAGGAATTTTTCCGGCACAAAAGGCCTCAACCCAGTCTTTATTCACATGCAAAGCCAGTTTTGTAAACGGCGTCACATAAAGAGCCAAAGCCCAAATCCACCAATACCGAGCCATACCAAAAGCTGCTTTTTCACCAGATACCTGAATTCCGATTTCTGCTAAGGGATACTTCTCACACAGATTAAGCAAATCCCGCATATCGGTAAACTCATTCGCACCGGAAAGCGTAATCGTCGTTAGCTTCATAACATAAAAATTTTAAGTCATTAAGAAAGCATATCATAACAAAAGCGGATAGCTTCCTCACAAGAAACATCTTTTTCAAAATGATAAAGAAGTTTTTCCTCACCACTGCCCATAGACCTTTTCTTAAAATCGAGAACCGAAATTTCTTGTCCGGAATGATTATAATGACAAACAAGAAAATACAAATCATTATTAACTTTCCTGAGCGGCAACAAAAGATCTTGAGATTCCTTAACACAGAACAAACTGTCCGAAAAAGAAATAATTTCATCGCGGCCCAGCACATTACCGTAATAGCGCCCTTGGAACTTCACGCCATAAAAACATCCCAAATACTCATTATCTTCGGGCATATAAATATGATAAAGAGAAATATTTTCCGCCGACAACAAAACCGCTGTTCCCAAATTTAGAGAAATCGCCAAAGCAATGGCCTCCAACAGATCTTCCGGATAAACCACCGGAGCGTTCATAGCCAGATGAACTTTGAAAGCATCTCGATCATTTGATTGAAACTTTCTTTTTTTACCAAAATTAAATTTAACCATAATATCATAATTTTTAAGTGAATAATAATAAATTAGCAAAACTAAAGTATGAAAAAAAGTTCACAATGTCAAGCACAGAAGCTCAAGCGGCATTCCGCTTTTTAATTTTTTCAAGAACATTATTCAAACGAGCCTGCACTTTTTCCTGTCCCTCAGCATCAGCAAACTTAACCGCAATTAAGAGATACAAATCAATCAGCTCTTTTTCAAAGTTTTTTCTGAAATCATTTTCGGTTTTCGGAATATCCAGCGCCTTCATATAAGTATCTTTGGCTTTAAGCTCATCAATATGGTCTTTAATTTCAATATCCAAAACGTGTTTATCCGCCCACAATTTTTTCAAAACCTCAAAATTTTCCATAACCATACCTTTCAAAATGAAAATCACAACCAAGATAATAAAGAAAAACAATCTTGCATACAACACAATTTTCTGCTACACTAACAGCAAATAAATCAAGCAAAAAGGGCCACACAATGACAAGCAAGCCAAAAGAATTTTTATCCCCGATTGACCAAAATAAATACGAGCTTTTTCAAAAATCATGCTTAAACCACACACTATCCGACGCTATAAAAGAAAAAAATCTTGATAAATTAGACAGCTTCTTATTGCAAGTTGAAAAGGACTATCCGCTCAGCAAAGAAAAGCTCCGTTTTTTAATAAAATCATATAGATTTATTGCCGACAAATACTCAGGAATAAGAACGGACAAATCCTCCCAAAAGCGTCAAGAATCTTACAAGAGATGTGCTGACAACGCGCGCAAACTCTTACCTTTTCTCAACAAAGACCTTTCAAAAGCCCAAACGCGAGAGGATAAAAAGAAAATTTACGCCCAAATAATCCAAACAATCCGCACCTCATGGCAAAAAGATGAAGATAATATGACGCTGGCCAAATCCCTTGCCGAAATCGGCGATTTTCTAAAAGAAAATGAAACCATCCGGCTTGAGAGCTTTGAAGGCACTCCGCGCGAATATAACCAAGACGAGATTTACAGCCTTGCCATAAAAAACGCCGCTATAAATTTTAAACGGTGGAATGCTAAAGAAGAAAACGCACCAATTATTGAATTTACCAAAGAAACGGAAAACAAGATAAAAGATAAAACCAAGCTTGAAACCACCATGAAAAGAAGCATCACATCACCCGACATATGGCAAACATTAAAAAATTACTTTTCATCGGACAGAAGATAGAAAAATCCCTCATTTTTCCAAATGAGGGATTTTTCTAAGAAAACAACCTATTGCGCCGCCCGCAAAGCATTAATCACATTTGTCGCGATTGTCTGCGCCTCAGAATCAATTCCGGCAGCTTCAAGCGCCATCTTTTTAAGACAAGTGCTGACAATTTCATCTTTGGTCACGGTCAAACTTTTGGTAAAGAGCGTTCCGTTCTGCAACATTGAGTTCGCCTCAGTCAAGGCACAAGCCCGAAACTTTTCCTGAGCTGAAGCATTTGAACTAACAGTCATATATTTATCAAGATGAGAACATCCGCTTACCAAAACGGCAAGCCCCAAAAGCAAACAATATTTTTTCATAACAATCCCTTTCTGAATGATAACAAGACAGATAAAAGATAAAACAAACTGTTTAATTTTTTATGACTTACGCAGATTTTAAAACAAAAAAGAGCATCAAACCCCAAAGCTTGATACTCTCTTCTCTAAAAAAATCGGTCTTATTGCAAAGAACCGATTTTCTAGAAACAATATAGTTACTTTTCTTTTTCTACTCGTTGCCGAATAGCCTGCAAATTATCATTTATCGACATGAGCAAATATAAAACATAAAAAATAAAAACAAAAAAGATTAAACCGACAACGAATACACTGATACCGTTAGCAAAACCATAAGCCATAGCATTTATAGCAGCAATAACAAGAGCAATTAAATATAAAAAAGCCCCGATATCAATCAGATAGCGACCCAACCCAACAACAAAATTTTTCATATTTTCCTCCTATAACAAAGGTTGTAATCCATAAATTATATAACCCATAAATCAAACAAAAACAACTGCTAAAAATTCCACAAACCTTGCTTTCCGGATTGTTTAACCGGATTTTTTAAAACTTCAATATTTTCAAGTTTCCAAGCATACCGTCCGACGTGCCAATCGCCAAAATCACGTTCAGCTTCACTCTGTGCTTGGATAAATTCTTCCGTCATCAAAACACAATCGACCAAATCGGCCGCAACAATCACCTCACCTAAGACGCAATCTTTTATGCTATACTTTTCCGCCAAGAGCCTACGCTCTTTAGAAAGCGGCTTAAGTGAAGCATGAATGGCAAGCTTGCCGCGATACTTAGTCGCCCAAGACCGCGTCTCAAACTTTTTCAACCCCAGCGCAATCGCTTGAGCATAAGGCTGCCAAATCGTTATCGCCTTCATCAAACTCCCTCTGATTTATTATAGCCAATTAATCCTACCCCACAAATTTTTGCTTGAAAAGAATAATCATTTCCTTTTTCTACTTATTTATATTTTTCTTTTGCCCTAACTCCTTATCCTCCCCCTCATCTTTCCTATCCTCACTCATCTCCCTACTTCCCCTCACTCTACCATTCTAGACAAAATCAGCCACATATAATCTCGCCCAATTTAACAACTTATCACTGCCTCAATTTGAACACAAAAAAATCCCGATCAGCCATAACAGGAGAGGCATAATCGGGATTTTTATCTCTGAAATAACTTTCAGAGGAACAGAAAGGTATTAAGAAGGATTACTTCAATTCAACCTTAGCACCAGCTTCTTCAAGTTTCTTCTTGATTTCTTCAGCTTCAGCCTTAGCAACACCTTCTTTAACAGTCTTCGGAGCACCGTCAACGAGATCCTTAGCTTCTTTCAAGCCCAATTGGGTGATAGCGCGGATTTCTTTAATAACGTTAATCTTATTAGCGCCAGCTTCAGCAAGAACGACGGTGAATTCGTCTTTTTCTTCAGCAGCGGCACCAGCAGCAGCACCACCGGCAGCAACAGCAACGGCAGCAGCGGCAGAAACGCCCCATTTTTCTTCCAACATTTTTGCAAGATCAGCAGCTTCCATAACGGTAAGAGCTGACAATTCATCAACTAACTTGGCTAAATCGGCCATAATTTTTCT
>CALXTD010000037.1 GCA_944391315.1 uncultured Alphaproteobacteria bacterium | reverse complement strand
ACGCCGCCTCTGGTCGCGTTTTCAACATAATATCACCTTTTCAACTTATCTCCACGACTCTAATATATCATATTTTTGATTTACTTGCAACAGGTATTTTTGTGGGTTGTAAGAAATTTGCCTATTGAATGATTTTTCTTTTGTTGTATAATGTTCGCGGTTGTTTTTATGGAGAAAATTATGACTTCTGAGACTTTACATATTATCGGCGGTGGGCTGGCCGGTTGCGAAGCCGCTTGGCAAGCCGCTCAACGCGGTGTGTCCGTCGTTATTCATGAAATGAAACCGCTCAAATTCTCTGATGCTCATAAAAATGAAAATCTGGCCGAGCTCGTTTGCTCAAACTCTTTGCGTTCCGATGATGCGTTGCATAATGCCGTCGGGCTGTTGCACCAAGAGCTGCGTCTTGCAAACTCGCTTATTCTCTCTTGTGCCGATGAAACAAAAGTTCCGGCAGGAGGGGCGCTTGCGGTTGACCGAAACGCTTTTGCTCAACTTGTGACCGAAAAAATTAAATTTCATCCGCTGATTTCTGTTATATCCGAAGAAATTACCGAACTGCCAAGCGCTGATTTTGGCTCGGTTATTATCGCTTCCGGCCCTTTGACCAGCAAGCCGCTTGCTGAATCTATCCTTTCTCACATTAACAACAACGCCTTATCTTTTTATGATGCTATCGCGCCCGTTGTCTTTAAAGAATCTATCAACTTTGATGTGGCGTGGTTTCAATCTCGTTACGACAAAGGCGACAAATTTGATTATATCAACTGCCCTCTTAGCAAAGAGCAATATTATGCCTTTGTTGATGCTTTGCTGGCGGCAGAAAAAGTTGACTTTCACGACTGGGAAAAGCCTAATTATTTTGATGGCTGCCTTCCAATCGAAGTTATGGCCGAGCGCGGGCGCGATACCCTTCTCTATGGCCCCATGAAGCCGGTCGGCCTCACCAATCCTCATTCAACCGAAAAGCCTTTTGCCGTGGTTCAGCTTCGACAAGACAACAAAGAAGACACTCTTCGCAATATTGTCGGCTTTCAAACCAAGCTCAAACACGGCGAACAAAAGCGAATTTTTCAGATGATTCCGGGGCTTGAAAATGCCGAATTTGCACGGCTTGGCGGTATTCATAAAAATACCTTTATCAACAGTCCGTCTTTACTTGATGACCACTTGCGCCTTAAATCACAGCCGAACTTGCGCTTTGCGGGACAAATCACCGGCTGCGAAGGTTATGTCGAAAGTACGGCCATCGGCTTTTTGGCCGGATATTTTGCCGCTACCGAGCTCAAAGGACTTTCCCCTGTTTTGCCGCCGCGGACAACTGCTTTTGGCTCGATGCTGGCTCACCTTACCGAAACTTTGCCCGATGACTATCAACCGATGAACATCAACTTTGGTCTGTTTCCGGCAATAGAGCCTGTTATTACACCAAACGGCAAGCTTCGCCACCTGAAAGGGGCGGATAAAAAAGAGGCGCTTTGTCAACGCGCTTTAACTGATGTTTCTTCTTGGATTAAGGATATAAGTCTTTGAAAATGCGCCACAAGTCTCAAAAAGATGAAAATTTTCCGGTTGCGTTCTTTCTTTTTCCGAAAGAAAAGCGCGCCCTTATCAACGCTTATTATCAATTTGCGCGGATGGTTGATGATATTGCCGATAATCCCAATCTTTCCTCCGAGCAAAAGCTCAATGAGCTAAACAATCTTGAAGAAATTTTGCTTGGCAAAGATTATTCCTCTCCAAAATTTGCCGTGGCAAAAAAATTACGCGATGCCTTTTTAGAGCATAATCTGTCTTTTTCTTTGGCAACGGATTTGCTGATTGCCTTTCGTCAGGATGCGACAGGTTTTACCTATCAAACTTGGGGGCAGCTATGCCAATACTGTACTTATTCTGCAGCACCGGTCGGGCGCTTTCTGTTGGCGCTTAATGATGAAAGCCCTTCAACCTATCTGCCGGCAGCCTCACTTTGTGCGGCATTGCAAATTGTCAACCATTTGCAAGACATTAAGTATGACGCCAGCGTGCTTAAGCGGATTTATCTGCCGCAAGATATTATGATGGAGTATAACGTATCTCAGGATATGCTCTCTTCGCCTTCTGTTTCTGCCGAGTTGAGGCGTTGCGTTGATGCGCTGATTGAAAAGACTTATGGCTTGCTCAAAGATTCTGAGATTTTGCCCTATATTGCAAAATCTCGCGCCTTAAAAATTGAGCTATTTGTTATCTTTTACTTAACTAAATCTATGTTATATAAACTAAAAAAGAAGGATTTTTTGGCGAACAACCTTAAACTCTCTGTATCAAACCGCCTTTGGGCCATTGTGAAAGGAGTTATCAGAGGCTTGTTTGCTCCAACAAAAACCCTTAATTCTAAAGGACTATAAATGAACGATATTAAAAGAATTGTTAAACGTTCCGGATCTTCATTTTTTTGGTGTATGCGATTTTTGCCGCTGGCCAAAAGAAATGCTATGTATACTATTTATGCTTTTTGTCGACATATTGATGATGTGGTCGATGAAAATGATTTATCTATGAGCGAAAAGCTTGATCTTATTCAGGCATGGCGCGTTGAACTCGACAATATTTATGACAAGAAAGTTCCAACAACCGATATCGGGCGCAAAATTTATAAAAACTGCATGCGCTTTAAGCTGCCTAAAGAAGAACTCTTGCGCCTTGTTAACGGGGTGGCAATGGATATTCCTAATCCTATTCAAGCTCCTTCCATGGAAGAGTTTTATACCTATTGTCGCGGGGTGGCCGGCGCTCCTGGAGTGTTGACCTTACGTATTCTGGGGTGTGATGACGAAAAGTTGATAAATGATTTGGCGACTTCTCTCGGAAACGCATTGCAAATTACAAATATTTTGCGCGATCTTAAAGAAGATGCTGAGGCTAACCGCCTTTATATTCCTGAAGAAATTTTGCTCAAAGCGCAGATTGATTCAACTTCTCCCGACGAAGTTGTTACTCATAAAAATATCGCTATTGCACGCGAGGCTTTGGCAAAAATTGCAGAAGATAATTATAAAAAAGCGAATGAACTGATTCCGCTGTTAGACAAGAAAGCGGCTCGTCCTGTTCGCGCTATGGAAGCTATTTATTTTCGCTATTTTACAATGATGAAAAATCGCGGGTGGGAAGTTATTTCGCCAAAGCCGCAGCTCTCTAAACTCAACAAACTCTCGATTGCAGTGAAGGCTTATTTTGCAGGAAAGTAAACGCTACATCATTATTGGCGGCGGAATTTCCGGATTAGCGACCGCAAAATTTATTCGTAAGGCAGAGCCTGATGCTAAAATCTGTCTTTATGAATCCTCCAACCGGCTCGGTGGGCGTTGCGGTTCTTATTATGACAAACAGCTGAACTGCAAGCTTGATTATGCTACGCATGCTGTTTTGAAGGCTAATAAAAATGCCGTACAGATGTGGGGGATTGAAAAGTTTTTTCCGGCCTGTGCTTTTTATCATCTTGAGGACAAACGGCTCTCGGTTAATCCTTTTTCTCATCTTAATGAAATAGCCCTTGCGCTGTTTAATCTGCCGCTTAAACAAACTGCACCGAAGCTTATTCGCAAAACATTAACCCTTCTGTTTCCTTTTCTCTCCGCGAGAAAAGTTCATTTTTCAGGAAACAATACTCAAGAAACGTTTATCAGTCCGCAAGTGCAATATTTTAATGAAATTCATTACAATCACACTTTGCGCGAAATTGAGGCAACTAATGGTGAGGTAAAAAAACTTGTTTTTCAAAACTCGGCCTTAAAAATTTCTGCTCAAGACCGCATTATTTTGGCGGTTTCTCCATCTTCGGCTTGTCGGTTGTTGGGGCTGGAAAATTTTGAATTTAACCCGATTATCAACCTTCATTATCGGACAAGTGTGCCGCTTACGTTGCCGAAGGAACGGCCATTTCTTTCTGTTTGTGGCAGAATTGTGCAATGGGTAAGTGTCAAAGAAAATGTTTTATCCGTTACCATCAGTAACGCTTCTGCTCTTCTTAAAGAAAAAGAGCTGCCTCGTCTTGTGTGGAAAGAAATTTGTGTCCTTCGCGGAGTAAAAGCTGCTTTTGTACCGCCGTGTCGCGTGGTAAAATATCCGCGTGCCACCCTTTTACATTCAGCCGAAAACGACAACCGCCGTCCGTCATCTTGCCAAACACAATATTCTAATCTTTTTCTGGCCGGAGACTGGACGATGAAACACCTGCCCTGTTCAATTGAAACAGCTATTCTTTCTGCTAAACGTGCCGCCCGCGCCGCGCGAAAGTATAAGAAGAGATAAATTTTTATTCTTTCCCCTCTTGAAATTTTTTTGTTTTTTACACATTATAGTATTGTTACTAATACAATTATTTTTAATTATGTCTACGATTATCGCATTTTTCTGTCTTGCCCCCATAGTTTTTATTGGTGGTGCAAATTTGTTTTCCTCATCTCATGATGTGAAAAACGAAGTTTTGTAAGTTTGTTAGCTGCTTAATTTTTTCAGCTTCTTACACAAAAAAAGACCTTCGGCGTTTTTATTCTTTTGAATAATTCCCTGCCAAAGGTCTTTTTTTTATATTTATCGTGCTTTCTTATTTTTGCAAGAAATACTCACGCAAATAATTCGGCAAATCCGCAATTTTAACACGTTCTTGCGCCATGGTATCACGGTCGCGAATCGTTACGGTTTCCGGCTGCTGTTCTATGGTTTCAAAGTCAACCGTAATGCAGAGCGGTGTACCGACCTCGTCATGACGACGATAAGCCTTACCGATGTTTCCGGTGTTTTCCAAAGCGACGCGGCCAATGCCCAATTTCAACAGGTTTTGCTTAATCTCGTGGCATTTGTTCATAATCTGCTCGTTGTTCTTTTTCAACGGAATAACGGCAACCTTAATCGGCGCTAAATGCTTTTTCAACTTCAAGACAATGCGGCTGTTGCCCTCGCCCAAGTCCTCTTCGGTATAGGCCTCAGTCAACAGAGCCAAAACGGCGCGATCAACACCCATAGATGGTTCAATCACAAAAGGTACTTCCCACTTCTTTTTCTCGTCGTTTAAAATCGCGAGCTTTTGGGTTGATTCCGAATTAGCGTGAACTTTTGCGCTCAAGCCGAATTCTTCCTGCGCTTTGGTATGATTTCCCAAGTCATAATCCGTGCGGTTAGCGATGCCTTCCAGCTCTTCCATGCCATGAGGGAACTGATATTCAATATCATAACAAGCCTTAGCATAATGGGCCAAATCGTCTTTCGGCGTGGTGTAAATATTCATATGCTCTCTGGGTAAGCCCTGTTCTTCCCACCAACGAACGCGCTCTTCTTTCCAGTATTCATGCCATTTTTCATCATCTCCGGGCTCAACAAAATATTCCAGCTCGGCTTGTTCAAACTCTCTTACTCTGAAAATAAAGTTGCGCGGCGTAATCTCGTTGCGGAAAGACTTTCCGATTTGGGCAATACCGAAAGGCAATTTTCTGGAGGTCGAATCGACAACATTCTTAAACTGGGTAAATATTGCCTGTGCCGTTTCGGGGCGCAAATAAGCAATGTTCTCGGCATTATCAACCGGTCCGACGGTGGTCTTAAACATCAAGTTAAACGGTCTTGGCTCGGTTAAATCCGTTGAACCGCAGTTTGGGCATTTGCCGTCTTTGATATGGTCGGCTCTGAATCTGCCCTTGCATTTGCGGCAATCCGTCATCGGGTCCGAGAACGTGTCCTCATGCCCTGAATAGTGCAACACCTTGCGATTGGTCAATATTGCAGCATCCAAGCCCTCAATATCATCTCTTTCATAAATCATTGCGCGCCACCAAGCGGCTTTGACATTATTTTTTAACTCAACACCTAAAGGACCGTAGTCATACACGCCCTGCATTCCGCCATAAATATCCGCATTTTGAAAGATAAAGCCGCGGCGCTTGCACAAAGCTACCAGCTGATCCATTGTCGTTGCCGGCATTTTTATTTCTCCCTCTCTTTATAATCAAATTTTAACTTATTTCTTTTATAATGTTTTTTGTTAAATTGCAAGGGGAGATACATCTAAAATGGCGAAAAAAGTTACTAAAGTCGCGCTTATCTATGACTTTGACGGAACGCTCAGCACAACTGATATGCAGGATTATGCCCTCATTCCTGAGCTCGGAATGAAGCCGAAAGACTTTTGGCCGGTGGCGAATCAGTGGTCTGTTGATAATGAGGCCGATCAGGTAACCGGCTCTATGTATTACTTTGTGAAAACCGCAAAAGAAAAAGGTGTTAAGCTCACGGTTGAAAATTTTCGTAACGCCGGTAAGAAAATTGTATATTTTCATGGTGTGGAAGAGTGGTTTGATCGCATTAGCGCTTATGGCCGCGCCCTTGACCTCGAAATCGAGCATTATATCATCTCTGCCGGATATGAAGAGATTTTGGAAGGTGCTAAAATCTACAAATATTTCAAAAATGTTTTTGGCTGTCGTTATGCTTATGGCGAGGACGGTACACCGGTTTGGCCGGCGCGCGTGGTTAATTATTCCACCAAGACCCAATATCTTTCTAAAATTAACAAAGGTCTCGGTAAGCTTGAAGACCGTCTTGTCAATGAATTTATGCCCGATGAAGAACGCCCCATTCCGTTCCGCCGGATGATTTATTTCGGTGACGGGAGTACCGACATCCCCTCCATGAAACTTACCAAAGAACGCAACGGAAACGCTATTGCCGTTTATAACCCCAAAGGGCAAAAACACAAATCCACTGCTCTCAAGCTCTTGCGCGATGGGCGCGTCAACTTCGCCCTGCCCGCTGATTATCGCGAAGGTAAGCAAATCGACAATGTAGTAAAAACCATTCTTGATAAAATTGCTAAAGAACGCGACCTTGAGCTTTTGAAAGCCAAAGAGGAAAAGAAAAAACTCCTTGCTAAATAAATTTTCTTTTAAGTTAACCAGCTCCAAGGAGATAATTACGCCGCGCGATGTTGCGTAATAAGGATGTTACTACTGGTAACCCTTGGGCGATGCAATCAACATGGTGACAATACCTCCCACCACAGCCCTTCTCTCCTGACATTTCATGACAAACGATGCAATTCCCTAATGCCCCTATTTGATAACCGTTCCATTTCTTTAACATGGGAAAAGATTTGGAGAGCTCTTTAAACTCTGCCTTATTAAGCACCTCTTGCTCTGTTTGGGTCGCCCCATAATCTGAAGCATGCTGAATCAAGTTTACCAAATCAATGCCATGTTGAGAGATGTATTTTTCTCGGCAATTTTCTTCTGTCTTAAAAAATAACTCGACTTCATACTCCGGAGAAAATCTTCCGTGATAATCAATAAACTCTTCAAGCAATAACGGATTATCATACGAAAGGCGAATAAGCATCGGAATGTCTTCTTCCGAAAACGGTATGCGTTTTCGTCTCATCTCCGGCATAACATAATTCAAATACACATCCTGACTTTTTACCTTAAGATACATCAAAGCATTTCTATTACTTCCAAACACCTTAAGCTCTTCCTCATGTGTGAGAGTGATGTCTTTTCCATATTTGGAAAGATATTTTTCAACTTCTGCCGGATAACGGTCATAAAGCTTTATAAACCGAATTTTGTTCTTACGAATAAAAATCCGATTTTCTGCGGCCATTTTTAACAGCAACTTTTCGTTTCCGCTTTCAAACAGACCGCTTTCAGCCTCCTCTGTAACTTTGTAGCTCTTTGTTGGGACGCCATAATCCGTAAGAAAAGAGCAATATGCACTTGGCTCCGAAAAACAAAAATCCTTATGCTCACCGCAGTAGGACTTTATATGAGGTAAAAGCATTTTCTGTTGCAATTTCTGCTGAAGCTCTTCTTGTTCAAGCTCATCAAGCTGTTTATTAATTACTTCTCGCAAAGGTTCTACCTCTATAATTTTTTCTGTCGTTTTAGCCTTGGCAAAAATGTTAATTTCACGTCGGCTAAAACGAAGGCGGTTGATTTTGTTGAAGTAATCATTTTCAGCTTGCGAGTCAAACTCAAAAGTACGACCACGGTTGATTATCTCAAGTTCAGACGGGGTAAACTCCTGTCCCCAGCTTTGATAAACCGACGGCGGAATACAGATTCTAAGGTCTTTTCCATCTTCAGCTATACAGTTAAAATCGTCATCGTTGATAACAAAACTTCCGTCAATCAAAACAGAAAAGTCTTTACCGCTAATTCCTTTTTTAACATAGTTTTGCTTTAGTTGAGGATAGAACATTTCCGAAACCAGATTTGTTGCTAAGTCATACGGATATTGTCCGCCGCTCATGAAACAGATCTTACTCTTCAGATAATCCAGCTTATGCAGGCTTTCGGGCCGGCAAAAAGAACGCCCGTTCCCTTGCTCAATTTCTTGGGCAATATACTTAAACGTCGGTTGCAGGTTGCCAAGATAAAAGCCAGGGGTTTTGATGTTTGTATCAACAGCTCGGAAACTGAAACCTATCTCCCCATTCTCCTGATTGGCAATTCGAAGTTTGTCAATCTCAGGTGAACACAAAAATTTGGTTTCTTTCGGCAGCTTATCAAAAAACAAGGCGTTTTTAACATCAATGAACTGCATCACGCCATAGCGCACACCCCAAAGGCATTCCTCAATCACCGGAACATCCTTTTTAGGCAGCATATCCCAATCCGAAAAGTTGATGTTCAACTTGTTTTGCGCCTCTTGTATCGGCAGCGCTTTAGGCTGGTTCGCAAGTTCACCAAGATGTTCAATACGCATTCTCTCAAACCATACTTGAAGCATGAGAGCCGGAAGAACTAAATAGTTCTGCTCCTGATTTTGCTTTGTTAACTTATTCATAATAAAAAAATTAATTGTGAGACATAATTATTGATTTTGAGCCTTTATATAAGCACCTCTTTTTTGTCAACATTTTTGTTGAAAAATTTATATCTTTTTAAAACTTTGCCGTTGTCTTTTTTGATAAAATAAGAAGTTTTTTAAATAAATAAAATTTTGTTTTTTTGCCTATTCTTTCTTTTCTTATTAGTGGAATAAGACCAAATAACTTGATATACTCAACATGAGGTACTGTCATCTTAAACTCATTATAAAGATTGGGGTATTTTGCTCTTAAGTTAGAACTAATCGCTATACCCTTTTGGGTCATTCTTTGCATTTGATTATGCGTCGTGTTTCCGGAGAAATCTCGATATTCTATTAAAATATCTTCTAGGTTATGAAATTCTGTAACAGGTATTAAATCTCCCCATAATGCATAGTCCTCGCTTGGTGAATAAAATTCATTATATCTTATGTTATTTTTTGTTAAAACCTCTTTCCTTATCATCGACCCCGTATGAACCACTGCGCAATATCCCATTAGTGCAACTTTTATATCGTGGCTGTCTAATGGATTTTTTATCATCTTTCCATTAGACATTTTTTTCATGCCACATCCTAAAACGCCAACCTCTGGATGCGTGTCTAAATAAGCAACTTGCTTTTCCAATCTTTGCTGATTAGATATATCATCATGATCAAAAACGGCTATATATTCACCCTTTGCCATATCCAGCAATTTGTTCCTCGAAGCCGAAATGCCTAAGTTCTTTTCGTTTTTATAATAAACTATTCGGTTGTCATTGTATGCTCTTATAATATCTTCGCGAGAATCCTCCGGACAATCATCTAATATTAAAAATTCAAAATCTTTAAATGTCTGGTTTAAAATACTCTCTATGGCTTTTTTCAAGTATTCTTCTTGCGTTTTATATACTGGCATTAATACCGATACCTTAGTCATATCTTTTCTCCCAAAACAAAAATTTGGTATTATTATATCAATGCTTTCATTCATTGCAAGAAATTTTTCGAAAAAAAATAAATATAAGCAATAATTTTCTTAGTTTCTTATAACCTATTGATAATACATTTATTTTATTGAGCTAACTTATTTATTGACATTAACATTCAAAAAATATCACAAAAAATCAAAAAAAATACTTGCAAATTAAAAAAAATTAACATACATTCTTCAGTGTTTGATGTTTGGGGTGTCGCCAAGTGGTAAGGCATCGGCTTTTGGTGCCGACATTCGTTGGTTCGAATCCAGCCACCCCAGCCAAGCTTTGTAGAGGTTAGATTTTATAGTCTAACCTCTTGTTTTTTATATATTTTTTGTGGTTCGTATGATA
>CALXTD010000036.1 GCA_944391315.1 uncultured Alphaproteobacteria bacterium | reverse complement strand
GAAATAGCAGTACCTATCCGGCGGTATGGGCAGCCTATAACTATACGACAACAGGAACGAAGGTCGGAGATTGGTGCCTACCGGCGGCAGGAATATTTACCTCATATTATAACAATCAAAGCGTTATCAATACGGGATTCAGCCGAGCGGGTGGGACACAATTCACAACCAGCACCTACGCTTGGTCGTCGTCCGAGTACAGTAGTGGCAGCGCGTGGGGCTCGTACTTTGACTACAGTTACGGCTTGGGCACCAACCGCAGTAAGAACCGCAGCTACGAGGTCCGCCCCGTCCTCGAGTTTTAGGGCAGAGATGAGATAAGGAGAAGGATGATGATGAACAGGAAAAGTTTGATGATTTCGACGATGCTTATGTCTGCTATGGGTGTCGGGGGTGTTGTCGGGAATGTGTGGTCGGCGGACAAGCACTGGCATTTGAAGAAAAGTCTTAAGTACTCCACCGTCCTCGAGGTCAGGCCGGTGATTGAGTTTTAGACTTTTATCATCCCGCGCATAGCCAGAACGAAAAGAAAAGCATTTCCCACCTTAGGCAGGGAAACCAGCCAAAAAAAGGAGAGCGTCCTCCTTAATGATAAGAGCGCATGAGACCTGCCAAAATTCCCTGAACCTTAACGCGTTCGGCCGGAAGGCGGCGCGTTTCATAATCTTTGTTCATCGGGATGAGCAAAACATCATTTCCGTCGCGCTTAAAAATTTTAAGCGTTGCCTCGGCATCATCAACCAGAGCTACCACGATATCGCCGTTATTGGCTGTTTCCGCTCGCTTGATGATAACCGTGTCACCGTCCATAATCCCGCCTTCTATCATTGACTCGCCCTCAATGGTCAAGGCATAAAATTGCCCATGGCTAACCATATCAAACGGAACGGGAATAACCTCATTTTCATCAGCAATCGCCTCAATCGGCGTTCCTGCCGCAATTTTTCCGTAAAGCGGAATTTGCGCTGCCGAGTTTTGCAAGGCGATTTCACGCTTTTTTTCCTCTTCAATAATGGCTTTGGGCTTAAACTTTGGCATTCTCACTACCTCAAGCGCGCGAGCCTTATGCGGTAGTTTACGGATAAATTCACGCTCAATCAAAGCCTCAATCAAAGCATGAATACCAGACTTTGATTTCAGGCCGACGGCATTTTTCATCTCTTCAAAAGAAGGAGCACAGCCGGTTTCTTTCAAAACTTTATTAATATACATCAGTAATTTATATTGTTTAACCGTGAGCATAACTATCTCCGCATAGAACATTTTGTACTAAGAATGTTCTATTATAAAATTTCACCCCTGTCAAGAAAAAATATAAATTTTACATTCCGCGGATGCATGAATTTTCAAAAATTCTCTTTTGAGCACGGTCAAGAGATTTTGCTTTTGCATAAGTATTTTTTGTTTTGTTCTTAAAGCGCAGGAGTTGCAAATAGTTTTTATAAATATCCGGTCGTTTGGCAATTTTTGACAATTCTTTAATCGTGGTCAACGAATGTCCTTCCCCCAAATGTTCGAGCGCAAACTTAGTCGCATTTTTTCCGCCTTCGTCTTTAAAAACCCTTGGAAATTTGTTGGTCAAACTTTTGATATAATCGGGTGAATTAATATAATCCAAGTCTTTTCCCGCAACGGTCTCGGCAATTCCTTTAAAATTTCCGGTAGCAATCTCTTTGGCACACCACATACCGATAATCGGCCAAGCCACGTCATCAATCTCAATATTTTTTTTCTGCAACGAGGAAACGATTTTATCAAAGTCAGCCTGACCGAAAGAGGCATAGCAATCCGACGCATATTCGCGTTGCAAATCAAGAAATTGATAAGGATTTTCTTCACCTTCTTTGGAAAAACGCTTTTTGAAGTCTGATGCAATAAAAGTCGATAGCCTGCTTCGTTTAACATTGCCGTTATGAAAGGCGAGATTACCTTTTGCCTTGTACTCTTCTTGAAAGGCAGAAAGCGCATTCTTAAAGCCTTGAGAATTATCTTTTTTATTAAAAAACTTGTCGGCAATATTTTGGTAATCTTTACTGATTAAGGCATAAATGGCAAGATTACGCGCGTTAAAGTCGTTAAATTGCAGACTTCCGGCATATTTCCCATAATAACCAACCGGGTTTTGCCATGTCCCGACCTCACGTTTGTATGAAACATCCCAAATGGAATATTTAGTGGCGTTGTCAAAGTCTTTTATCTCTTTTCCGCTTTTATCGACAGCTTTATTTTGAAATTCATAAATGTTTTTGGCGCTTTCAGAAATGTTAACCATGGTTCTGTGAGTAGAAATATTCTCTGGCAATAAGATAGAAGCCGAAGTATTTAATGTCATGGTAATGGCATTTTTGTCTGTAGAAGTATCAACGGCAGGAGGATGAGCAGCCCTAGATGCCGGAGCAACGGAAGTAGCAGCACCGACAGAGGCGATAATCGCACCGGTCTTAAGCTTTTGCTGTATCTGTTGAGAAGCCTTTTGCATACGTTCTTTAATATGTTCAAGTTTTTTAATCAACCGAGAATTATCCATTGCCGAATACCTCCTTCCATTTAGCGGCACAGAACCTAAAAATCATTATATCTGAAACTATTATAGATTAAAATAAATCACAAATAAAGAACATTTTACATAAAAAAGTGAATAATTTAGTTGAAAAATTAGATAAGAGGGGTATAGTTTTGCAAAAGAATGTCTAAAATAAGAAAAAAGAGAGAAAAATTATGACTGTTGAAAGCACGATTCATCGCGATTCACGCATTGCCAAATTACATACTTTGGAAGAAAAGGGATATAATCCGTATCCATACCGTTTTAAGCCGGATTCGTTCGCGGCAGATCTGCAAGAAAAATATAAAGACCTCGAGGCCGGAACAGATACCGAAGACAGAGTAACGGTTGCCGGCCGTGCGATGGCTGTCCGCAATAGCGGAATGTTTATTGATATCAAAGACATAAGCGGTAAAATTCAAGCCTTTTGTCATAAAAATCACTTAAGCGAAGAAGACCTAGCATTACTGAAAAGTCTTGATGTCGGTGATATCGTTGGTATAACCGGCTACATTCGCCGCACTCCGAGAGGAGAGCTGTCTATCGCTGCCGAAAAGTTTGATATTATCGGCAAGTCTTTGCAGCCACTGCCGGAAAAATTCCACGGTTTAACCGACATTGACGCACGCTATCGTCAAAGATATGTTGACTTTATCGTTAATGATGACGCTAAAGAAATTTACAAAAAGCGCTGCCGCATTACGTCGGCCATTCGCCGCTATTTTGAAGAACATGACTTTCTTGAGGTTGAAACGCCGATGCTGCACCCGATAATGGGCGGCGCCAATGCAAAGCCGTTTATTACCCACCATAATACGTTGGATATGGACTTGTATCTGCGTATTGCGCCGGAGCTTTATTTGAAAAGATTGGTTGTCGGTGGTTTTGACCGCGTGTTTGAAATCGGCCGCAACTTCCGCAACGAAGGTATTGATAAAAGCCACAATCCGGAATTCACCGCTTTGGAGGCTTATCAGGCCTATGCGGATTATAACGATATGGCAGAATTAATCCCTGATTTGATTCGCTATGTGGCTAAAAGCGTTTTAGGAACAACCCTGATAAAGGTTGGTGAACATGAAATTGATTTGGCTCAGCCTTTTGTCAGAAAGTCAATGCTTGATTTGGTTAAGGAATACACCGGCGCCGACTTTATGACCGTTGAAAAGCTGGAAAATGCTAAAGAATTGGCAAAATCTGTCGGTGTCAATGCTGATGCAGCCATTTCTTGGGGCAAGGTTGTGTCCGAAGTCTTTGATGAAAAAGTTGAAGCAAACTTAATCCAGCCGACTTTGGTTATGGATATGCCTCGAGATATTTCACCTTTGGCCAAAACCCACCGCGATAATCCGCGTTTGGTTGAGCATTTTGATGCTTATATTGCCGGCATGGAAATGGGCTGTGCTTATTCTGAGTTGTCAAATCCGCTGGAACAAAGAGAGCGCTTTGAGGCTCAGTGTGCCGACCGCGAAGCCGGTGATGACGAGGCACAAATGCTTGATGAAGATTTTGTAAATGCGCTGGAAATCGGCTTTCCTCCGACCGGCGGTATGGGAATGGGAATTGACCGCTTGGCCATTATGCTGACCGGTGCAGACACCATCCGCGATGTAATAGCTTTTCCGACCTTGCGCAAAAAGGACTAGCTCGTGTCCCCAAAAAAGCAGAAAAAAGCAAAAATAGCTTATGAAGAAGCTCGTCCGGCTGACAGAAAAGGCCAAAACAAAGGCCTTTTCTCCAGCTGGAGGTTTTGGGTTTCGGCCTTGCTTTGCATATTTGCTTTTTATGCTTTGCACCCGTTTATTTTTTCACAAGACAAAGAAGAAAACTTTTCTTATGAAAGCGATGAACCGGTTATGATAGATATCAGACCGGAAAAAGAGCTTGCCGCTCCGCAACCGGAACCAAAAGAAAACTCACAGCTGGTTGTTGAAGAAAAACAGCCGGAAGAAAGCGAGCAAATAACAGAAGAAAAAACACCGAATTCATCAGATGATATTGCTTATTTGATTGAGGCCTTGAGCAACAGCGAAGATATGGAATATGTCATGGTCGAACAGTCTGAAGAAGCACAGGCTGTTCATGATGAGAAAAGCTATCAGCTTTATGAAGAGGAATTACCGGATAATATTATTGACGAGCATCAGGAGCAAGATGTTCCCTCAACCGTGCATTACCAGCAAAAGAATATCAAAGAGATAGACGTAAAAGTTTTGCCGCGTCCGCACCATGAGACGGAAAAATTGATTGCAGTCGTGATTGATGATATGGGAGTAAATGTCCGTCGCACAAGAGATATTATCAGCTTGAAGGCGCCTTTGACCTCATCTTTTTTGACCTATGGTCCGCATTTAGAACAGCAGATAGAGGCGGCGAGGGCGGCCGGCCACGAGATAATGGCGCATGTGCCGATGCAACCGCATAAAGATTTATATACCGCGCCGGATGGTCTGACCGTAGATATGACAGACGAGGAGCTAACCAAAAATTTCGAAATTATGCTGACAAAGTTTGAAGGGGTGAAAGGCGTCAATAACCACATGGGCAGCAAGTTCACCGAGGATAGACGCGCGATGAGCGATATTATGAAAGTTTTGGCTGAGCATGATTTGTTCTTTTTAGATTCTAAGACGACAGCCAAGTCTGTCGGCCAAGAAGTTGCCAAGACTTACGGCGTTGACTATGCAACACGCCACGTCTTTTTGGATAATAACAATGATAAAGCCTATATCTTGGGACAGCTTCGCGCTACCGAAAAAATTGCCAAGAAAAACGGCTACGCTGTTGCCATTGGTCACCCAAAAAGCCAAACCTACGTTGCTTTAAAAGAATGGCTGCCGACATTAGAAGAAAAGGGCATAAAACTCGTCCCAATGAGCGAAATCGTCGAGCTGAGAAATTAAAATATAAAGCTCAAACAAGCGAGGCGATTTCACCTCGCTTGTTTTCTTGCAAATGCCATTTTTTTATGATATAGACAAAATAAAGATTTATTATTGTCTAACTTAAATTATTAATATGTGAAAAATACAAGATTGAGACAGTAAAAAATGTAACACCATTTTTCATTGGAGCTAGAATTGAAACAATGAGTGGCATGATTTTCATTGTTCCCAAAGCTTGCCTGCGAGGAAGACCTATCAAACAAAATGATACTTTAATTCTTGAGATTGCCTATGATTCCATAATTATTGGGATAATTCTAAATGGTCGTAGAATCTTCAGAGAAAAGGACATTGAGCAAGGTCTGGTTAAAAAAGTTATTAAAGGTGATTTTGGCTATAAGATAACGACAGATAAGGGCTTGAGCTTTATCGTGCCATATACTTGCCTAAATAACAAAAAAATCTGCAAAAGGGACAAGATTGTGGTATATACATTTTACAATACCATTATTGTCGGTGTTGATCTAAATGGCAGCGTCTTGTTCAGAGCAGAATAACCAAAAAAAGCGAGGTGATTTCACCCCGCTTTTTTTGTTAGAAATGAGCTTATTTCTTAAGAATGCTCTTTCCGGCATAAACAGCCATATCGCCCAATTCTTCTTCAATACGAATGAGCTGGTTGTATTTAGCCATACGGTCGGTACGAGACATAGAACCAGTTTTGATTTGACCGCAGTTTGTCGCAACGGCAATATCGGCAATGGTTGTGTCTTCGGTTTCGCCAGAACGGTGAGACAAAACAGCGGTGTAACCATGACGATGAGCCAAGTCAACAGCGCGCATTGTTTCAGTCAAAGTACCGATTTGGTTAACCTTAACCAAAATAGAGTTAGCAACACCTTTTTCGATACCCATAGCCAAGCGCTTCGGATTCGTAACAAAGAGGTCGTCACCGACGAGCTGAATCTTTTTGCCCAAAGCTTCAGTCAACATAGACCAGCCTTCCCAGTCATCTTCTGCCATACCGTCTTCAATAGAAAAGATTGGGAATTTAGCGCACAAATCTTCATAGAATTTAACCATTTCTTTGTTAGTATAAGATTTGCCTTCGCCCTTCATCTCATATTTTCCGTTTTCATAGAATTCGGAAGAAGCCGCATCCATAGCGAGAACAACATCTTCACCCGGTTTATATCCGGCACCTTTAATAGCGTCAACAATGAAAGTCAAAGCTTCTTCGGCAGATTTCAGATTCGGAGCAAAACCACCTTCATCACCAACGTTAGTGTTGTGACCGGCAGCTTTAAGGTTCTTTTGCAAGGTGTGGAAAACTTCAGCACCCATACGAATAGCTTCACGGATAGAAGAAGCGCCAACCGGCATAATCATGAATTCTTGAATGTCGATTGGGTTGTCAGCATGCTTACCGCCGTTCAAAATATTCATCATCGGAACCGGCAAAACATGAGCCATGGTACCGCCAAGGTAACGATAAAGCGGAAGTTCGCATTCTTCAGCCTGAGCTTTTGCAACAGCCATAGAAACGGCGAGAATAGCATTAGCACCGAGCTTGCCTTTGTTTTCAGTGCCATCAAGTTCAATCATAGCTTCATCAATGTCGATTTGGTCATCGGCATCAAGACCGGCCAAAGCGTCATAAATAGCATCATTAACATTTTCAACGGCTTTCAAAACACCTTTTCCGCCGAAACGGGCTTTGTCACCATCACGAAGTTCAACAGCTTCGTGAACACCGGTAGACGCACCAGACGGAACAGCAGCGCGACCAAAGGCACCGCTTTGAAGAACAACATCAGCCTCAACGGTCGGATTGCCGCGAGAGTCAATAATTTCACGAGCATGAATATCTACAATAGCACTCATTTTTTTCTCCTAGTTAATTATAAAATAAAACTGTCAATAAGGTTGAATATTTTTTCTTGAATGTCAAGTAAAATTAATATAATGTAGTCATGTAAAATTTAATTTAAGTGGAAAGAAATCAAATGTTTTCGGAAAAGTGGCATCGTCGATTTATGGAGTTGGCATTTGTGATAGCCGGCTGGAGTAAGGATACGAGTACCAAAACGGGGGCGATAGTGGTCGGTCCTGATAGGGAAATTCGCGCCACCGGATATAACGGCTTGGTCCGAGGTGTTGATGACGACAAACCGGAGAGAATGGAGCGCCCAACGAAATATGACTTTTTTGAACATGCAGAAAGAAACGCGATATATAATGCCTGCTTGACAGGAACATCTCTAAAAGGATGTGTAATGTATGCAACACATCCTCCTTGCACAGATTGCGCCCGCGCCATAATTCAATCGGGAATAAAAACGGTTGTAACAAATGAGCTAGAGGTCAGAAATGACATCACCAGCCAAACCTGGCGGGATAAGCTTGAATATTCGCGACAAATGTTTGAAGAAGCCGGTGTAGAATACATCGTTTTACCAAAACAATAAATTTTATAATTCAATACTCTTTAAATCTTTCTTATTAAATATATATTAGAAAAAGATAGGACGGATTTCCGATAAGTAGTATTCGAACAGGACTACCGTAAAAGCATGGAACAGAGTGGAGAATTGCATGAAAATCCTGATAGCTGAAGACCATTCCTTATTTCGCGAAGCCTTGATGGGGTTGCTACAAAACTTAGAACCTGAAGCCGAGATTTTGGAAAGTGAACGTTATGGCCGAACTTTTGAGCTGGTAGAACAAACACCGGATTTAGACTATATCGTCTTAGATTTAGACTTGCCGGACAGCAACTGGGAAAGAGGGCTAAAAACCTTAAGCGAAAAAATCAACGGCACAAAAATTATTGTCGTATCCGCCAGTGATGACAGCATTACAATGAGGCGCGCCGGAGAATATGGAATTGTCGGCTACATTCCCAAAACCTTGGATTCAAAAATTTTAGCCGGTGCTTTAAAAATAATCTTGGCCGGCGGAACTTATATGCCGATAAAAGCCATCGGCTCGCTGGGAGAAGGCGGTAAGTCTGAGGGAGGCACTCCCGAAGGTCTGACCAAAAGACAGAATGAGGTTTTGCATTTATTGGCACAAGGAAAATCAAATAAACAAATAGCCTATGAGATTGGCGTTTCGGAGGCCACGGTCAAACTGCACATAAATGCGCTGTTGAGAGTTTTAGGTGCCACCAACCGCACCCAAGCGGTCATCACAGCCCAAAAAATAGGCTTTTTAAAATAATAGAAAAGGAAACAATAAAAAAAAACGAGGAAAACATCGTTTTTTTATTATTAAGAATGTCTCTCAAAAAATTCTAAAATTATTAAAATTCACAATAAAATAAATTTTAATAATCTAAGCGGCTTTTTCCCCGGACGAAAGAACGGAGTTATTACCAAACAACTCCGTTCCATCATCAATCAGTCCATTGTTATTAATATCACGAACCAACAAACCATCATCTTTTCCGACCCAACCTGATTTTTCGGCAAAGCCATTATCATCATGATCAAAATAGACACCTGATTCTACTGTTGTAGTTTTAACCCCATCTCCATCCAAATCAAATGCCAATGGTGAAGCTTGCTCATGAGCCGTGGTAAAAGCCTCTCTTGCACCTGTAGCAACAGCCCACAATTCTTGACTAAAACGATCAGCTATTTCATAAAATTTTTTATCTTGATTATTAACTGCTACTGTTATTTTTCCCCATAAAAAAAACTCATTAACTACTGCTTTTGCAGGATCGGGAATGTTTAGTATTTTCATCGCAATATTTGTAATAATGTTTGCTTTTTTTACATCTTCAGGAGTTATATCTTCTTCATTATTGTTATTGGTCATAAGATTCAATGATATACTATCGGCAGAGATATCAATATCTCTCCAAGCATCAATTAAATATTGGAAAATATTTGTAAAATATCCTTCTTGACATAATTCTGTTGCAATTTTATCTTGAGCGTCTACAATTGAATATAAATTTTGATTTTCTGAAAAACTTCTTACAAAACTCATAAAGTCATCATTTTCTGGCTCATTTTGAATTAATTCAAAAGCCCCATCTATAAAACCATCTGAAAGCAACTGATTTATACATGATTGTGTTAAATTATAATTTTGTAAAATAGACAATAAAGCATCTCTGAGTTCAAGTTTAGTTGTATAGCTCATGTTTTTTCTCCTTTAGAGTTAATTAAACAAATTTTCCGAAAAATAGGTAGTCATATATTGAGCCGTTACTTCATCATACAAAACTCCTTCTATATTTCTAATCTTGATGTTTGCCCCACTATCTTTTAACAACTTTAATGCTTTTTTATTTCCACGTCCAAAGGCATAAAACAATGGCGTATTACCCATTGCATCTAAAACATTGACATTGGCACCATTTCTGATTAGATATTCTAATGGTTCTAATGTAATTTCCTCATTATTCATCGCTGCTAAATGGATAGGTGCTGCCTTCATTCCATTTTCACTATTACTATTAACATTAGCCCCATGTTCCACCAAACATCTGATAATTTCCATAAAATATGGAACTAAATATTTGTTTTTTATAACAAAAGATGAATGAATTGTTTCTTTTATTTTCTTTAAATCTTCTTGTGAAATACTTTTACATGGCTTAGAAACAATTCCTGGAAAATTACATTCTCCTTCTTTTTGAGGCAATGTATTTAATTTTGAATATATTTCTTGCTCTAAACTATAAGTGTGCATAGGAAGAGATACAGCCCAATTTAGAGCCGTCATAGAAAAGCCATCACACGGAATTAAATTTACATCAGCTCCTGCATTCACCAATATTTTTACTTTATCTACAGCATACGATGGATTCTCATCA
>CALXTD010000035.1 GCA_944391315.1 uncultured Alphaproteobacteria bacterium | reverse complement strand
GTTTTTCCGTGGTCTACGTGGCCAATCGTACCGATGTTGCAGTGCGGTTTGCTACGCTCAAATTTCTCTTTTGCCATTTAGAATAACTCCAAATAAAAAAATTAAATAAACTTTATAAACAAACTCAATCTCTGTTTCTAACAAGGAAGATAGAACAACGTAAAATTGCTCTAACTTCCCGTTAAAAACGAAATTTTAGGCGTTCTTAGCTTTAACCTTCTCAGCCACATCTCTCGGAACTTCAGCATAATGATCAAAGACCATTGTAAACTGAGCGCGACCTTGAGACAAAGAACGCAGGGTATTTACATAACCGAACATATTCGCCAAAGGAACGTTTGCGTCAATAACACGAGCGTTTGCACGCTGATCCATACCATTGACCAAACCACGGCGAGAGTTCAAGTCACCGATAATGTCACCCATATATTCTTCCGGAGTAACGACTTCGACTTTCATAATCGGCTCCAAGAGCTTCGGATCAGCCTGACGCATACCTTCACGGAAGGCAGCACGAGCAGCAATTTCGAAGCACATAACGTTAGAGTCGACTTCGTGATAAGCACCATCATAAAGGTTGCAGTGAACACCGGTTACCGGATATCCGGCGATAACACCGGCATCCATAGCGGAGCGCAAACCTTTTTCAACACCTGGGATATATTCTTTCGGAACATTACCGCCGACAACAGTATTTTCAAATTCAAATCCAGTGTAACCTTCGATCGGTGAGAACTTAATCTTAACCTTAGCGAACTGACCGGCACCACCGGACTGTTTCTTGTGGGTATATTCGATATCGCAAGACTTAGTAATGGTTTCACGATAAGCAACTTGCGGCTCACCAACATTACACTCAACCTTGAACTCGCGTTTCAAACGATCAACAATAATTTCGAGGTGAAGTTCACCCATACCTCTAATGATTGTTTGACCGGAATCCGGATCAGAAGAAACTTTGAAAGACGGATCTTCCATAGCCAAGCGAGACAAAGCAAGACCCATTTTTTCAACATCTGCTTTTGTTTTCGGCTCAACAGCCAACTCAATAACCGGATCAGGAAATTCCATATTTTCCAAAATAATCGGATGAGACTGGTCGCAAAGCGTATCACCGGTAGTTGTATCCTTCAAACCTGCCAAAGCGATAATATCACCGGCATTAGCTTCTTTCAAATCTTCACGTTTATTAGCGTGCATCAAAAGCATACGACCAACACGTTCTTTCTTATCCTTAACAGAGTTATAGACATAAGAACCAGCGGTCATTGTACCGGAATAAATACGCGTAAAGGTCAAAGAACCAACGAACGGGTCATTCATGATCTTGAACGCCAAAGCAGCTAAAGGCTGATTATCATCAGGCTTTCTCTCTTCTTCTTTATCGGTAATAGGATTAATACCTTTAATAGAAGCAATATCCAAAGGAGAAGGCAAATAATCAATAACGGCATCAAGCAAAGGCTGAACACCTTTGTTTTTGAAGGCCGTACCGCAGAAGACCGGAACAAAATCTTGAGCAATGGTACCCTTGCGGATGCATTTTTTCAAGGTTTCAACCGAAACTTCTTTACCTTCAAGGTAATCATTCATGGCATCTTCATCTTCTTCGACAGCCATTTCGATTAACTCATGATGATATTTTTCAGCTTTTTCCATCATATCGGCCGGAATATCTTGAATCTCGATTGGAGAATCAGCGGTATCACCGGTATAAACGATAGCTTTCATGTTCAACAGATCAACAACACCTCTGAACTCAGCTTCTACACCGAGAGGGAGTTGCAAAGCCATCGGACGTGCGCCCAAACGGTCAACAATCATATCCAAGCAACGATAGAAGTTGGCACCGATACGGTCCATCTTGTTGCAGAAGCAAATACGAGGAACACCGTACTTATCAGCTTGACGCCAAACGGTTTCAGATTGCGGTTCAACACCGGCAACGGAGTCGAACACTGTAATAGCACCGTCAAGAACGCGCAAAGAACGCTCAACTTCAACAGTGAAGTCAACGTGTCCCGGCGTATCAATGATGTTAACTCTGTGACCTTTCCAGAAGCAAGTTGTAGCGGCAGACGTAATGGTAATACCGCGTTCTTGTTCCTGTTCCATCCAGTCCATGGTGGCAGCGCCTTCATGCACTTCACCGATTTTGTGACTTTGACCTGTATAATACAGAATACGTTCGGTTGTTGTTGTTTTACCGGCATCAATATGAGCCATAATACCGATGTTTCTGTATAATTCAAGTTTATGTGTACGAGCCATAATAAAATACCCCTCTTAGCGTTAGAACTTATAGTGAGAGAAAGCTTTGTTAGCTTCAGCCATTTTATGAGTATCTTCGCGTTTTTTAACGGCGGCACCCTTATTAGCAAAAGCATCTAACAATTCGTTAGCAAGTCTTTCGGTCATAGTTGTTTCCGAACGCTTATGAGCAGCACCGATAATCCAACGGATTGCGAGTGCCTGACGGCGATCGGCTCTAACTTCAGAAGGAACCTGATAAGTTGCACCACCAACACGGCGAGAGCGAACTTCAACCATAGGCTTAACATTTTCAATAGCTTCATTAAAGACGCTCAAAGCATCTTGCTTTGACTTTTGAGCGATGATATCAAACGCTGAATAAACGATTTTTTCAGCAACAGCTTTTTTACCATCTTCCATAACGCCATTAATAAATTTAGCGACTACCACGTTGTTGTATTTAGCATCGGGCAGTACTTGTCTTTTTTCTGCAGTATGACGACGTGACATCTGATTACTCCTTATTTAGGTCTCTTAGCGCCGTACAGAGAACGACGTTGACGACGTTTAGAAACACCTTGAGTATCCAAGGTACCACGAATGATATGATAGCGAACACCTGGCAAGTCCTTTACACGGCCGCCTCTAATCAGTACCACTGAGTGCTCTTGCAAGTTGTGACCTTCACCAGGGATATAACTGATTACTTCAAAGCCGTTCGTCAAACGAATACGAGCCACTTTACGCAAAGCGGAGTTCGGTTTTTTCGGAGTAGTTGTATAAACTCTCGTACAAACACCGCGTTTTTGTGGGCACGCTTTCAAAGCCGGGACTTTGTTTCTCTTAACTTTGGGTGTTCGTGATTTACGAATTAACTGATTAATTGTAGGCATCACTATTTTCCTTATTAAAACATTACACATCTCGAAATCAGACAAATAAGGAGCAATCGTACTATTCTTCCCATATTAAACACACAAAAAGTGCATAGCACAAAGCACCCCTTGTCTAATCGAGTCTCGGCATACTAGATTCAGTTTTCAATAAAGTCAAGAGCCTTTTACAAATTTTCTTTGATTTGAGTCCAAAAAACGTTCACTTTTTATTAAGAAACGAGAAAAACGATTCGTAAACCTTTGAAAAGAGTCACTGTAGAGGATTGCACCCAATCTCTTTCGAGTCACATTTTGAGTCAATTTGAGTCCATTAACAATAAAAAAGGGGCCATCGCCCCCAAAAAAAATTTACTGTACCGACTTACAAAAATTCCAAAGGAAAATTCCTCCAAAAATTAAAACAATAGCACCCCCCAAAGCAGGTACAGCTTTCAAATCTCGCCTAACATCTTCAAGAACTTCATCAACAGACAAAGTACCGGAAAGAACATAAACATATTTTTCTCCAGCCAATCTTAAGCATGTAACTTCAAGTCCGTCATACATTACGCAATGACGACATTCATCACTTGGCTGAACAGATGAAACATCCAAACGTTCTCCGTTCAACACAACATAATAAGTTGGTTTTGAAATATCAAACTGCAATGCCGTAATTTGATAATCTTCAACATGGAATGTCCGAAATGCCTCATAACACAAAAATACTCCAAAAAAAAGTAACGCAGATACATAGACAACAATCGCCCAAAGCACCTTTTTTTTAACTTTTGTTTTCATGAAATAAAAATTTTAGTGACACAAAAATAAATAACCGCCAACAATGTAACATAAAAAAACAAATTTGCAACAACAAACCTCATCCCCTTTTTTCTACTTAACGAAGTTTTAAAAGAAAACAACTAGAATAAGCAAAAACAAATAACAAGGAGCAATTCATGAACAAAATCGGGCTTGCAGCAATACTTATGTTATTAAGTGGCTGCACAAGCACACAACGCATTGCCGAGCTTGGCGTTATTTCTCCCGAAATCACAGCGGTTGAAGCACGCCAACTGCAAAAAGCAACCGTTACCAAAGGTGTTAGTGGCCGCGACAGCACCGGTGTCTTTCTGTTTTTTCCGCAAGGCTATCCTAATTTGGAATACGCGGTTCGTCGTGCTTTAGACAGCGTCGAAGCCGACATTTTAGTTAACGCCAAAGCCGAATACAAAAGCTCATGGTATTTACTTGGCGGAGAAAACACGATTACGGTCAAAGGAGATGCTGTCAAACTTGCCCCGATGTTCGGAGGTTTTGAATGATTAAGAATAAAATAATTTTAGGGCTAATACTGTTGCTCAGTGCCTGCACCACCTCAGAAGGCCGCTATGGAATTCTTACCTCGCGGCCCACTCCGTTAAAATACTTTGAGCAAAATAATCACATCATAAAAGAACAAATAACGACCTCCACCTCAGAAGGCTGGTTTCTATTTATCCCGTTTGGAGAAACACCCAAACTTGATAATGCAATAGAAAAAGCTTTGCAACAATACAAAGGCGACTATCTAAGTAATGTAGAAATCGAATATCATACCATCCGTTTTTTACCCTTGTTCAGCCATAGCAAATGGATAATAAAAGGAGACGTTATGAGCTTTGCCCCAAATCCCTAATTGTTAGAACTTTTGGGAAAACACTTGCTTTTTCACAATAAAAGGAATATTGTTCGCTATAAATCAACAATAATTTGGAAAATAAAATATGGAAAACAAAGACATTATATCAGCAAAACACACAATTGATAAAGAGATTGAAGCACTGCGTATGATGGAAGACAGTCTTAACGGAAACTTAACCGAAGCCCTGGACTTAATGCAAAAAATAGAAGGCCGAGTCATTGTTACCGGCATGGGAAAATCAGGTCATGTCGGATCTAAAATAGCGGCAACTTTAGCCTCCACCGGTACACCATCATTTTTTGTTCACCCCGGAGAAGCCAGTCATGGTGACTTAGGCATGATAACATCAAAAGATTGCGTTCTTGCTATTTCAAATTCAGGAGAAACGAGAGAGCTTTCCGACATCATTATCTATTGCAAAAGATATGGAATTCCTCTAATTGCCGTCACCAAAAACCCTGAAAGTGCTTTAGGTAAAGCCGGTGACATTTTGTTAACATTACCTAACGACGGAGAAGCTTGCCCTCTAGGATTAGCGCCAACATCATCAACCACGGCAACTATCGTTTTAGGAGATATTTTAGCTATCGCTTTGCTAGAAAGAAAGGGCTTTACTAAAACCGATTTCAAGCAACGCCATCCTGGAGGAAAACTTGGAGCATTTTTACAAAAAGTTTCTGATCTAATGCACAAAGGAAGCGAACTTCCTCTGGTAAAAGAAAACGCCTCCATGCAAGAAGTCATTTTAACCATGACAGCCAAAATGCTGGGCTGCGTTGGCGTTATTGATGAAAGCGGCAACCTCGTCGGCATGATAACCGATGGTGACTTGCGCCGCAGCATGAGCAATGACGTCATGACCAAAACGGCCAAAGATATTATGACGGTTAATCCCAAAACCATAACCGGAGATATCTTGGTTGCTGAAGCCTTAAACATTATGAACAACACCGGCAAAGGCATAACTCAGTTATTTATCGTTGACAATAAACTTCCGATAGGCATTATCCACATGCATGATTGCCTAAAATCCGGAGTAGCATAAAACAGTGGAAAATAATAAAGACATCGATTCGTACTTTGCCAATACGGGGCTCAAGAAAGAAAGCAAGAGCCCCGAACTTGACCGTCGCCATGAACTAATAAAAAGTATAGAATTGCTATTTCCAAGCATCGCTGCCATTTTGTTTGGTCTGTTGATTATCATTCCCCATGCCAAACAATCAGAAGAGAGCTTTGGGTTAGACATTACACTGCCCAAACAAGGAGAGCTTGAAAAACTTCATGTTGAGAGCTCAGAACTCTTCATTACCGACAAAGATAATAAGGTAAACGAATTCAACGCCGATAATATTGATGAAACAGCCCCAGGGTCAAAGCTGATTAAGCTCAGCAATCCTAAAGGAAAAATCCCCACATTGAAAGGGCCTTGGTATAACATTGAAGCCCCCACCGGCTATTATGACCAAAACAAAAACACGCTCAAACTTGAGCAAAATGTTAAAATGACATATAGCGAAGGCTATACCGCCACTACCGAAGCTATGGAATATGACTTCCAAAAAAACTTCGGCCTCAGTACCACGCCCACCCATGGAGAAGGTGCTGCCGGACAAATAGATTCTCAAGGATTCAAATTTTATAAAAACCAAAACCTGTTAATTTTCACCGGCAAGACCCATATTATAATAAAAGAAGAACAACTAAAGGGTAACAAATGAAAAACGCAACAGTACTTTTACTAAGCCTACTTCTTCTAAGCACCACTCCGGCACAAAGTCAGGACTTGGAAGTCTTTGCAGATAAACAAGTTGAACTTCATCAAAACGAAAAAAAATTAGTAGCCGTTGGTAATGCTGTTGCAAAAAAAGACGGAAACACCATAAATGCAGATACATTAACTGCTTTTTACGATGAAGATAAAAACGGCAAAACCACTTTCAAAACACTTCACGCCCAAGGCAATGTCAAAGCCTTTGCCCAAAATTCCAAAGCATTTGGCGACACAATGGATTATGACCTTAGCAAAGAAGAAGTGACATTAACCGGAAAACCGGCCAAGATTGTTAATCAAAACGGCGATATCATCACCGCAGAAGACAAAATTATTTATTACCCTAAAGAGGCAAAAGCCACGGCTTATGGCAACGTAACCGCCTATAATAAGCAAAACAAAGTCCAATCAGATGAAATGATTAGCTACTTTGAAAAAGATAAACAAGGCAACCTCGCGATGAATAAAGTCAACATCGCCGGCAATGTAAAAATCACAACACCTCAGGCAACAGCCACTTCCAAAAGAGGAATTTATTTACCCAAAGAAGGCAAAGTAAAACTTTACGAAGATGTAGTCATCAATCAGGATGGCAGCATTCTGCGCGGTAACTATGCCGAAACAGATTTAAATACCGGCATCAGCCGCATGCTTGCCGGAGAAAACGGAAGCCGCGTCTCAGGCATCTTCCGCCAAAGCAGCCAAAAGAAAATAAATGCCTCAGACGACAAGGAGAAAAACAACCATGCTGAATAATTCTGCCGTATCAACACTTGAAGTTTTTAATATCGGAAAAAAATATAAAAACAGACCGGTTCTGCGCAATGTATCTCTCCACGTAAAAAGAGGAGAAGCCGTTGGCTTATTAGGCCCCAACGGCGCCGGCAAAACCACTTGTTTTTATTGCGTAACAGGCTTAATCACGCCGGATTATGGTGATGTCCATATTGACGGCAAAGATATAACCAATATGCCGATGTATCGCCGCGCCCGCATGGGTATCGGCTATCTTCCGCAAGAAGCCTCCATTTTCCGTTCTTTAACCGTAGAAGAAAACATCAAAGCTATTCTTGAGATTGTAACGGACGATATCAGCGAGCAAGAAAACATGTTAGAGCAGCTGCTCTCAGAGTTTTCGATTGCCCATTTAAGAAAATCGCCTGCCATAGCCTTATCCGGCGGAGAACGCCGCCGCTTGGAAATCGCGCGTGCTTTGGCCAGCCAACCAAACTTCATCTTGCTTGATGAACCTTTGGCCGGTATTGACCCGATTGCCGTTGGAGAGATAAGAACTTTGGTATCACAACTCAAAAACCGAGGCCTCGGCGTTTTAATCACCGACCACAATGTGCGTGAAACCTTAGACATTATCGACCGTGCTTATATTTTGCATGGAGGCTCGGTATTAATGGAAGGTGTTCCGTCCGAAATCGTTGCCAGCAAAGAAGTCCGCAAAGTTTATCTGGGCGATAATTTCTCAATGTAATCAAATTTAGGGGAGCCGCGTATAGAATGGCTATCACGCCTAAATTAGAAATAAAACAATCGCAGTCACTCTTGATGACGCCGCAGCTGAAACAGGCCATAAACCTGTTACAGATGTCTAATCTTGAGCTCAGCAGCGTGATAGAACAAGAACTCGCCTCCAATCCCTTGCTTGAAAGAGAAGAAGACTTTCTTGCCCAAGATAACACTAAAGAACAAACCATAGATGATTACGATTCGTCCGCTGAAACAACGGATGAAACCTCGCCTGACCTTGACATAGACAACACTTTTGATGACTCAGGCTCTGACCGTGAAGGCTATGAAACCGCAAACGACTATGATTGGCAAGACTACGCCAAAAGCAAAGACAGAAGAAATTCCACCGAAGAAGACTACGACTTTTTTGAGCAAAAACTCTCATCGCCCAAAACCTTGTTCCAACACTTGAGTGAACAAATAGAAATCACTTTTTCATCTCCCAAAGAAAAATTAATAGCTTTTCGCCTGATGAGCTTTCTGGATGAAAGCGGCTATTTCAGAGGCGACACAAAAAAAATCGCAGCCATTCTGCATACCCAAGAAAACAACATAAAACAAGTTCTTGAAAAATTAAAAGAACTGGAGCCCTCCGGCATTTTTGCTGAAAATCTGAGCGAATGCATTGCCTTGCAGCTCAAAGATAAAGACCGACTTGACATCAAAATGCAAGAGCTCTTACAAAACCTCGACTTGCTCGCCAAAAGAGAATATAAACAGCTGCAAAAAAAACTAAACATTAGTGACGAAGACTTAAAAGAAATGATTGCCGATATCAAATCGACCAATCCCAAACCGGCTTTAGAATATGATACCAAAACAACTGACTATGTCATTCCCGATGTTTTTGTGCGCCGCAACAAATATGGCGAATACATCGTCGAACTTAACAGCCGCTCGCTGCCACGTATCTTGATTGACCAGCGTTATTATAAAGAAATAAAAACCCTGAGCGAAAAAAATAAAGAAGCCAAAAGATATATCAAAAATCAAAGCAGCAGTGCAAACTTTTTAATCCGCGCCCTCCATCAGCGTGCCGACACGATTCTCCGCATTAGTGAAGAAATCGTAAAATCACAACGAGACTTCTTCGAAAAAGGCATTGAAGGGCTAAAACCCATGGCCTTAAAAGACATCGCAGATGCCGTTGAACTGCACGAAAGCACTGTCAGCCGTGCCACGGTTAATAAATATATGCACACCCCGCTCGGTATTTTTGAACTAAAATATTTTTTCTCGGCCGCTGCCGGCAGTTATAGCGGAGATGAAAACCAATCAACAACCGCCATCAAGCACAAAATCAAACAAATGATAGAAAACGAAGACCCCAAAAAAGTCTTGTCTGATGATAAAATATCCGAGCTTTTGGTCCGTGAAGGCCTAAAAGTTGCCCGCAGAACCGTTGCAAAATACCGCGAAAGCATGAAAATAGCCCCATCCTCGGAGCGCAAACGCGAAAAACGAAAAATATAAAACAAAAATAAGCTTGCTATTTTCAGAAAAATGAGATAGATTCGGAACACTAAAATAAGAAAGATTTTTATTAATTAATGTAAGGAAAAAAACATGCAAATTTCATTAACAGGAAAACAAGTAGACATTGGTGACAGACTGCGCAAACATGTTGAAGAAGGAATTATGAATTCCGTCAACAAATACTTTCCGGCACCGATAAGCTGCACGGTCGCTTTTTCAAAAGAAGGCGAAGAATTCTTAGCAGAAGTTACCGTACACCCTGCGAAAAATATTGTATTAAAAGGTTCAAGCGAAGCCTGTGCCGATCCTTACTCTGCGTTTGATTCGGCCAACCAGCACATTGCTACCCGCCTGCGTCGCCACAAAAACAAATTAAACGACCACAAAGGCAAAGCCGGCTTGGAAGAAGCCGAAATTGCACATCAGGCAATTTTCCCGCTGATTGAAAAAGACGAAGAGCTCGACATTAACGAAGATGCTCCTTTAACCATTGCAGAAACAGAAGCAAATATTCCTGTCTGCACGGTTAGCGAAGCCGTTATGAGAATGGACTTGGCTGATGAATGCGCCATTTTGTTCAAAAACAGCGCTAATAACCACATCAGCATGGTTTATCGCCGCAAAGACGGCAATATCGGCTGGGTTGAGCCCAAAGCATAAGGCGAAGGGTTCATAAAATGAAAATCGCTAATATTATAGACCCCAAAAGCATTTATCTGGACGTCAAAGCCGGAAGCAAGCGCCAACTTCTGCAAGAATTGGCTCAAAAAGCTTCCGAATTATGCGGCATTGATGACCGTACGATTTTTGACGCCCTGCTTGAACGTGAAAATTTAGGGACAACCGGATTTGGCGGCGGCACGGCTCTTCCCCATGCTCGCTTAGAAAATCTTGATAAGATTCACGGCATTTTCATGAGACTTTCATCTCCGATGAATTATAAAGCTATCGATAACAAGCCGATAGACCTGGTTTTCATGCTTTTGTCACCGGATTCTAGTGGCGCCGACCACTTAACCGCCCTGGCACAAATCTCTCGCCTGTTAAAAGATGAAAACAGCTGCGAAAAATTGCGCCATGCAAAAAGCGAAGATGAAGTTTATGCTTTGCTGAATGAATAAAAAATCATAAAAATAACAAAAATCCCCTCAAACAAAATGATCTGTACCCTGAAAAGTGGAAATAAAAAAGAAATCCCCTGAGGGGTGTAAGTCAAGCGGGAGGATTAAGCAAATGGCATCGGCGTTGAGCCGGTGTCATTTTGTTTAAGCTCCACTGACAACGTTCATTATTATAATAATAGATATAATTTTCAACTTTAAACTTTACTTCTTCAAAGGTTTGGCATGATTTGAGATCGATTTCGTCCTTCATATGCCCGAAGAAACTTTCAATCGGT
>CALXTD010000034.1 GCA_944391315.1 uncultured Alphaproteobacteria bacterium | reverse complement strand
AAAGGAGTTTTTTATCTGTAAAGCTATAAGCTCTTTGGAACTACCGGCCTAGCCGGTAGTTTTCTTGTTACAAAAAGCGAGGGCGTTGCCGTCCCCGCTCTTTTCTTAGTCCCATTTATGCACCAAAATTCGCTTTGAATCGCAATAAACTTCAATATTGCGGCCCATTAACGGATCATTCTCGCTGACAACAACCCGAATAACGCGGCTATAGCCAAAGCCTTTGCGCCGCTTCTCCCAGTAATGCGTCAGAATCGTAAACTCGTTTTTTCGAATATAGTAGTCTACAAACTTTTCCTTCTTCTGTGGAACATAGGTGAATTCATCTTCATTTTTTTTCATTGTGGCTAGCGTGGTTATGCCCTTTTTATCTATTCGACCAAGCTCTAAAGTTTCGGTATCGAAATCAAGCAAAAGACTAAAATAACCATCGCCAACATCAACGACTTTTCCGGCAGAATTCGGTGTGACTAAAATACTACTGGTTTTGTAGTCATAGTCCGGAAATTCTATTTCATGGACTGCTTGCGCTTTGAGCGATGCTCCCGATAATACCATTATCAAAGAGAGCATAAATATTTGAACCTTTCTCATAATAAATAAAAATAATTGAGTTAATAATAAAAAATTGGTCTTTCTTTATAGCATAAATTTTTATTTTTTCAATCTTTAATTTTTGCGCACAAAAAAAAGAGGTGCAAATTTGCAGCCCATTTTGATAACTTAATCTTAAGCTCAAACGATTAACGTTTGGAGAATTTACCGATAGGGAAATTTTTTATTCAAAAGGTTTTCTTTATGATAAAAATTTACTAATGAGGAAATTTATGAAAACAAAAGATTTGGCTGATATTATAAAAAAGAAACGTAAGGAACAAAAACTAACCCAACCACAGTGGCAGGGTTGTGCAATGTGGGCGTGCGTTTTATTGTTGATTTGGAAGCAGGCAAGGAAACCTGTCAGATTGGCAAGGTTTTATATGTTTTGGATATGCTGGGAATTAAGCTAAGGGTTGACGAAGATTGTTAATATTATGAGAAGTGAGACGATATTTTCTCATTGACTTTTGCGGAGAATAAGAGTTATAATATCCGCATAATTTGCGGAGATTTGTGATGTATATTTATGAACAAAATAATTGGCCAGACTTTATTTGGAATAATGATGAGCTTTTTGAGATTATAACAAAAGTATCCTTCAAACAAGGACAACTGCTTGGTAAAATGCAAAGTCTTGGTTTTGATTTCAGACAAGAAGCTCTTTTGAACAACTTGACCGAAGAGATAACCAAATCAAGCGAGATTGAGGGGGAGTTGTTAAATAAAGACGAAGTTCGTTCTTCTATTGCCAGAAGATTAAACATACATAATGAGAAATCTGTCAACAGCAGTCATCATGTTGATGGGGTGGTTGAAATTATGATTGATGCAACACATAATTTTGAAAATTCCTTAACCTATGAAAGATTGTGTGGCTGGCATGCTGCATTGTTTCCTACGGGATACAGTGGAATGTATAAAATAAAAACTGCTTGTTATAGAGATGATAAAGAAGGGCCGATGCAAGTTGTTTCCCATAACAAAGGACGGGAAATTGTCTATTATGAAGCCCCTAAGGCTTCTCTTATAAAAAAATACATGGATGAATTTTTTGGATGGATTAATAATGCTGATGACACTAATCTTTTGATTAAAGCCGCTATAAGTCATTTATGGTTTATAACAATTCATCCGTTTGAAGACGGCAACGGGCGTATTGCACGAGCTGTTACAGAGTTTATGCTGGCAAAAGCAGAAAAATCATCTTACAGATTTTACAGTATGTCAGCTCAAATCCAAAAACAAAAAAATGAATACTATAAGGTATTGGAAAACACACAAAAAGGAACGCTTGATGTTACAAGTTGGATAAAATGGTTTTTAGAAACAATGTTACAAGCATTAGAAACTTCGGAAACAATGGTTGGTAAGATTATAGCTAAAGCCGAGCATTGGATGGAATTTAATAAATTTCCATTAGATGAAAATCAGAAAAAGATGATTAATATGCTTTTTGATGGTTTTGAGGGTAATCTGACATCAAGCAAATGGGCTAAAATATGTAAATGCTCGCAAGATACGGCAAGCCGCTCCATTAAACAGCTTGTAGAATATAGAATATTAGAACAACAAGGAAGTGGCCGCAGTACACATTATATTTTAACTTGCGGAGAATAAGTGTATTAATATCCGCAATTTTTGCGTAGTTTAATTTTTGTAGATAAAGGTTATGTAAAAAATTCCTGCTTCTATTTTAGATTTTTACCAATATTGGTCATTTTCTAAAATGACTTTTGAGCGATAAAATAAAGTATTTATTGACTTATTTTAAGGTTTTATCTATATTATCTATAAATCTGTGCAAAATTTATGCAAAGAAAGGCTGTTCTATGCTTATAAGTTTCAAGTTTAGTAACTATAAAAGCTTTACCCTGATTGGATGTCTTGCAAGATTTGATGATATAATCTTTAATCCCTTCCACTCTTAATCGACATTGGAAATTTTTAGAGTGTGGACGTTTATATATAAGTATTCGTCCATCTCTATATGTAGATGTTTCTGTGTAAAAATTACCGTCCATTTTGCCTTCAAAAAAATCGCTAAAACTGTGAAGAATTTGTGAAAATGGTAAATTGGTAATTCAGGATTGTCAAGGGATATGTGAATATTATGTGAAGACGAAAAATGGGTTGCAAGAGATTGCAACCCATTGAAAATATTTGATATTTTCTTGATACCAATTAACGTTTAGAGAATTGGTAAGAACGGCGAGCTTTAGCTTTACCGTATTTCTTACGTTCAACAACACGGTCATCGCGGGTCAAGAAGCCAGCCTTTTTCAAGACAGTTCTCAATTCCGGTTCATATTCATTCAAAGCAATTGAAATACCGTGTTTGATTGCACCGGCTTGGCCAGACAAACCGCCGCCTTTTACTGTGCAGACAACGTCAAATTCGTTAACGCGGTTGGTGATTTCAAACGGTTGAGCAATAATCATCTTCAAAACCGGACGAGCAAAATATTCGTCAATTGATTTATCGTTAATGGTGATATTGCCTTTTCCCGGCTTAATCCATACGCGAGCAACGGCGTCTTTTCTCTTACCGGTTGCATAAGAACGACCTTGCTTGTCTTTTACAGACTTGCGGACTTTTACTTCTGCAGGAGCAGCGCTGGTTGCTGCCTTAATATCCTTCAATGATTCAATCTTTTCAGCCATTATAATGCGCTCCTCTTATTCTTGTTATTCAAAGCAGCCATGTCCAAAACAATCGGGTTTTGAGCGGCATGCGGATTTTCTGAGCCGGCATATACTCTCAACTTGGTCATTTGTTTGCGGCCAAGCGGATTGCGAGAAATCATGCGTTCAACAGCCTTTTCGATAACTCTTTCCGGAAAACGGCCGTTCAAAATCTTGCCAGCGGTGGTTTCTTTGATACCGCCAATCCAGCCGGTGTGTTTGAAATATTTCTTGTCGGTCAATTTTTTACCGGTCAATTTTACTTTGTCGGCATTGATAACAACGACATAGTCGCCGCAGTCCAAATTCGGAACAAAGCAGGGTTTGTGCTTGCCGCGGAGAAGGCTGGCAACTTTAGCCGCCAAACGTCCCAAGACAACACCCTCTGCATCTACGACATACCACTTTCTTTCAATGTCGCTCGGTTTTGTTGCATATGTGTTCATTGTAACTCACTTCTTTGTTAAAGGTTAAATTCACTGCCTAATATACTGAAAGATTTTGCGTTGTCAATATAAAAATTGCATTATTTTTCAATATTTTATTTAATGGTATTATTTTACCATTATGTAGGTTATTGTTTTTATTGAATTATCTTATATTATTAGCCTTCGCCTTGATTTCATAAAGCTTATCCAGCGCCTCTCGCGGGGATAAATCATCGGGATTTATGCCGTTAATCAGTTCGATTAAAGGCGACAAGCGTTCGCTGGCCTCAACACGGGCTTCTTCTTCCGCGGCTTGGGCTTTGGCAACCGCAAACAAGGGTAAGTCATCAACCAACTCTCGGATACTGCTGCTTTTGCCCTCTTTTTCAAGATAATCCAAAACTTCAGACGCACGCTTTAATACAACTCGCGGCAAGCCGGCCAGCTTGGCAACGTGAATACCATAGCTTCTGTCCGCTGCGCCTTCAATCACCTCGTGCAAAAACACAACATTGCCGTTATATTCCTTAATCTTCATACAATGGAGCGACATCTTGGGCAGCTTGCTTACAAGGCTGGTCAACTCGTGATAATGGGTGGCAAACAAAGCGCGGCATTTATTAACCTCATGCAAATGCTCTACCACCGCCCAAGCAATCGACAAGCCGTCAAAAGTGGCGGTGCCACGGCCAATCTCGTCCAAAATAACAAAGGAACGTTCGTCAGCCTGATTTAATATGCCGGCGGTTTCAACCATTTCAACCATAAAAGTCGAACGACCGCGGGCTAAATCATCAGAGGCACCAACGCGTGAAAACAGCTTGTTTATCACACCGATTTTGGCCGAGCGGCAAGGCACATAAGAGCCCATTTGCGCCATGACCGCAATCAAGGCGTTTTGCCTTAAAAAGGTTGACTTACCGGCCATATTCGGACCGGTTATCAGCCATATCATCGACTCATCTTCGCCTAATTTGCAATCATTGCCGACAAAAGCCGAATCGTGTTCTTTTTCAATTGCGGCTTCAACCACCGGATGGCGCCCGTCCTCAATTTCAAAGCACAAGCTCTCATCCACAATCGGACGGCAATAATTTTTCTCAACCGCCAAATCAGCCAAAGCAGCACCTAAGTCCAGCTCGGCCAGCGCCTTTGATGTTCTGGAAATGTCTTCGGCTTCAATCATCACCTCTTCAACCAGTGAGGCAAAGAGTTCTTGCTCTAAAGCTAAGGCCTTATCTGCTGCGCCGCGAATCTTGTTCTCTAATTCGGTTAACTCAACCGTGGTAAAACGGGCGGCATTCAAAACAGACTGGCGGTGAATAAATTCCTTATTCTCAAGCATTTCAGTCGCATATTTGCTCTGAACCTCAATAAAATAGCCAATTACATTATTATATTTTATCTTCAGGTTGCTAATTCCCGTGACTTCGGCATATTTATTTTGCAGCGACACAATCAGCTTGTGGCTGTCTTCTTTTAAGCTTCTGACCTCATCCAAGCCGGCATGATAGCCGCTGCGGATAAAGCCGCCGTCACGTGCCAATAGCGGCAAATCTTCTTCCAAAGCCTCGGCCAAGTGGGCAACCAAGCGGTCATGATAGCCGAGTTTTTTGGCCAAAGATTTTACCGCCTCGGGGCAGTTATCAATAATCTCGGTCTGAGGATTAGAGCACATTTTAAACAGCAGATTTTTGACCTTTGGCACAACTTCCAAGGCAAAGCGAATCGCTGCCAAGTCCCTCGGGCCACCGCGCCCTAAGCTCAAGCGGCTGACGGCTCTTTCAACATCGGGGCAACCGCGCAGAAGCTCTCTGAAATCACTGCGGGTTCTCTCATTTTCAACAAAGTATGTGACAATATCCAAGCGGTTGTTTATCTCGGCAATATCTAACAGCGGTGAGGCTATACGTGAGGCAAGCAATCTTCCGGCAGCGCCGGTTATTGTTCTATCCATAACGCTCAACAAGCTTGCGCCTTTATCGCCTGAGGCTGACTCCAGTAACTCTAAGCTCCGCCGCGTTGCGCCATCTATCTCCATGACATTATTTTCATAAAGCTTTATCGGTTTTTCAATGCGAGGGAGCTTGCCTTTTTGGGTATTCTCAATATAGTCGACCAAAATACCGGCGGCCGAAATCTCTGCTTTTTCAAAACTGCCGAACGAATCCAGCGTGTTTACCTCAAAGGCATCTTGCAGGCGTTTTTTGGCATTTTCCAGATTAAAGCGCGCCTGCGGCAAAACTGTTAACTTTTCACGGTACTCATTAAAAACCTCAAACAGTTTTGGGCTTTGCAGCTGGGTGTCCGAAACAATGATTTCAACCGGTGACAGTCTTGCTAAAACTGAGCTGACAACTTGTTCTTCCGGCTTGGTTTTTAGTGAAAGATACTGCGTATAAAAATCTCCGGTCGAAACATCAACCCATGACAAACCCAAGCCATCTCCCTGACGGCAGAAGCTTATCATAAAATTGTTCTTTTTAGAATCGAGAAGTGTGTCTTCGGTTAAAGTTCCGGCAGTTACTAGTCTTATAACCTCACGTCGAACAACAGATTTTGCTCCACGCTTCTTGGCTTCTTTGGGGTCTTCGGTCTGCTCACAAATCGCAACCTTGTAGCCTTGCTTAATCAGTCTTGCCAGATAACTCTCATAAGCATGAAAAGGAACACCGCACATAGGGACCTCGGCCCCATCCAGATGACCTCTTTTGGTCAAGGCAATATCCAGCGCTTTTGAGGCGGTTACCGCATCATCAAAAAACATCTCATAAAAATCGCCCATGCGATAAAACAACAAGTAGTCTTTGTGCTGGCTTTTTATCTCTAAATACTGCGCCATCATCGGCGTTACGGTTGCGTTTGTTTTTTCTGTCATTTCTTCTCTAAAACTTAAACTAATTTAAACTTCTTTTATAATAATCTATTTCAAAGATGAGTCCAGTTTTTTTAATCTCGGTGGGAATAATATGCACTTAAAATTTAAACGCTCTTGGTTGAATATTGAAAAGAACAATCGTTTTATCGACCGCGTGTTGATACTCTCTGTTCCGTCGGCTTTTGTGCTTGGATTTTTAGGGGTGTTTAATATCATCTCGCCGTGGCTTGCCGTTTTTTCTTATGCGGCAATCGTTTCGTTTAATCTGGTTTTGCTTTTACCCGTTACCTTAGAACTCCAACAGTTGCGGCGATATGTTTCTTCTTTGGCCAGCGGTGGCGACATTAATGACAGCGGCATGAAGCTTTCTGAAAAAGAAACACAAGAAATTGTGCAGGCGGTTAATGCCATGCATCGGTTTTGGGCACAAAAAGCTGATGACCTTGAGGCGCAAAGTATTTCTGATGCCGCCGTTTTGGACACCCTGCCCGATCCGATTATGATGGTTGACCGCTCGGGAAATATTCTGGGAGCGAACCTCTCGTCAAGAAACTTGCTCGGAAACAATATTACCGATAAAAATGTTGAAAATATTTTTGATTCAAACAACTTTATTGAGGCGGCTTCACGGGTTTTGAAAAAAGAAAGTGAATCCGAAAACCTTATTTTTTATATTCAAAAGCCCAAACAACAAAAGCTCTATGCTCACATAAAAGCACTGCCATGGCAGTCTAAAGGGCGCGCGGTTGCCGTTATCTCACTCTATGATATGACAAAGTCTTTGAGAATCGAAAAAATGCAGTCTGACTTTGTGGCCAATGCCAGCCATGAGTTGCGCACGCCTTTGGCCATTATCTCCGGTTTTATCGAAACACTATTAACCTCGGCCAAAGACGACCCAGATGCGCGCGAAAAATTTTTGAAAATCATGCAGGACCAAACAGAATATATGTCTGCCCTGATTGAAAACTTGCTTTCTCTCTCAAAAATAGAACTTTCTCAAGATGAAAAGCCCTCAGAAGTCGTCGATATCAGAAAGATTATTACAGAGGTCAAACAAGCCCTTGATATCAAAGCTCAAGAGCGTGATATTATTATTGTTCCCTCAATTGATGACAATGTTGGAAAAATCGTGGCCGACAGCCATCAGGTTAAGCAAATTATTCAGAACTTGACTGATAATGCCATAAAATATGGTCTGAGCAAAAGCAATGTTTCAATTAAGGTTCAGAATGTTGATGCCATTCCACCTTCAAAAAGTATTACCGTGGCAGAAGGGCCGGCTTTGGCTATCTCAATAAACAACAAAGGACCAAAAATTTCTCCGGAAAATTTGGCTCGGTTAACCGAGCGTTTTTATCGTATGCAGGAACACAAAGACTTAAACATCAAAGGCACTGGGCTCGGCTTGTCTATCGCCAAACAAATTATTATCCGCCATCATGGAAATATCACCGTCACTTCAAATAACTATAGCGGCACAACCTTTACCATCTATCTACCAAAAAATCCGATAGCTTAAAGTAAACCGAATATAAAATTAACGGCAAAGTCGAAGTTTTTGGCATTTAGATAATTTACAAAACGCTGATAGATAAACACACCCTCCCAGCCGCGGCTGTTAAAGGCCATAACAGATCCCAACATCCACAGATTTGCCCCAGGTAAAAACATCACACAAAAGCGATAGCCTACTTTGGGCAAATCAGTTTGTTTTTCATGAATTTGTGAAGCTACCGCGTCTATATGCCATCCTAAAAAATAACCCAATATACCGTTTAAGATTATGTTCATCGGAGCAAACCAGGTGTAAACCCATATTCCAATCATACAGAAAAAACAAAATAACGGAAAGAAATATGGCCCGATTATTATCAACCAGTTGCCTTTGCCCTTAAAAGACATCTCGCCACCGGAGTTGTCGCTGGCAATGCTGATATGCGTGACTTTGTGAAATGTTAAAAAAGCAAAAAACGCATGGGTTGCTTCATGAGCAATTATCTGAATATTGGCCTTTACTCCGGCATCGGACATGCTTTTTGATAAAAAAAACATCCACAACCCTACTGCCAAAGCAAGGTTTTTCCATGTCATGAACTGAAATGCATGAAACGATTTTATGAGCGCCGGCAGGGATGCTAACATAAAAACGGCAGCCGGCCATTTTAGTAATTCTATAAAGCGGTCTATTAATATTCTCATGGCGGTTTCTTTGGTTTTTATAATTTATTGCTTATTGCTAACGGATTGTAAAGCTTTTTTTGATAGGATATGCCCAATTGTTGAATTTTGGAGGTTGTTTTTGATGAGCAATGAAAATGATTTTGAGGTTTTTGACTTTGTTGTCAATGATGAAGATGAGGTACTGCTCCTTCTTTATCAAAGAGACGGTGCTCCCGAGAATCCGAAAATCACCCTTTATCCGGACGACAATTCTGCTGTGTTGCACCGCAATGACAATGATGAAATTGTCTTAAATGATATCGGCGATGATATTTTTGACAGTTTGGCCGATGCTGACAAGCTTTTGATTTGCGAAATTACACGCAGCGAAAAAGAAGAAGATACGCAAATCGTTAATGCTTATGAGGCAGAAATCTGCGATTAAATCAAGATTTAGACAAAAATTACTAAAAAAGTACTTGTGCTTTTATTTTTTTTGTGATAGACGACTTCTTATAAGGGGGTTATGCGAGTGATATCATGATTATTGACGGCAGTAACAAAAAGCAAAGAAGCATTTTAACCAACAAATGTTTTTATCAGACAACAGCCCAGATTATGAATGATTTTGAATCTAAGGGCTATGCTGATTCTGCTGATCAGACAGCCAAAGTTATTGCGGCTTATCGTGATATTGTTCGGCAAAAAACCAAAAACGATTTTGATAATGACTATAATGCCGCGTTTAAGCGGATTGATAAAGCAATAGAGCTGATGGCAAACAAGGTCTTTTATGACTGCGAGGCAAAAAGTTTTGATTATGCTTATCATTCATTTGAAGAGTTTGATCATATCAGTGCCATTGTTGGACGGCAAAAGCTCAAGAAAGGTTCTGCTGCCTAAATCAGAGAGAGGCAAAAGGGAGGCAGTCAAAAAGCGGCGTTTAAGGCGCCGCTTTTTGTTGTAAGTAATATTAAAATGGCCCTGGACAAATGTACTGGGGTACATTTGGGATACATACGACATAATCGTATGCAGTACTACAGGTTATGGCGTCAGATGTGCATTCATAACATCTATACAAAGTCATGCTTCCATTATAGCAAGTATCAGAAGAAGAGTAACTTGTGCAATATTTTTTGTTAGAATAATGATAGTCACAATATCGAACACAACTACCAGCACTCCACTTATATCCGCTAGCGCAAGTTCAAGCCGTATATTTTCCGCCACAGGCTGTTCCACTGCCTCCGGTTTGATTTGAGCCCGTACAAGTATATTTATAAGAGCTACTGCATGCTTTACAACTATCCGTTGATTTATCATACTCATATCCCGCTTTGCAGAAACCAATAACGGGGCGGACCTCGCTCCTGTAAGTTCTGTCTTCGAATGCTAAACCGTAAGAAGCGTAAATACTTTGGGTCATTACGTAGTAGTAATCGTATTCGGATGACGACCAAACGCCTGATGAGGATTGTGTTCCACCGGCTTGACTGAAACCTGCATTTATAACATTCTGGTTAGTAAAATAAGAACTAAATACGCCACCCGCCGGTAAGCACCAATCTCCTGCTTCTGTTCCCGCTGTTTTATACTCATGCGCAGCCCATGCTGCTGGATACGTACTCTTATCTCCTGCCGCAATTATTTTTACTGTATTCCCGCAACTTGCAATGTCTCGTGAAGCTTGAGATCGTGATAAGTTTGGTAATGTCGAGATATTTACTTTATTCGATCCCCACTTATAGCTTCCTATCGAATCCAGCGCCATCGCCTGTCCACCACCACCGGCATAAGAGCAAACAACAACGCCGATTGGTGTTTTTCCACTTTGTTTTGACGCGGTGACTGTCATATCGCTATTAAGAATATAGCCAAGTTGAGAACCTTTCATACAAGCATTTTCTTCTGCACAAGATTCCTTACTCCAAAAATATCCGCTAGAACAAGTGCAAGACGTATATTTTTTACCGCAAGCATCATCACCACCACTGGCATAACCTGTTCCGATACAGTAAAATCGATAAGCACTTGAACATTCCTTGCAATAACCACTGCGCCATTCATAGCCCTTAATGCAAGTACAAGATGTATATATTCCTCCACAGGCAGTGCCTATGCCACCGACATAACCTGTTCCGGTACATGTATATTTATAAGAACTTGGACAAGCCTGGCAAATATCTCCTTCCCTCTCATAGCCACTAGCACATGTGCAAGACGTATATAAACCACCACAAGAAGCGCCGCTGCCGCCAGCATAGCCGGTGCCGGTACAGCTATATTGATAGGCACTTGGACATTTCTTACAAGTGCCGCTGCTCCAGTTATAACCACTTAAACAAGTACAAGCCGTATATTTTCCGCCACAAGCCGTACCGCTTCCGCCGGTTTGGTTTGCACCGGTACAAGTATATTTATAAGTACTTGCGCATTGCGGGGTGCAGGTTTGGGCGGAAGCGTTCCAGTCGTAACCGGACTGACATCCGGACTTGTAGTAACGATTTGAGCATGCTTCATAAGTACATTTAAAAGG
>CALXTD010000033.1 GCA_944391315.1 uncultured Alphaproteobacteria bacterium | reverse complement strand
TTGCTGTTATAAATACAAAAGCCTTCCGGTGTTTCTCCCGCGGCACAAGATGTCAAAGAATAACCTTCTTTGCGGCAGCGTTCGGCATCGTTCAAATCATAATCAGGCGCTCCACCGGAACCACTACCGCCGGAAACTTCCTCACCATAGCCAAACATGCCGTCACTACAATTTTTTGTATCAGAAATAAAGCACACCGCTGCAAGCTTAATCTCATCAGAAGAAGGCAAGCGCCAAGATGGAGAAGTAAGGTGTGTGTGAAGTGTGTAGATAAGCTCTTCTCCATACTTCGAAAAAGAAATATCAGCCTTTGCACTTAACGGAAGCAGTCCTGCCGCCACTAATATTGCGGTTAATACCGCCTCTTGTCGTGAGTTTTTCATAATATTTACCTTTCATCGCTTGCCTTCACGACTCGATTATATCATAATTTAATTAATTATACAAGACTATTTTTATTTTAAGATGGGAGAGTGGCGAAAAAAAGGCGCCGAATTAAACTCGGCGCCTACAAAAAGAACGGATAAAAATTAGTCTTTCAAATCCTTTTTATGATGTTTTTTCTTTTTATCTTTACGATCCTTCCAATCCTTATCGTGATGAGGCTTTTTCATATTATCGAACGCGGTTTTTTGTTCCGGTGTCAAAATAGCCTCAAACTGTTCCATATTGGCCTGACGAATTTCATCCATTTGCTTACGGATTTCTTTCATCTGCTCCATCAATGGCTTCATTTTTTCACGACCTTCTTCATTAATCTTTTCAGCCTGAGCTTTTTGCTCTTCTGTCAGATTGAGCTTTTCTGCCATTCTTTTCTCAAATTTTTTCATATCTTTTTTATCAAACTTATGAGGACGCGGAGCATCTTTCGGAGGCAACGGAGCATCATGCGGCGGCAAAACATCTTCGGCCGGCGGTGGCGGCGGAGGCAACATATCACCATCTTCTGCAGCATAACTCATAGATATTCCGCCCAACATAGACGTTGCACAAAGCAAAGCTAATAAAGTTTTTTTCATATTGTATCTCCTTTTAAGAATTTAAGTTTTTCTGACAGTTCTTTTCGAGCATTAAATAGTCTGGAACGCACAGTTCCAACCGGAAGCCCGAGCTTTTTGGCAATTTGCTCATAGCTGAGCTCTTCAAACTCAAACAAGATAACAACTTGCCGCAGTTTTCGCGGAAGCGCGTCAACTGCTTTCAAAATAATTTTCTGCCTTTCTTTTGAGGACAAAACCTCCTCCTGCTTTGGAGCAGCAACCTCAGCATCAACAACTTCTTCGTCCGAAATTTGAGACGCCTGCTGTTTATAAAGGCGCGATTTGAAATAATCCTTACAAACATTAACGGTCACAGCACAAATCCATTGCTTAAACTTTCCGCCTTCCGGATTATACTTATCCAAATTCCGCCATGTTTTAATATAAACATCTTGTTCCAAATCTTCATTATAAGAGCCGGTAATTTTTTTTATAATGGCTCGAATATAACTTTTATTTTCATTAATAATCTGTTTCATCTAAGCCACATCCAATAAACCGAACTCATCTGTTGGCAAACCCATATCCGCAATAACAGACCCCTGCTCTGTCGTGCTGATAATAGAATACCAATAATCCTGATATTCAAACGGAGTTTGATTTTTAGGAACAAACAAACCGATCATTGCTGTACAAACTAGCATCGCTAGCGTTGCTTTAATGCGATTATTACGTCGTTTTCTAGCAAAATACAAAGGCTTTGCTTCTTTTATCAGCTGCGAGATATCATCCATATTTCTCTCCTTTCACACTACTTAAAACGATACTATCAAACCAAAAGTTCATTTTTAATTAAAAAAATTTCAAAATACATATTGACAAATTTAACCAAAAATGATATATTTTCCAAAATTTTATCATAGGAGAATAAAAAAGTGCCAACACCAAACGAAACAATGCTTAAAATGTATATCGGTTCACAAAAGAATGTACCTTTCGGATATAAAAAGCATAATTATGAAATGTATGATGCAATCAATAACCAAACTTTAGATTTGCTTAATCAATACGCCTCCGGCGAAAAAGAAATTAATACCGATGAGGAAGGATTAATTAACGACTTAATTAGCGCCTACCACTATTCCTCAAACAAAAAACAACGCCTTATGGCTGAAAAATTGCATCATGCCATAAACAAAAAAATAACCCTAGCCAAAGAAAGAATAAAACGCTTACAAAACATTGGCAGCTTAAACAGTATTTTAAATAACAAAAAAGAAATGAGAAGCATGACTTCTCAAGAATTTGTCGTAGCACTTGAAACCATAAAAACACTTTCTCCTCAAAGCAAACTGCGTCAAAACATGGAGCAACGCTTAAAAAGCTACGCCCAGCTAAAATATAATTCAATGAAAGAAAATAACGAAAGAAACAAAATATTTGAGGCAGCATTTGACTTAAAGAAAAAAACACCGCAAAGAGCAAAACCATTAGAAATCAAAAAAGCACAAATAATTGAAGAGCCGAAAAAATCACCAAACAAATTTGCTGCATTTTTTGCTGCGGGAATAGAAAAAATAAAATCTGCCGCCAAACAAATAAAACATAGAATTAAAAAGTTTTATTACGACCACTTTGCCACAATAGCCATCGGCTCGGTTGCAGCCACTGCCGTTGTCGGCGGAAAATTAGCAAACATGGCCACAGAACCGGCACAAATACCTTATAGCACATACAGTTATTCTAATTATAACAACGACACTTCGCACCAAAAGCAAGAAGCAACGGCTGATTTTACTCAAGAGGCAAAAAAAATAAAACAATCAGAAAATAGAACCCAAATACAAGGTGACTATTATGACACATCTCTTGAAATTCACCTCAAGAGCAAAAAGGCTGTTCAAAACTTGTATGATAAAATTGATGCTCTGGCACAGACCGGAAAAATCAAATTTGCACAAGGGACAAATACCAAAAGATACGCTCATGCCTTTACAATGTATCAACTGATTCGCCCAAACTCGGCTGAATATAAACATATCAAAAACCTATTAAACGGTGGCTCTGAAAATGCTGAAAGAATTAATCAGCTAGTAGTAAGAGCCGGAGAAAAAGGACAAGGCGTAAAACCGGATGATAACACAATAACCACCAGCAATTTTGACAATGCATCTAAGGCCTTGCAAATGCAACACTTAAAAAATCTCCAAAGGATGTAAAAAAATTAATTTAAGTAACATTTTTTTAACATATTCAAGTTATTGTATTTATGATTTTGATACAAACCTAACTTGGAGATAGAATTATGAAAAATTTCAACTTTAGCGAAGATGCAATTAAAGAAGCTGCTTACTACATTTGGAAAAATGCTGGCTGCCCGGCAAACACCAGTCTTCAAGATTGGAATGCAGCTATCAATCAGCTCTCTGCTGCTTATGCTAACAACAGCAAAAAAGCAACTGTAAAAACTTCTTCGTTAAAGACTGTTGCTTTGAAAAAGAGCTCTGCTAAAACAACCAAAACAGCTACCAAAGCAAAAGCTAAAAAATCTAAATAAGATTTTTCAATAAAAAAGCCTCTCTTCGGAGAGGTTTTTTTATATCTTTAACTAGGCAACAAGCTCTAAAATTTCATCAACCAAATTTCGAGCACCGCAGCCAACTTCCTTAATAGATTTTGCCAACATATAAGCCGGAACCGTCACAATAAGACTTTTCTTATCAACACAAACCTCATCAGCCGCACAATTCTTATGCTTAGCCCCCATTTTAGCAATACCGGCAGCAATATTTTTATCACTTCCAACCGTTACCGTGATTCCTTTTTTGCCCAATACACGAGCTAAAACAACCGGCGCAATACACATCGCTCCGATAACGATTTTAGCATTAAAACTTTCTTTTAAGGCGCGCTCCACTTCTACATTAACATCGCATTCAGGCCCCTTAACACCAAAATCACAAAAGTTCATAGCCGCCCCGAAACCACCGGGAAAAATAATGGCATCAAAATCGCGAGGATTAAATTCAGAAAGATCCTGAATATTGCCACGAGCAATTCTTGCCGATTCGGCTAACACATTACGATTATCGGCATCACCGGCAACAGCAGTCGATTCTCCCGTAAAATGATCAATGGTACGAGCCTGCCACGTATTAGGCGCAAAACATTGATACTCACAACCGGCATCATCTATAGCCAGCAACAAAGAAACGGCTTCATGAATTTCTGATCCGTCATAAACACCGCATCCCGAAAGAACAACGGCAAATTTTGGGGTTTCATTAATCATTTTTCAAATCCTGATTGACCTAATTGTTTTGTTATATTACAATCCCAATATAGTTGGATAGAAAAGAAATTCAAATAAAAAAATAAAAAATTACAGGACTAATATAAATGCAAACAAAAATCAGTACTCTGAACAATGGTCTCAGAATAGTCACCAGCACGCGCCCCGAAATTCAAACAACCTCACTCGGCATCTGGGTAAACACCGGCGCCGCTTATGAAAAAAAAGAAGAAAACGGCATATCTCATTTATTGGAACACATGGTGTTCAAAGGCACGCCAAGCCGTACCTCATTTCAGATTGATGCAGAGATTGAAGACGCCGGTGGTCAAACCAATGCCTACACCTCGCGTGAATTCACGGCTTTTTACGCCAAAATGCTCAAAGACGACACCGAACTGGCCTTAGATGTTTTATCCGACATCGTACTGAATGCTAATTTTCCCGAACAAGAGCTGATAAAAGAAAGAGATGTCGTAGTACAAGAAATCAAACAAACCATTGATACACCGGACGACATTATATTTGATTATTTTCAAGAAAAAGCCTTCCCTGACCAAGCCATCGGCCGCACAATTTTAGGTCCGGAAGAAAAAGTCTTGAGTTATAACGCAGCCGCACTCAACCGCTATCGCGAGCAACATTACGGCGGAGAAAACATGATCATTGCCGCTGTTGGCAATATCGAACACAATGCCTTTGTTGACATGGTCAAAAAACGCTTTGACACTTTCCGTAAACAAACCAATTTCACCAAGCCGCAACAAAATTATATCGGCGGATATGTCACGGAAGAAAGAGACATTGAACAAGCTCATGTCTTGCTGGGTTTCAAAGGCTTTGACTACCATGATAAACGCTATTACGCCGCTACGATATTTTCTTCCATCTTCGGTGGCGGCTCAACCTCAAGATTATTCCAAGAAATAAGAGAAAAAAGAGGTCTGGTATATAGCACTTACAGCTTCAGCAATGCACATTCTACCAGTGGCTTGTTCGGAATTTATGCCGGCACCGGTCAAGAAGAACTCAAAGAGCTTCTCCCCGTCATTTGTGATGAAATCAAGAAGATAAGAGAAGAAAAAGTCTCCGAAAAAGAACTCCAAAGAGCCAAAATTCTCCTCAAAGCTCATATGCTTATGGGATTGGAAAGCAGCTCTTCTTATACGGAAGTTATTGCTCGACAAATGCTGATTTTCAACCGCGTTCTTCCGATAGAAGAAATGGTAGACAGAATAGAAAGCGTCACCCTTGACGATGTCCTGCAAACGGCCCAAACCATCTTTTCTTCAACACCGACTTACGCCCTTGTCGGCGACATCAAAGGACATTATGCTTACGACAAGATTAAGGAGATGCTGAAATAATAATGGAAAATAAACTAAACGAAATAAATTTATTTTTGGCAGAACCTCGTGGCTTTTGCGCTGGTGTCAGACGCGCCATCTCCTTGGTTGAAGAAACCTTAAAAAAATACGGTGCTCCGATATATGTCCGCCATGAGATTGTACATAATCGCCACGTCATTGAAAACCTTAAAGCCAAAGGCGCCATATTCGTTGAAGAAATTTCAGACATTCCGCAAGGAGCAACCTCCATTTTCTCAGCTCACGGCGTCAGCCAAAGTGTTATCCAAGAAGCCAAAGAAAAAGAACTAAACACCATAGACGCGACTTGTCCTCTGGTCGACAAAGTTCACCGACAAATCAAAAAATATGCCAATCAAGAAATGGAAATTATCGTCATTGGCAAAGCCTCTCACCCAGAGATAATCGGCACACTGGGACAAATTCCGAATTATAAAAAAATTCATGTTATCCGCACCCAAGAAGACGCCGAAAAACTTTCCATTTCTCCCGACCAAAATATCGGCTTTGTCTCACAAACAACTTTGTCGGTTGATGACACGGCAGAAATCATAAAAACACTCAAGGAAAAATATCCCAACATAAAAGGTCTGGAGCAAAAAGACATCTGCTACGCCACAACCAACCGTCAAAAAGCAATTAAAGCGCTGACCAAGCTCTGCAGTTGCATCTTGGTATTAGGCTCACCAAACTCCTCTAATTCCAAACAGCTCAAAGAAGTGGCTTTAAAAAACGGCGCCAAGCAGGCTTATTTGATAGATGACGCCTCAGAAGTAAACTGGCAAGAAGTCACCCAACACCAAAATATCGGCATCAGTGCAGGAGCTTCCGCGCCTGAACATCTGGTAACGGATTTGATTGAAAAATTTAAACAGCGTTATAATAAAATTAATATCCGCAGCATTATAATCACTAAAGAGAATATAAATTTTAAAATATAGAGGAAATAAATGTCACGCGCAGAAGATATTTTTCAAAAGCTCATATATTTCGGAGAAGATGCCCTTGATGACTACATCATCAACCGACAGGCAGAAGAGCTGTTTTTAGACTTCAAACAAGCCACCCCCGGAATAGGAAAAAACGTGACGTCACTTCCTCGTGATGACCGCAAAAATTTAGCAAAATGCATATCCGGTTTTGGCAATTCAGAAGGCGGCGTTATTATTTGGGGCGTAGAATGCTCCCGAGACTACGATATCGGAGATGTCGCCAAAGCCAAAATAAAAGTCAAAAACGTCCACCGCTTTTTAAGCTGGCTTGAAAACGCCATATCAGGCTGCACCATTCCGAGCCACAACAAGGTCAGAAACCACATTATCAGCATTGATGAAAACGGCGATGGCTATATCGCAACTTATATTCCCAAGGCTGAGGTTGCACCGTTAATGTCCACTGTCGGCAACAGCATATATATTCGCTCCGGCTCAAATAATGTCCCTGCCCCATATGCTGTTATTGCCGGTATGTTTGGACGTCGTCCGCAACCCAATATCGAACTGATTATCAGCGATAAAAAAATTGAAGTTTTAGAAAACGTCAATGAAAACAAAATTTATATTTTACCTGATGAAAAAGATAAAGAACCGGAAAAATACGTCCGCATCAGCTTTTCGATTCATGCCCGCAACGAAAGCAGCGTCATTGCCCGCGAACTTTATTTATCTTGCACCACCGGCAGCTATGGCAGTGAACACAATCGCGTAAGATTTTCCAACTATAACCTCGTTGATTCAATTCACGGCATGAATAATCAGCTCAATTTAATTACACGTCCGGAGCTCAGATTACCTCCACGCAGCACATTTAAATTTGCAAATATCGAAATTATTTTAAGCCAACATACCAGTGAAGACTTCTTATTTGACGGCATTATCGGCGCCGCCGACGCCGCCCCGCGTGATTTCCGAATTTTTATTAACAAAAACACCTTGCGTTCTTATGTTGCCAAAATACTTCGTGGCGAAGAAGACGAAATGCTGTGGATAACCGAATTTTTCAACGACTTTTTCAGGAGCGATTTCTAAAATGCATCGTGTCGAAATCTATACCGACGGCGCATGCTCAGGCAATCCGGGAGCCGGCGGCTGGGGTGTTATCTTGCGCCATAAGGATAAAGAAAAAGAGCTCAGCGGCGGTGCTGCTGAAACCACCAATAATCGCATGGAACTAACGGCGGTTATCGAAGCTCTTAAAGCGCTGAAATTTTCGTGTGACATAACATTATATACCGACAGCCGCTATGTTATGGACGGCATCAATCAGTGGCTTCCAAACTGGAAGCGAAACGGATGGAAAACCGCCAACAAAAAAGGCGCCGTCAAAAATATTGATTTATGGCAAGAACTTGATAGTTTAGTTGCCAAGCACCAAATCCAGTGGATATGGGTAAAAGGTCACGCCGGACACGAAGAAAACGAGCGTGTCGATAAATTGGCGCGTACCCAAGCCTTAAACTTCCTCTCAGGCAAAAACTAAGAGCTATAGCTTTCTAAAAAGGCAGAAAAATCTTTTTCAGTCAATATCTCAGGCAAAACCATTCCGTTTGCAAGTTTGGTGCTAAACAAAACATAGAACGGCACACCGCTTCGCCCATATTTTTTCATAAACTCCAAAATTTCAGGATTATAAGACGTCCAGTCAAGCGTTATCAAAACGATATTAAGACGCTTCATTTTGTCTTGAATATAATCGGTGTTCAAAACCGTAAAATCATTAAACTGACAAGTCAAACACCAACGCGCATCAACTTTTACCAAAACCGTTTTTCCCTGAGCAAGCAAATCATGAATTTGCTGATAGTCGAACAATTCTCTGTCAGAAGGCAACAATTTTTCTTGTGCTGAAGAATTAAAATGAGAAGACACATCAAGTGTCGCCCCACCCCAGAGCAACAACGCTAAAACAGCAGAAACAATCGAAAAAATTCGATGTTTTTTATTGCGCCGAGACTTTGCCATCGGTGACTTGTTCAGCAAAGAAAGCAGCTTGTGCCTACCGAGCAATACAATAGCAAACAGAAACAAATAAAGACACATCCGCACGAACACATCTAAAGAAACTTGCGCATGCAGAATGGACAAGAGCCATACTAAAGTCAAGAACAGCATCAGCCTCATCAACCATTCAACCTTAACCATCCAGACACCTGGCTTTGGCAACAATAAAACTGCCTCTGGAACAAAATACACTAATAAATAAGGCAAAGATAAACCTAAAGCCACGGCATAAAGAATGAGAGCAATATCGCCATAAGAGCTCCCGAGAGCAAATCCGACAACCGTTCCAAGATAAGGAGCAGTACAAGGTGTCGACATCAAAACAATCAGTCCGCCAACTAAAGAAAACTTCAATTTTTCATTTTTAAGCATAAAAAAGCTTTTAGAATTAAAGCTAAACTGAAACAGCCCAAAAACATAAAGCAAAAACATCATAACGGCAAACGTCATTAAAACTAAGAACCAAGGTTCTTGAAACTGAATTCCCCAGCCCAAAGCAACACCCAAATATTTTAAGCCGATAAGAAAAATAATCAGCAGAGAAAAACCTGCCCAGATTCCGAGCAATGTATATAAGAAATTACGCCGAACTTTTTGCTCTTGCCCTTCTCCAAAACGCAACACCGACATAAGCTTCAGCGCCAAAACCGGAAAAACACAAGGCATAAAGTTTAGCAACAATCCGCCCAATACAGCTGCTATTAAAAGGCCCAACGACATTTTCGAACCTAAAATTTCCAATGGAGGAACTTTACCGACTTCCATAATTTTTTTAACGGAAAATGATTGTGTCTTAACCGTCACCTCAAACTTTTTTCCCAAAGGATTTTCAATCGGTTTATCCGCTTGCAAAAAGGCATCAACCACATCACCGGAAACACTAAGCCTCGGCGCCTGAAAAACAAGGTTATCATCACCTTCTATAAAAACATCAAGCTGCGACGGATTCTCATCCGTCTCTATCCTCAGCATCAGCTCTGCCGGATTATCGCCTACCGAAAGCGACTGTAAAACAATATCGTCGTTTTCAGACTTTGGCAAAGCCAAAAAAGACTGATAAATATAATTATAAGCCAAAGACGAATAGCCAAACCCACTTTCAAGAACAAGCTTCGGAGAAAAAGAACATCTTTTGCACACCGCGGCAGAACAAATAAAGGCATCAATCTGAGCCGTTAAATCTAAAGGCTTTTCAGGGTCTTTCAAATTAAGCTCTAGAGCAATCGGCACATGTCCCCCTCGCCCGACATAAGATTTATCTCCGACAGTCACTCTGTCAAAAACCGGCAAAGACGCCGTCCAAGATTCCAAATTTTCGCCTTTTAAATTAATCGCCGGAGTAAACGGCTCATCAAGACGCAACACCAAGTCATTCGGCAGATAAAAATGCACTAATGCTCTTTGCGAAGAACGCTGATTAACAGTAGAATATTCTGTCTCAAGACGCACATAAATATTATCCTTAATTTCCCAAGCGCCCAAACCTTTTCCTTCAGTTAGCGGATCTTTATCATATGCGGTTGAAAAGAAAATATCCTTCCAGCTAAGCCTTGCAAACATATCGTTGATTTTTTTAATCGGAGAAGACGTATCACTTTTATCTGCCAGCTGATCACGAATAGCCTTGGCCTTATAAGCCTTAAGGTCTTTATTTTGAGAACTGTAAGAAACAACCTTTTTAAAATCATTAATAACTACTAAATCATCAGATTCGACATAAGTGTATTTTTCTTTCTTTTCATACTCGTCATCATCATAAACAAGCGGAGGATCTTCCGGCACCAAAAGCTTTTGCTTAATTTTATAATATAAATCTCGCCCATAACGATAAAGCCGCACCGCATCCCGAACCAGCATAACCCGATTATCAAGCTCATTACCTTCAAGCTTTGGAAAAAACTTGCGCATTTCTTCGGTAAAGTCCCAATAAATCATATCTCCGGGATATTCTTTGTCAAAATAAGCCCCAATGGCAACCATATTGGCAATCCCTTGAGGGAAAGAAACTTCTTTAACCTCACCATCAGGATTCGCTTCATCAAGGTTAAGAATAACTTTTCCTCCACGCTCAGAAGCCACCTCAGCTGTCGCGACTACGGGCAACGCCATCAAAAAAAGCAACAAAAAAAATAAATTTCTAACGTTTTTAAACATGATATTAAAAAAATTTGTTTTTAATCTTATAAAATTATGATATACTACAAATGTTGGAGAATCAAAAAGAATTTTTAAAAACGAGGCAGAAAATGTTCAAAATTGATAACGGAAATTTGACCGGCAAATGCCTGATATCCTCTCCATATTTGGAAGACGAGCACTTTGCCCGTTCAGTTGTATATATTTGTTCCCATAGCCACGAAGGCGCCATGGGCTTTATCATCAATAAAAAAATAGAAGAATTTTCATTTGCGGATTTAGCCGGACAAATACCCTTGTCTCACGGCATTCCGCCCTTAAGAATAGACTTGCATCAAGGCGGCCCGCTTGAGCGGATTCGCGGATTTGTCTTGCACTCAACCGATTATGTAAAACCGGATACGGTTGTTATTGATAACGACATTGCCGTATCATCATCAATAGATATAATAAATGACATAGCCTATGGCAGCGGCCCAAAAGACAATATCATAGCCCTCGGCTATTCCAGCTGGAAACCGCAACAATTAGAACAAGAAATTATGAATAATGATTGGTTAATCAGCGAGTCCGTACCCGAGCTTCTGTTCCGCACCAAAGATGAAGAAAAATGGGAAAAAGCCCTTAACTCGATTGGAATAGACGCCAGTAACTTATCAAATTTCTCGGGAAGAGCTTAATAAATAAAAAGTAACCCACCGGCTTAGCCGGTGGTTCTTCACAAGCGGGTGTAACCCTAACGGTGCCAGCGAACGCCTTA
>CALXTD010000032.1 GCA_944391315.1 uncultured Alphaproteobacteria bacterium | reverse complement strand
TTTCTTCTATACTTCGGTGCGAATACAACATGGTATTTACAATTCCATGTTGTGTGTGCTATTGTATGTGTGTTCATTAAAAAACTCCTTTGCTTTTTATTAGACAGTTGCCAGACCGTCACTTTATTCTAGCAAAGGAGTTTTTTATCTGTAAAGCTCTAAGCTCTTTGGAACTACCGGCCTAGCCGGTAGTTTTCTTGTTACAAAAAAAACAAGGAGGATTGCTCCTCCTTGTTTTACCATCCTCCTTCTCCTGGTCGTTCAGGGACGATTCCTCCTGTTAAACCTCCATCAGACCCACCACCAGAAGATGAGCTGTTGCATTCTACCGAACAATATCCATTACGATAATCTCCATGACATAAACTTGAACTACTACAAGAATAAGGGAAATGGTCGCTTTCACAATAAGTGCTGCATAATGAGCTATCTGTCGGACAGGTCCTTCCTTCACAAAGTTGCCACGTACCTCCGCACGAATAATATCCAGAGCAACTGGCAATACATGATGAACCATTCCAACTATAACCGCTTTTACAACTGCAAGATTTGTATTTTCCACCACAAGCTGTTCCTGAACCACCGGAATATCCCGTACCTTTACAAGTATATTTGAATGAGCTGCTGCAGACGCAACTACCATTACTCAAAGTGTAATTAGTTTTACAAGATGTGATATAATAAAGATTAGAACATTCCTCTTTTGTACAATTTGCACCGGTTGGACAAGAGCTTAAAGTACCTTTGTTTTCACAAGGAACACAAGCACTGTATTTGATAACATCACCGGATTTACAAGTTGTTGCCCCAGCATCTCCGCCTAAAGTTCCGCAATCGAGGAACCCATCACAAGGATTGATTTTGATTTTATATTTTGTTGTTCCGTTACAGTCAACACATTCTGCGCCATCGGCAATATAGCCGTCTGGAATAGTTGTGTATTCATATCCATTACAAAGATTGCAACATTTACCAAAAGAGGCATCATATTCACAAGTGTTATTCGGATCAACTTTCCAACCATTTTGACAGATGTTTGTAAACTCAGGATTTTGCTCTTTACATGCGCGCTCGGTATCTTTTTCACAATAAAGATATTTATCACCACAGGCTTGTCCTACTCCATAATAAGGTGGTTCGCAAGTTTTGAATCCTGTCGGACAAGTACATTTTGAAAAATACTTATTATCATAAATACAGTAACCGTCAGGAATTTCACCCGCAGCACATGAGGTTAAAGTATAACCTTCTTTGCGACAGCGCTCAGCATCATTTAATTCATAATCAGGAGTTTCTCCTGAGCCTCCATTGCCATTGCCGTTACCGTTACTGTTTTCCGTATTGCCAAACTGCTCGCCACTACAATTTTCTGTATCATTAATAAAGCATACAGCGGCAAGTTTAACTTCTTTTTGCGAAGGCAAACTTGAAGATGGAGAATTAAGGTGTGTGTGAAGTGTGTAGATAAGCTCTTCTCCATACTCCGGAAAAGAAATATCAGCCTTTGCACTAAACGGAAGCAATCCTGCTGCCATTAGTATTGCGGTCAAAACCGCTTCTTGTCGTGAATTTTTCATAATATTTACCTTTCATAGCTTGCCTTCACGACTCGATTATATCATAAAATTAATTTACTTGCAACAATCATTTTAAAGTAAAATGGGAGAATGGTGAAAAAAAATGGAGCGGGTTTTCTCGCTCCGTTTGGTTTTATCTGCCGCCGTTTTGATTGAGATGTAGTGGTGGGGTGGGGCGGTTTCTGTTGTCTTGTTTGTTTTTTTCTATTTTCAAGCGTTTTAGGGTTTCTGGTTCTATCCCATCCATTTTTTCAAAGTCGGGCATATTTTCAACATCGGCTTTGGCCTTGATGCAAGCCAGCATTAATCTTGCTTTGTATTCAGGGGTGCGGATATTGCCAAATGAAATGGTTTTTCCCTGTGATTTGAATAGTTTTACCAAGTCATCAAAATCTTTATAATCCGGAAGTTTGGTGTTTTTCTGGCGGTCTTTGGCGCCTAGAGAAACATGATTATCAGCCGAAGCATTAATCTCTAATCTATCACCATTTTCTCTGACTAAAGCTGCTGAAAAGTTTTCGGCCTTTTTATCTTCAATAAATTTGGATTTATCTCTTTTAGCGATGTTTTGATAATATGTTCGATAAGCGTCTTTGAAGCTTTTGTCTTCGGTTTTTACCGGTTCCGGTGTGTTTTCCGTCACGACTTGGGTTTCTTTGGTTTCAAATACTTCGGGCAGGGTTCCGTTATAAATAGCCTCGATATTTTCATCTGCTAAGCCGGCGGTTTTGAATCTTTTTTGACGTGCAGAAACGGTTTTTTCTGCGAGGTTAAGATAATCTTTTCGCTGTTCCTCAGTTATTTCAACATCTTTTTCTATCAAAGAGGATAAGTCTTTGCTTTCGGTTTTTCCGGTTTGGGGATTATAAACCTCAAAGCGATAATATTCTGACAGCATGGCCTTATAATCTTCATCGCTGTTTTGTAGTTCTGACAAAGGAATATCATAGGCCATATCTTGAATTTGCTTGTTAAATTGGTTGTTTTTTTTGCGATAGGTCTTTCCGTATTCTTTATCCCAATTTTGAGAAACGCCGTTGATGATATGTTCCATATCTTGCAGGAGTTTGTCTTGCTCATCTTTTTTGAGCTTTTTGAGCTCTTGTACAAGCCAATCGCATTTTTTAGGAAAAACTTTTAAGTTGCGGTCTTTTTTATAAAACTCTTTGATTGCACGTAGGGCTTCTTCAATATGGGCAGATTTTTCATCATGTTCCATAAGCTTTAAGCGGCTTTCAAGGCTTAGATGCGGGGCTTTTTGTTTAAGGGCATCTTTATTGCGGATATGCTTTAATTCATGAGCAAGGGTAAAATGTTTTTGGTTGCCGGACTGAAAGTTATCACGGCGGTAGTGATATTCGTTATAAATTGTTTTTTCTTTTTCAGGTAAATTATCAAAAAATTTTTTAATGTCTTCTCTTCTGTAAATTCTCTTCAAGCTGGCATCAATATTTTTGATAATATCTGACATTTCTTTATCAAGCACCAAGACTGAGTCAAAAATAGTTATTTCACCATGTTCACATTCAGCTCGTGTATTGTTAAATCTTTTTTTATTTCCTTTTTCATCGGCCCAATAAGCTTTTTTATTTTTTTCATCATATTTGAGTTCATAAAACTCGATGTCTCGTTTAATGACAATACCGGCATTTTGCAAATCAGCAGGAATTTCCGAATCGGGAATCGTGTAATCGGCAACAACATATTTCTTATTGTCTTTTTGTTTGCGGGCAGTTATTTCGGCACTGAGTTTTTTATTATCGGAGAGCTCATTTTGCAAAGCACCTTGCTTGGGGGTATAAGTTTGTTTTCTCAGCTTGTTTAATTCGCGAGACAGTCCTGGTTCAAAATCGGGGAAGTCACTCCATATGGCTAAAGTCAAATCAGGCTCAGGTTTGCTTTGATAAGCTTTGATTTGTTCCGGTGAGAGTTTTGAGCCTTGTTTGACTACGAGATATGTCTTACCGATTTTTACAATTTGCATATTCTGTCTCCGCTTTTAGGTTCTATTAGCTAAAGTATAGCCTTTTTTTGAAATTCTCGCAACTGTTATTATATCTTGCCTATTTGTAAAAAAAGGATAAACTGAGAGCAAAATTTATGAAGGAGAAGAGTTTTATGAAAATTGTTTTTATGGGAACGCCGGACTTTGCCGTTTCGGCCTTACGTCGCTTGGCTGAAAAACATGAGGTTGTTTGTGTTTATACTCAGGCTCCGAAAGAGGCCGGAAGAGGCAAAAAGATTACCAAATCACCGGTTCATGTTTTTGCTGAAGAAAAACAGCTTTTAGTCAGAACACCAAAGACTTTGCGTTTGGCCGAAGCACAAGCCGAATTTGCAGCGCTGAATGCTGATGTGGCAGTAGTGGCGGCTTATGGTTTGATTTTGCCTAAGCCGATTTTAGAGGCCTTTCCGATGGGGTGTGTTAATATTCATGCTTCTCTTTTGCCACGATGGCGAGGGGCTGCTCCTATCCAGCGTGCGGTTGAAGCCGGAGATGCTTCTGCCGGAATTACAATTATGAAAATGGATGAAGGGCTTGATACCGGTGATATGCTACTCAAGGGTGAAGTTGAAATTACCAAAGAAACAACCGGCGGCAGTTTGCATGATGCATTGGCTGAAATCGGGGCTGAATTGATTGTGCAATATTTGGATAATCCCGAGAGTTTTCCTCCGCAAAAGCAAGATGATTCTTTGACTTGTTATGCTGCAAAAATCGACAAGGCGGAAAGCAAAATTGACTTTTCTCTTCCGGCAGAGACTTTGGAACGCAAAATCAGAGCTTTTAATCCTTATCCGGCGATGTATTTTGAATATAACGGTGAGCGGTTTAAGGTTTTTAAAGCCGAAAGCTTGGCTCAATCGGCTCCGGTCGGAAAAGTTTTGGAAGGTGAAAAAAATCTGATTATTGCTTGTGGCCAAGGGGCGCTAAAGGTTTTGGAAATTCAGCGGCAAGGTAAAAAAGCCATGCCGATAGATGAGCTTTTGCGCGGAATGACTTTTGAAGGAAGCTTAGCCTAGTCTTTGACCTGTGGAAACTTAACGCCACGGCTAATAATGCCAATCATTATACCGAGCAAAATATAGCTGGTTAAACATTCCAGACCGACGATGATTCTTGCCAGAGATGTGTGAGGGTAAATATCGCCGTAGCCGACTGTTGTCATCGTTATTAAAACAAAATAGATGGCGTCTAAAATGCCTTCAATGTCGGTGCCAAAGTTAAACGCCATGTCGGTATTTAAGCTGTTGTGAATGGTATTAAGCGAGATATTAATCACCGTAAATGCCACAACTAAATTGATGAAAAAGACAGCAAATTCGGCCAGGTCGCCGGTTGTGGCGCGTGTGCTTGGATGCAAAAGCCCTGAGAGCTTTGAGGTAAAACTTTTAACTTGTTTGAAGGTGGTATAAAGAATCAAAATGCTGACAGCATAGGTTGCCCAAGCGTCTAAGGCAATATAGATACTGCAAAAGCCGGCAATGACGCCGGTTGCAAATAAAGCGATTTTGTTTTCTTCCGAAAAGCGATAAGCCGTATAGCGGTATTTTGAAAAATAGTAATTGAGCAAAATAAAGAAAAATCCAGTCAAAATACCATTTGTCAAAGGAAGAATTAAGTAAGTTCTCCAAGGATCTAAAAAGGATGAAAGTTTGTTGACTAAAACATGGTGATGGGCCGATAAAATAATCAAACTGATAAAAATGCAGAGGTTAAAGCTGCGCGGAAAGATTTTGCTGAATTTTATTTTATCATCATTATTTTTTTCGGTCATGTTATTCTCCTTGAGATTATATCATAATAATATAAGCGCCAAAAGTTAAAAAACAAGAAATTATGATATTTTGAGCAAATCGTTCCAGTTGGTGGTATAGGCACAAGATTTGCGAGCGCGGCGAATGTAATGATTGATGCCGGCGGCTTGAGCGCCGAAGTAGAGCGTTTTGCTGCCGAGTTTTTTATTAATTTCATCAAAGGCAGTCATTAGTTTTTGTTCTTTTTCGCTGGTTTGAGCATTTGAAAACAAAGAGTTTTGGCTTTCGCTGAGCGGGGTTATGCCGACAAGGGTGATGCCGGCGCGCTTATAGCCTAATCCGGCGCGAAAAATGCGCTCTAATCCTTGATTCATGGCTTTAATAAAACGGGCGGTGTTGGTTGAATTTTCCGGTAGGCTTATCAAACAAGAGTTTTGATAAAAGCGCGCGTCCTTAAAGCGATTGGTCTCAACCATGGTGGCAATTCCTGAGGCAGTTGCTTGTTGTGCCCTTAGCCTTTGGCAGGCTTTGTCAGTGAATTCGGAAAGAATTGTTTTTAGTTCTGAAAACTGATAAATTTCGTGCTCAAAACTGCGGGAACAAATCAGGCTTTGTTGGCAGCTGTGCGAATCTCCTTCCAGACAGGGAAAACCGTTTAATTCCAAAATTGTTTTTTCAAGATTAATCCCGAATTTGCTGCGGGCTAACGAACGAGGCATGGCGGCAAGTTCGGCCGCAGTAAAAATGCCGAGATAATTCAGCTTTGGCGTAATACTGCGTCCGACGCCCCAGACGTCATTAATATCAATTTTTTGCAATAAGGGGAGGGCGTCTGCTGCGCTTTTAATCTCAAGAACTTTATCGGAAGGAAGTTTTTTTGCGGTTTCGCCGGCGATTTTACAAAGCGTTTTGCTCGGGGCTATTCCTACTGAAACTGAAATTCCGGTTTGGCGCAAAATGGTATTACGGACACTTAGTCCTTTTTCAAACAAATTTTCGCTTTCAGAATGAGCAAAGGCCTCATCAATCGAATAAATTTCAATCTCATCAAAAGCGTTTCTTAGAAGCGCCATAACCCTGTTTGACATATCGGCATAAAGCTCATAATTGGAAGAAAGGGCCACGCCGCCCATTGCCTTAAATTTGTCGGCAATTTTGAAAAACGGCGTGCACATGGCAATGCCTTCAGCCTTAGCCTCATTAGAGCGTGCAACGACACAACCGTCATTGTTTGACAAGACGACCACCGGACGGTTTTTAAGCGACGGATTAAAGGCCCTTTCGCAAGATACAAAAAAATTATCACAATCAAACAGCAGAAAGCGGCGCATTATTTGTCAAAACTCCGAATCGTATAAGTCACTACGCCCCAGAGCGAAAAGTTATCGCTTGGTTTGATAAGCTGGGGAGGGGTATCGCCATTGGTTAGATAATTTTTGCCGTCTTTGATTAAAAACTTGCGGATTGTTAGGGAATTGTTAAGTTCGCCGATAATAATCTTGTTGTTGCCGGCATCAAGGGCACGATCGACAATCAAGATATCGCCGTCAAAAATGCCTTCTTTTTCCATGGTGTTTCCTTCCATTCGCAAAAAGTAGGTGCCGGACGGATGCTTAATCAGAAGGCGGTTGAGGTCAAGCGCCGCCTCGGCATAATTTTCAGCAGGGGAGCCGAAGGACATTGCAAATTCTCCTTGACAGGGTTCTTGTTTTGTTCTTATAATATCTTCATTCTGAAAAATTGCAATATTAAAAAATTTTTTTTACAAAGGGAGGAGAAAGTTATGCAAAAAATTGTTCCCGAGAGACTGAAAGCCGGAGATGAAATCAGAATCGTGGCTCCGTCACGCGGTATTAAAATTATCGGAAAAGATGTACGCGCAATTGCAGAAAAGCGTTTTGCCGATTTGGGGCTTAAAGTTACTTATGCCGCAAACGCCACGGATGAAAATTTTGATATGCTCGGAACAACCTCTCCCGAAAAAAGAGCTGCCGACATTATGGAAGCTTTCAAAGATAAAAATGTTAAAGCGATTTTTACCATGATCGGCGGGTTTAACAGCAATCAGATTTTGCCTTATCTGGATTTTGATGTGATTAAGCAGAATCCGAAAATCTTTTGCGGTTTTTCAGACATTACCGCTTTGCTTGATGCGATTTATGCCAAGACCGGATTAGTCACGTTTTCAGGGCCGCATTTGAGCTCTATCGGTATGCTCAAAGGTTGTGAATACACGATTGAAAACATGGTTAAAATGCTGATGAAAGACGGGCAGAATGAGGTTGTGCCGTCTGCCGAATGGAGCGATGATTTGTGGTTTATTGACCAAGAAAAGCGTGAGTTTATTAAAAACGAAGGCTATTGGGTGTTGAATGAAGGGAAAGCCGAAGGAACATTGCTGGGCGGCAACCTTGGAACATTTAATCTTTTGCTCGGAACAGAGTATCGTCCGGCTTTTGAAAAAGATACGATTTTATTTGTTGAAGACACGTCTGAAGCCAGCATCTTTACCTTTATGCGTAATTTAACTGCCTTGAGCTATCAGCCGGATTTTAAAAATGTTAAGGGCTTAATTGTCGGGCGTTTTCAGAAAGGCTCAAAGGTAACGCGCGATCAATTAGAATATATTTTGAAAAATGTTGCGCCGTTGTCAAAACTGCCGGCAGTTGCAAATGTCGATTTCGGACATTCTACTCCGCTTTTGACCCTTCCGGTTGGCGGATTTGCCGCTATTGACGGTGATAAAATCAGGCTTAAAGCTTAGTTGCCTCTGTTGGGGTTGGTTCATTGCTTGAGCGTAAGGCGAGCAGGCGGTCTATCATAAACGACCGCTGTGCGCCGCGCTCAGTGCAATAAGCTAACAGAAGTTCTCCTCTTATATGCAGCGGAACAATAACGCGTCGGGTTTTGTTGCCGTCGGTGCGCTGGTATAATACCTCAAGCTTTTGTCGGGTACGAATGGCGTTTTCCAGCATTTGGTGTTTGTTGTAAGCGGATAATGGTTCTTGCTGTTCCAGCGGTGTATAGCGGTTGATAAATTCTAAAATGCGGAAGTCTGTAAAAATATCTTGCGGTTTTATCGGGCGGGTCAGCCTTATGCCGTTTAAGGAAGTGCAGCGGCTTAAGGCAACATAAAGTTGTCCGGCTGAAAAGGCACCGCGTCCCATGTCTATTTCAACATGGTCAAAGGTTTTTCCTTGGCTTTTGTGAATGGTAATCGCCCAAGCCAAACGAAACGGAAATTGGGTGAAGGAGCCTACTGATTCCGATATAATGCGGTCGCCGTCTTTTTTGTATTGAAAGATTTCCCAGGTATAGGGCTGGACGCGTACGGATTTGGCATTTTCTTTGAGGCGGACTTTGAGCGTTGTGTTGCCTTCCGAATCGGTTTTTATATCCTCAATATGTCCGACAGAGCCATTGACCCAGCGGTTTTTGGCATCGTTATTCAAAAACATGATTTGAGCGCCGATTTTGAAAGTCAGTTCTTCTGCCGTCGGAAAATATTCTTTGCCGAATGTTCCTTCAATATTGGCTTTTGCCGTATGCTGCGGGTTGGGCAGGGCGTCAAGCCGTGTTTGATTAATTTCATCAGCTTGGGCATTGGTGGTGGTTAAGTGGATTGAAAAAATGTCGTCGCTTAGCGAGACTGATGTTTGTTGGTTTAGTCGGGCTAGGTCGGCGCTGTCTGCCAAATTGTTGCGGATGCGGTTTAGCAAAGTGATAAATTCCGTATCTTTTTGGCGGTAGATGTGTTTGAGCTCAACTATCTCTGGTTCGATTTGTTGAAACACTTTGGCGTCAAAAAAATAGGGAGAACGGTAACGATTGGCAAACAAGGTTTGTTCGTCATTGGTTACAACCGGCGGTAGTTGAAACATGTCTCCGATAAAAACCATTTGTACGCCGCCAAAGGTGCTTTCGGGCTTGGGGCCATAGATTTGTAAAAAAGCGTCAATACAATCCAGCAAGTCGGCGCGCAGCATGGAAACTTCATCAATAAAAATCGTATCCAGATTGCGGAAGATTCCTAAGCTGCGGGGTTTTACCTCAAGGCTTTGAATCTTTTCTACCGTCACGTTTATCGGAAAGTTGAAAAAGCGGTGGATCGTTTGTCCCTTGATGTTTAGAGCGGCAACGCCGGTCGGTGCCAGCAAAACCAAATCCTTAGGGCAATGCTTGTAGCAATAGTCTAAAAGAGTTGATTTTCCGCTGCCGGCTTTCCCGGTTATGAACAAGTGCTTGTCGGTTTTGTTAATGATATCAAGTGCTTGCTGAAATTCAGGCGTTATTTCAATTTCTGAAGTCATATTTTGTTGTAAAATCTGAAATGTTATATTATATTAAAAAACATTGATGAACTGATTATAACAGGTTTTTTTTATGATTAAAGAAGAATTAGAAGAGCGGCTGATAAATATTGAATCGGCTCTTGCTTGTCAGGAAAAAGAGCTTGATGATTTGAATCAAGTGGTGATTGCTCAGGGGAAGGAGATTGATGCACTTCGTCGGCAGCTTAAGTTAATGCTGGAAAGCATGTCGCAAGATACGGTCAAGCCTTTGAGCGAAGAAACACCGCCGCCGCATTATTAATCTATTAAAAGGAGGAAGACAATGGATGAATCAGCGTTATTCTGCTTAACTCACGGGATTTATGTTTTGGGGGCGAAAGATGAGGCGCAGAATCGGTTTTGCGGCAGTATTGTCGACGGGGTTATGCAGGTTGCCAATAAGCCGCTGATTATTGCTTTGTCTTGTCATAATCGCAGTTATACCAAAGAATGTATCGAAAAGACCAAAGAATTTTCAATCTCGGTCATCAGCAAAAATGTTGACCCTTTTGTGGTGGCTGATTTTGGTTTTCAGACCAGCCGGACGGTTGATAAATGGGCTTTGGTTGATTATATCGAAAAAGATGGTTTGCCTTATCTGAAAGGAAATTTGGCCGAGATAAAAGCACAGGTTATTGAAACAAAGGTTTTTGATAGCAATACTTTGTTTTTAGCAGAGGTTAAAGACTGTCAGAAATGCGAAATCGGAGAGCCACTGACTTATGGCGAATATCGCGCTTATTTCAAAGATGAGGTTATGAAAAGTTTTAACAATTATCGTCAACAGCAAGAAAAGGAGAAGCAAAATGGCTGATAATGAAGGTAAAAAATGGGTCTGCACAGTGTGCGGTTATGTTTATGACGGCGATGTTCCGTTTGAAGAACTGCCGGAAGATTGGCTCTGCCCATTGTGCGGTGTCGGCAAAGATATGTTCGAACTGCAATAAAGTTTTTGTTTAAGTGAAAGAACCTCCGTTGGAATAATCCAACGGAGGTTTTTTGTTTCGTCAAACGAGATTAAAACCTAAAACTCAATGACAGGGCGGACCTCGTAGCCGTTGCTCTTACCGCTGCTGCCGTACAAGCCGTAACTGTAGCTAAAGTTCGAGCGCCACGCCCATGTATAGTCGAACTCGGACGACGACCAAGCGTAGGTGCTGGTTGTGAATTGTGTCCCATTTGCACGGCTGAATCCAGTGTTTATGGTGCTTTGGTTATTGTATATCGAGGTAAATATTCCTGCCGCCGGCAAGCACCAATCTCCGACCTTCGTTCCTGTTGTCGTATAGTTATAGGCAGCCCATACCGCCGGATAGGTACTGCTATTTCCTTGTGCCCTTATCTTTGCACTATTCTCACAACTTGCGACGTCTTGTGATGCTGATAAAGATGATGTGTAGTTCGGCAATGTCGAAATATCCGTACCATATCCACCCCACTCATAGTCACCTAACGACTTTAATGCCATCGCCTGTCCGCCGGTATTTCCAGAATAAGAGCAAACCACCACGCCTATAGGTGTTTTTCCGCTTTGTTTTGATGATGTGACTGTCATATCGCTATTAAGGATATAGCCAAGTTGAGAACCTTTCATGCAAGCGTTTGAGATGGCACAAGAACTTCCGTTCCAAGCATATCCGCTAGAACAAGTGCAAGCCGTATATTTTCCGCCACAGGCTGTTCCACTGCCTCCGGTTTGATTTGAGCCGGTACAAGTATATTTATAAGAGCTACTGCATGCTTTACAACTAGCCGTTGTTTTATCATACTCATATCCCGCTTTGCAGAAACCGATAACGGGGCGGACCTCGTAGCGGTCGTCCTTACCGTAGTTGCCGTACAAACCGTAACTGCTGTAAAAGCGCAAGCGCCACGCGGTGCTGAAGTCGTACTCAGACGACGACCAAGCGTAGGTGAAGTTTGTGAATGTAGTCCCACCAGCCTTCTCAAATCCTAAATTTATTGCCGTTTGGTTATTATAATATGAGGTAAATATTCCTGCTGCCGGTAAGCACCAATCTCCCGCACTCGTTCCTTCCGTTTTATACTCATTTGCTGCCCATACCGCAGGATACTTGCTCTTATTTCCCGCCGCCATTATCTTTTTACTATTCTCACAACTTGCGACGTCTTGTGATGCTGATGAAGATGATGTATAATTCGTCAAGCCCGAGATATCGACATATTCCGTTGACCACTTATAGTCACCTAACGACTTTAATACCATCGCCTGTCCACCACCACCCGAATAAGAGCAAACCACCACGCCGATAGGTGTTTTTCCGCTTTGTTTTGATGATGTGACTGTCATATC
>CALXTD010000031.1 GCA_944391315.1 uncultured Alphaproteobacteria bacterium | reverse complement strand
CTCTGCCTGCGGTGGCAAATATGCTTCTTGCGAATGCGCTGAGGGATATAAATGGGAAAATGGTCAATGTAAGGCAGGAGCGATATGGGGACAGTGCAGTGGCTATGCTGCACAGTGTTCACTTGGTGATATTGTGTTCAGCGATGGAACTTGCAGCGCGAATACGGTATCGGGCAAAACGCCGATAGCGGTCGTGGTTTATAAATCCGATGATGGAAAATGCGGACAGGCGCTGGCATTAAAGTCGATAGGCGACTATGAGTGGGGCGAATACGGTACAGATATCTCGACATTGCCGAACTACACATCATCTTCAACAGCAAAAAATGATTTTGCAAGCTGTGAAAATAGTGCAAAGATAAGGGCACAAGGAAATAGCAGTACCTATCCTGCGGTATGGGCAGCCTATAACTATACGACAACAGGAACGAAGGTCGGAGATTGGTGCTTACCGGCAGCAGGAATATTTACCTCATATTATAACAATCAAAGCGTTATCAATACGGGATTCAGCCGAGCGGGTGGGACAAAATTCACAGACAGCACCTGGGCTTGGGCGTCGTCCGAGCACACTAGCAACTACGCGTGGCACTCGGACTTTTACTACAGTTACGGCTTGGACCGCCACCGTAAGACCAACGACAGCGGGGTCCGCCCCGTCCTCGAGTTTTAGCCCAATTCCATCCAATCATCAAAAAGCGGAGCTTCGGCTCTGCTTTTTTTAAGAAGCTTGGGGATATGTGAGTTTTTGCTGTTAACTTCTTGGGAAAAGTGTTTTAAGAAAAGAAAAAAGGGGAAAATTAAATGAGAATTGGGGAAACTCGTGAATAATTTTGTTCAAAGCATAAAAAATATGTCACCGGGAAGATTAGCATCTTTGGCCGGCGTAATTTTGTTTTTAATAAGCTTTTTTGTATATCTTGCCACCCGCTTAAACACAACGGAATACGCTGTATTATATACGGACTTGGAACTAGAAGACGCCAAACAAATAGTTAATCGGCTCGAAACCTCAAATATCAAATATAAACTTGAAAAAAACGGCACTGAGATTCTCGTTCCTACCGATATGGTGAACAAAATGCGAGTCGATACCGCAGAACTGGCTCTTGCCTCGAAGGGCTCAAACGTTGGCTACGAGATTTTTGACAATACCGATGCTCTTGGCTCAACTAACTTTGTTCAAAATGTAAATTTGATTCGCGCGCTTGAAGGAGAATTGGCACGCACTGTCCGCAGTGTTGATAATATTAAAAGTGCCAGAGTCCACTTGGTCTTGCCCAAAAGAGAAATGTTTTCTAAGGAAGAACAAGTTCCAACCGCTTCGGTTGTTGTCCGCACGGTAAATGGAACTTTGAGTCCGCAAAGTGTTTTAGCGATTCAAAAATTGATTGCCGCATCTGTGCCCAAGCTGGATGTTAAAAACGTTGCGATTGTTGACAGCTCCGGAAATTTGCTGACAGAGGACAAAAACAAAGAACTGATGCAGCTGAATAGAAACGAAGAATTGCGTCAAGATTTGGAACGCAGCATGGCCGAACGTGTTCAAAAATTGCTGGAAAGAAGCGTCGGACAAGGCAATGTTCGCGCCCAAGTCTATCTGGAAATGGACTTTGATCAGGTTGTTACCAATGAAGAAATTTATGATCCGGACGGACAGGTTGTTCGCTCTGAAGCCAGCACGACCAATAATTCTGCCACAACCGAAAATAACGCACCGGTAACGGTTGCTCAAAATATTCCGAACGGAGACACGGTGGCGCAGGGTGATGGTAGCTATACCCAGAGCTCAAATACCGAGTCGACAGTTAATTATGAAATTTCAAAAATCGTCAGAAACAAGGTCAAAAATAATGGTGTAATTACGCGTATGACAACGGCTGTTGTTATTGACGGTATTTATGAAAAGAACGAAGAAGGAGATATTGTATATCGTCCGCGTAGCGACGAAGAGATGAAAAAGTTTGAAGAACTGGTCAAATCAGCTTTGGGCTACAACGCCGAACGTGGCGACATGGTAGAAGTTACGAATCTTCAGTTTGTTAATGGCCAAATGATTAAGCCGGACAAGAAAGTTGAAACACTGATAATGGGCTTCACTAAGGATGAAATTATCCGTATATCAGAAGGCATTGGTGTTGCACTTGTTGCTATATTGGTTATATTATTAGTCATTCGACCACTGATAAATAATGCGTTTGATATGAGTAATAATGATAGTGATACCCGTCTCTTGGGGCAAAATGCTGAAGAAGATAATCTGCTGTTGTCAAACTTTTTGGATGAAGACCATGAAGATGTCAGCGATATGATTAATATGAACAAAGTCAACGGCAGGGTTAAAGCCTCTTCGATCAAGAGAATCAATGATATTGTTGAGAAAAATCCTGATACTGCGGTTAATATTGTCCGTGGCTGGTTGTACCAAAACGAAAATAATGGATAACTAAAATGAAGCAAAACGTAATAGATGATTATAATTTATTGTCCGGTCAGCAAAAAGCCGCCATTCTGATGATGTCTCTGGAAGAAGATAAGTCAGCAGCTCTCTTTGCCTTAATGGATGATGAAGAGATCAAAGAATTGTCCGTTATCATGGCCAGCCTCGGAAAAGTAAATTCAAATGTTGTGGAACAATTATTTACTGAGTTTAGCGAGAAGCTGAATTCTGCCGGTGCGTTGATAGGAACCTATGAAACAACGGAAAGATTGCTGTCTAAATCAATGGATAAAGACCGCGTTGCCGCAATTATGGAAGAAATCAGAGGTCCGGCCGGTAGAACCATGTGGGATAAACTTGGCAATGTAAACGAACATGTTTTGGCCAATTATTTGAAGAACGAATATCCGCAAACCATTGCCGTTATTTTATCAAAAATAAAACCCGAGCATGCTGCTAAGGTGATTGCGCTTCTGCCGGAAAACTTTGCCATGGAAATCATTATGCGTATGCTGCGTATGGATTCTGTTCAAAAAGAAGTCTTAGATGGGCTGGAAAAAACCTTGCGCAAAGAGTTTATGAGCAACTTGTCTAAGTCAACGCGCCGCGATTCTCATGAATTGATTGCCGACATCTTTAACTCTTTGGACAGAAACACGGAAGCACGTTTCATGGATGCCTTGGAAGACCGCAATCCGGAATCTGCAGACCGCGTAAAGTCTTTGATGTTTACGTTTGAAGATTTGGTCAGAGTCGATTCTCAGGGTATTCAAGTTTTGCTCCGCAATATTGATAAAGATAAGCTGGCAGTAGCATTAAAAGGTGCGTCTGAAACCATTAAAGAGCTCTTCTTTAACAATATGTCCTCTCGTGCCGGAAAAATTATTAAAGAAGATATGGAAGCCATGGGGCCTGTCCGTTTAAGAGACGTCGAAGAAGCTCAGCTTTATGTTGTTAATGCAACGAAAGAGCTGTCAAATTCAGGTGAAATTGTCATTAGTGAAGGCAAAGACAGCGACGAGCTGGTATATTAAGGAAAGAGCTGACAACCGATGGCCGAATACGAGAAGTTTATGTTTGATAATTTTGTTATTAAAGACGGAGACGACTTACCCGAGTTTCCTGAAAAACTTCCCGTACCGACAACAGATACGGCTCTGAGCGTTCCCGAAGAGGCTGATAACACAGAGCCTGAAGTTGAGGCTGAGACAGAGGCAGAGTCGGTGTCTGAGCCGGAAATTGAAGAACAATCCGTTGAAGAAGAGCCAAAGGAAGAGGACTCTTTTGTACCGGAGGTTATAACTTTTACGGAAGAAGAAGTTGAAGATAAAATAAAAGAGGCGGAAGAAACCGCTTATGAAAACGGCAGAAAAACAGGTTTGGCAGAGCAGGGGGCAGAGCAGAACCTTTTGCTTGAGCAAATTGATAAGTCTCTGCAAAACGCTATGGCCGAAGCAGAAAAAATAAAAGAGGAACTGAGTTCTCAATTTAAGGGATTGGCTGCGGTATTAATTGAAAAATTCATTCCGACTTTAGCCAAGGAACAGGCCGAAGAACTGCTGAAAAAGTTTTTGGAAGAAAATTTTTCCAATTTCAAGAGCGAAGCAAAATTGTCATTTTATTTTAATCCTGATATTATTGTCAAAGCGCAAGAAATTGTTGCCAGATTAGCACATAAAAGCGATTATGAAGGAAAGATAGCCTTACACAAAGATGCGAGTTTGGGACTGAGCGATTGTCGGGTAGAATGGGAAAACGGCGGTGTAGAAGTTAATATGAAGCAAATGCAAAAAGAGGCGGAAGCTTTGCTTGATGACCGAAACAATAAAACAAAAGAGGGAGAGCACTCATGAGTGAAAATCTAGATTTGGACGAGATGAACGACAGCCAAATGACGGAGAACGATCCGGTATTAAAAAAAGAAAGTATGATTGATAATTTTGACATTCCGAGCTCTGCCGCAGACTTAGAGCCTGTGTATGACATACCGGTAAAAGTATCAGCCATTTTGGGCAAGGCGCATATGACGGTCAGCCAGTTATTAAAGCTCAATAAAGGGGCAATAATTGAGTTGGATAAAAAAGTCGGAGAAGCGATAGATATTTATGTCAACAATAATTTGGTTGCGCGCGGCGAAGTTGTGGTCGTTGACGACAAACTTGGAATAACCATGACCGAGGTTGTTAAGTCTAATTTGAATAAATAGGTAGGGAAAGGAAAAAATGCAGCTTCTGATAGTCGGAACATTAGAAGGACAGATTGGTGCCGCCAGTAAGATAGCCATGGCTCAAGGCGGACAGGTTTCGATTGCTGATGATATAGAACCGGCAATGGAGATTTTGCGCTCAGGCAAATCCATTGAGCTGGTAATGATTGACGTAAAGCTGGATGTATATAAATTTATCCAATCACTGGAGAGTGAGCGGATAAATGTTTTGGTTGTCGCCTGCGGCGTTGCAAATGACCCTGTTTTAGCGGTTAAAGCAATCAAAGCCGGTGCAAAGGAATATATCCCTCTGCCGCCTGATCCCGAGCTGATAGGGGCTGTCTTGGCTGCTGCCACAAGAGAAAATCATGCCCTGATTTATGGCGATAAAAAGACCGAGGCCGTTCTTAAAATGGCCAAGCAAGTAGCTCCGTCAGAGGCCAATATTTTGCTGACCGGAGAGTCCGGTACCGGTAAAGAGATTTTTTCTCGCTTTATCCATGATAACTCAAAGCGGGCAAATAAAAAGTTTGTAGCTGTAAACTGTGCAGCGATTCCCGAAACCTTGCTTGAATCTGAACTCTTTGGCTATGAAAAAGGCGCTTTTACCGGCGCAGTTGCTCGTAGGATAGGTAAGTTTGAAGAAGCCAGCGACGGCACCTTGCTGCTGGATGAAATTTCTGAAATGGATATCAAGATTCAGTCAAAGTTGCTGCGTGCCATTCAGGAAAAAGAGATAGATAGAATTGGCGGCAAAGCCCCGATAAAAGTTAATACAAGAATAATCGCGACCTCAAACCGCAACTTGTCAGAAGCAGTCAAAAACGGAACATTTCGTCAGGACTTGTATTATCGTCTGAATGTTGTGAACATAAACATTCCGCCCTTGAGAGAAAGAGTGGACGATATCGTTGTTCTGGCAAAACATTTTGTAAAAAAATATTCAGAGTTAAATGATATTAGCTTAAAGCCGCTGTCAAAAGAAGCGGAAGACAAACTGAAAAATTATCTTTGGCCGGGAAACGTCCGTGAGCTTGAAAACACGATTCATCGTGCGGTATTGCTAAGCACGGGAGAAGAAATTGACGCAGATGCCATTATTTTGAATGATGAGGACGCAATTATAAACAAGCCCGAAACCGGAGAAGAGATGAGCGGTGGAGAGTTTGTCGGACGCACAGTTGCCAATATGGAGCGGACGCTGATAATTGATACCTTGAAGCATACAATGGGCAACCGCACAACAGCCGCAAATATTTTGGGCATATCCATCAGAACATTAAGGAACAAACTCAAACAATATGAGGAAGAGGGATATAATCTTCCATCGGGGCAGTAAAAATAAATGGCAAAAGAACCGCAAAAAAACACCTCAGGCTTTGGCAAAAAGCCTTTGAAAGAAATTTTGATAGCCTCCACACGCCGCGGAGACTTGTTCTTTGCTTTTACTATAATCTTGATGTTGGTCATCTTGATTATGCCGATGCCTGCATGGCTGTTGGATATTGCGCTGGCTTTTTCCATCACGATTTCTTGTCTGGTGCTGATGACTGCCATCTTTATTGAAAAGCCAAACGAGTTTAATGCCTTTCCTTTGGTCTTGTTGATTACAACAATGTATCGATTGTCGCTCAATCTGGCTTCAACGCGCTTGATTCTGACTGATGGTTACCAAGGTCCGGACGCTGCCGGTGAGGTTATTAAGGCCTTTGGCGGCTTTATTATGGGCAATAACTTTATTATCGGTGTGATTGTCTTTGCAATATTGGTTGTCGTTAATTTTGTGGTTATTACCAAGGGTTCCGGCCGTATTGCGGAAGTAGCTGCACGTTTTGCCTTGGATGCCATGCCCGGAAAACAAATGGCGATTGATGCGGATTTATCATCAGGTCTGATAACGGAAGACGAGGCCCGAGCCAGACGAGAAGACTTGTCAAAAGAAAGTGCGTTTTACGGAGCCATGGACGGTGCTTCAAAGTTTGTTCGCGGAGATGCAATTGCCGGATTAATTATCACCTTTATTAATGTGGTTGCCGGTATGATAATCGGCATGGTGCAAAATCACATGTCCTTTGCACAAGCAGCTGAAACTTATACGCGCTTAACTGTTGGTGATGGCTTGGTTTCACAGGTTCCTGCCTTAATTATTTCTGTTGCAGCCGGTATTTTGGTGTCAAAAGCCGGTATGACCGATGCCACGGATAAAGTTTTGTTTGAGCAGGTTTCAAATTATCCAAAGGCTCTGGGAATGAGTTCCTTCATGGCCTTATCTTTGGCTATGTTGCCGGGAACACCGGCTTTGCCGTTTATGCTATTGGCAGTATTGACCGGAGCAACGGCATATTATTTGAACCGCCAGCAACAGGCTGCTCAAGCCAAATTGGCTGAAATTAAAGAGCAAGAGAAAAAACAAGGACCTTTGGCCAAGGCGGCAGATGAGCCGATAGCAAATGCCTTGAAGATTGATATGATAAGACTTGAGATTGGCTATGGCCTGCTTCCGTTAGTAAATGAGCAGAACAACCGCAAGCTGACCGACCAAATAAAAGCCTTAAGAAGGTCTTTGGCGGTTGAGTTGGGCTTTGTCATGCCCTCAATCCGCATCCAAGATAATATGCAACTGCCGCCGAATGAATATAATATATATATTAAAGAGGTGAAGTCTGGTAAAGGCGAGTTGCGCCCGACCCAGTTGTTGGTTATGGATCCAAGAGGTGAGCCGATATCTCTCCCCGGAGAAAACACGTTTGAGCCGACTTTTGGGTTAAAAGCGATGTGGATTAATCCGTCATATCGTGAAGAAGCAATGTTCAGAGGCTATACGGTGGTTGATCCGGCCACGGTTGTAACGACGCATATTACTGAGCTGGTTAAAGATAATATGCCGGAATTATTGTCTTATGCCGAAACCCAGAAATTGCTTGATGAAATGGATAAAGAGCAGCAAAAACTGGTCAAAGAGCTTGTCCCAAGCAAAATTTCGGTTGGCGCAATTCAAAGAGTATTGCAAAATTTGTTACAAGAACGTGTATCAATCAGAGATTTGCCCACCATTTTGGAAGGTATATCGGAGGCTGTATCTTCAACCAGAAGCCTGATGATGATAACCGAGCATGTCAGAACACGTCTGGCACGACAAATTTCCAATGCCAATACCAATGAAATGGGGATAATACCTTTGGTAACGCTGTCCCCGCAGTGGGAACAAGCCTTTGCCGAAGCGATTATCGGGGAGGGAGATGACCGCCAGTTAGCCATGGCACCGACCGCCTTACAGGGATTTATCAGTAAAGTCAGAACTGTGTTAGAAGATTTGGCCATAAAAGGTGAAACGGGGGTATTGCTGACCAGCCCGAATATCAGACCGTTTGTTCGCTCGATTATTGAGCGTTTTCGCCCAATGACGGTGGTTATGTCGCAAAACGAGATTTATCCTAAAGCCAAAATAAAAACAGTCGGCCAGATTTAGCGGGTAAGGGCAAAAGATGAGATTAAAAACTTATACAGCCGCGAACATGAACGAGGCTTTTGCTTTAGTCAAGCAAGAGTTGGGCAGTGACGCCATAATTGTCAGCACGGAAAATACTGAGGACGGTGGCGTCAGAATAACCGCCGCGGAAGAAGAAAAAGACTTCAGCTTTAGTGAAAAAGAAGAAATTCATCATGAGCCCAGACGCCGCGACTTTGACGACAGTCGCATAAGAGAAAGCCTGAAATATCATGGTGTTATAAAACAAACCAGAGAAAAGATATTAGCAAACATCAGACAGGAATATTCCACCAGCGGAGAAAAAGATGAAAAAGTTTTGCTTGAAAGATGTCTGGCAAAAATGTTTAGCTATTATAAAATGCTGGAAAGAAATCGACCATTTAAGCTGTTTATGGGCATAACCGGTAGCGGCAAGTCAACGGCAATCGCCAAAGTCGCCACTCAGGCCAGATTCAAAAAAATCAGCAGTTGTATTGTTAGTACCGACAATGTCCGTGCCGGAGCCAATAATCAGTTAAAAGCATTTGCCGAGATATTAGAAACACCGTTTTATATGGCTAAAGATGCGCAAAGCTTGTATGAAAAAGCAGCATCGGCGGCAGAGCGCTATGCTTTGGTTTTAATAGACACACCGGGGATAAATCCGTTTGAAGAAAAAGAAGTGGCGGCGATAAGGCCTTTTGTCGGGGCGCTAAAGGCCGATGTCATAATGACCATGGATGCCGGCCGCAATTCTTATGATTCGGTAGAAATAGCCGAGATATTTTCAAAACTCGGGGCTAAGTATTTGCTGCCGACCCGCATGGATTTAACCAGAAGAATAGGCGGTATTATATCCGTTGCCGACAGTACCGGCATGTCTTTGGGCGCCGCCGGTGTCAGTTCATCAATCGTACAGGGGATAGCCAAGATAGATGCAAAATCTCTGGCGCGTCTTCTTTTGTCATAGGGGAATAAGGAATATGGAAAACGATAAAACAGAAGAATTAAAAATTATGCCCCGCGGAATAACGGACGGAAAACAAGGAAATATGATAGCTGTTGCCTCAGGCAAGGGCGGCGTCGGCAAAACCTGGTTTTCGATTACACTGGCCCAAACGCTGAGCGGCCTCAGACAAAAGGTACTGCTTTTTGACGGAGATTTAGGGCTGGCCAATGTAGACATTCAGTTAGGGCTGATGACAAAGCACGATTTAGGCAGCGTCGTAACCGGAGAAAAAACGCTGAATCAAGTTATTAGCCATAGCGACAAAGGACGCTTTGATATCATTGCCGGACGTTCAGGCTCGGCAGGACTGGCTTCTATGCCTTTAGGGCGCTTGCAAATCTTGGGTGAAGATTTGAAACTTGTTGCGGAGAATTATGATAAAGTAATATTGGACATTGGCGCCGGAATAGAAAAACCGGTCAGAATAATGTCATCTTTGGCCGACAAGGTTATTGTAATTTGCACGGAAGAGCCTACTTCTTTGACAGATGCTTATGCATTTATTAAGTTAATGACCATGCAATATCCGGAAAGAAAGATATATATTGTTGTAAATCAGGCAAATTCTGAAAGAGAGGGCCGCAGAACTTATGAAACTTTGAGCAAGGCCTGCCAAAACTTCTTAAAGATTGAGCCACCGCTTTTAGGGGTGATAAGACGGGATACGCGCGTAAGAGATTCGATTAGAAATCAAATTCCGCTTTTGAGCCGCTATCCAACCTCAGAAGCAGCTGAAGACGTTATTAATATCGCAAGGAGATTATTGAAGGAATAATATAAAGACAAGGAGAAGCAGTATGAGTGCGCCCACAATACCGACGATAATAACCGGAGAAACACAAGCTCCGAGTGGAAATACCGCAACGGGAAACACGACCATACATATCTCTTTGGATAAATTGGGAAGCATTAGCCCAAATGATGTCTTAACCCTAGAATTTATTGAAAACTTGTCCTCAACCAGCACGGTCGTTTCTAAAGGCGAGAACAGTTTGCCTGAAATCATGATGCCGACAGAGAACAAGCAGCCGATAATAAAAGTTCAGTTAAGTTCGGGACAAGTGATAGAAGTTGCCGCCGATGACATCAGCTTTGATAAGCCTGTAAACATTGATAAAGGAACATTGCTTCAAGCCAAGGTTTCTTCCATAAACGAGCAGGGCGTAACAATCCGCTTACAGAATACAAAAATAGAAGGCCAGATACTACCCGAAACGCTAGAAAATGCGGAGATAAAGAATATTATTCCAGAACAACCCACGCAGCAAGGGAAAACCGAGGTAGTTATAAAAAATGATGTTTTTCAAGGAATTAAAACAGAAATCTTACCTTTAAGATTAAGTCAGGCCATAGAGCAGATTGCCAAAGAAATCAACTTGTCTCCCAAGCTGGTTAATGAGATAAAGACGGCGCTTAACGGATTTGAAATAAGATTTGACGCCCCGAAAAATATTGAAAATCCGGTTGTAAGAGATAATCCGCAACAAGTTATGACAATGACTAAAGGTGAAAACGCTATCAATATTTTGTTCAGCAATATTAGGGAGATAGCATCACAAAATCAACCAGTATCTAAGGCTATAGAAACAATTGTCAATGCATTTAAAGCGCTGGAAGGAAAAACGCTGCCGGCACAAACACAAGATTATCCTCAGGGCACAGTCTTTAAAACCGCAATCGGCAACATATTTCCCGAAACAGATATAAAATTGCCTCAAAACATAAAGTTAGAGCTGCCTGTTAAAGAAATAAAAGAGGTTATTGAAAACAAATTAGATGAACTGTTGCGTGCCGATTTTTGGAAGTTTTCTACGGTAGGAAAAAGTGAAACCAAAGCTGAACCCGAGGTTTTGAAAGATATTTTCAGATTACTGAAAAATGAGAACTTAGACAGCAAAATCCCTCAGCCGGAAAGTAAAGACTTTTTTGCAAATATAAGGGGCTTTATCAAAGCCGTAAAAACGGCAGAAGTTAGCCAATGGTTAGGCAGAGAGACAACGCAAGAAATTTTGAATCTTCCGAAAGGGCAGGAAACCATAAGCGTTTTACAAAATTTTATAGATTCGTCGCACCGAGAGGTTGGCTTGTGGCGAATAGTGGAGATTCCGATTGTCAGCGGAGAAACGATAGAACAAATTCGCCTTGCGGTTAAAAGACAGACCGAAGAAGATGAAGAAAACGAAGAAAGTCAAAAAGAAAACCCCAGAAAAGGCGGCACCAGATTCGTGGTTGAAAGCCGTTTCAGCCGTTTGGGTGGTTTTCAGTTTGATGGCTTGGCCGATGAAAAAAAACGCCGCTTTGATTTAATAATTCGTACCGAAAAACTTTTGGAAGAAGATTTATGCAGCCAAATCATGCGGTTATATAAGACAACTTTGCATAAATTTGAATATTGGGGCACAATCCAAATAAATCTTAAGGAAAATTTTATCAAACCGTGGGAAGATGAAGCCAAAGAAGAAAACAAAGGGCAGGGAATTTTGGTATGAGCGGAAGAGATTCGGCCGGTTACTACAAGGTTTTGAATTTAACAAGCAATGCCACCGCGGATGAGATAAAACAAAACTACCGTGAATTGGCAAAAAAGTGGCATCCGGATTATAATAAGTCGGAAGAAGCAATTGAGATTTTTCAAAAAATTTCGGTTGCGCATGATATTTTGAGCGATGATAAAAAACGCCTGACTTATGATTTGGCCTGCATCGCGCATGGGGCTGAAAATTTTCCTGATATATTTTCGTTAAAGGTATATACCAACCAGCACGGACAAGAAGATGTCTCCGTCCGAGAAGTTGATATCGAAGAACAACAAGGCTGGATTATCGGAGATAAAAAAAAGAAAAAACGCTTGATTTGCTCTGAGAAAGAAGCCGAGAAAGAATACCTGAAGTCATCGGTAAAAAATTGGCTTTTAGGATGGTGGACGTTAAAAGGCTTTGTTGAAAATATAAGGATTATAAGGAGTAATATCAAAACAGTAGGCGGAAAAAAAGAGGAAAACCTTCAGCTTTTGGTGCATAATGCCTTGGCTTATGATCAAGAGGGAAAAGCGCAAAAAGCACGAACCTGCGCCTTTTTGGCCCAAGCTTACGCTGATGCTGATGATAAAAACTTGATAGATAAATTTATAAAACAGCTTCCGCAAACACAAGAAATAAGCGTTCAGCCATGGAATGAAAACAGATTAAAGCTGGTACAATTTGTGTTTCCGTTCATGATGTTGATTCTTATTGCTGGCGGAATAATCATCAAACGCACAGATATTTTGGAAGGCTATTACCTGATGAAGGGCGATGAGATAGACTATTATCAGCAGGTAAGAATGCAGGGCGGTAGTAGTGTCGATGATATGGTGGTCGCAAAGATATTAAATATAAATTCAGACTTAGGCTCAACCAAAATGCTTTATCATGTAAAGTCAGGCTATAGTGCAAATGTTATGTATGGTCCATCAGATGACTTTGATAAGATAATGATATTAGCCAATGAAGCAACAGTCAGAGTAACCGGCATAAGCCCGGATAATGCATGGTATCGCATTATGTTGGATAACGGCGATATGGGATTTATCCGCACGGAATTTCTTGAAAAAGGGATAGGCGCGGAGATACCCGAAGACAGCAAAATTTTCGAAAGAAAGTAAATCCGAGAAATATTGACATCAAAAAATAAGGGGAATAAAATAAAACCCCCAACAACCAAAGAGAGGAGTAAAAACATGGCAAAACTAAAGTTCAAACCGGCGGCAGACAGAGAAGAATTGTTGGAAAAATATAGTAACAGTGCCTCTCTTGAAATTGGTCCAAAAGCATTAGAAACCACCACCAAAGAAGATGTTAAAAAGATATTAGAAGCCTTTGATAAAGGATATAAAGATTTGTTGAAAAAACAAGACAATCCGGGGCGTGTTGAATTTTGCTTAGAGGTCAATAAGCCGATAGGAACCGAAGCTGTCGTTGCCTATGACAATGTTCATCCTTCTTGCGTTTTTAGCGTAGTCAAGCATAGCGGCACAAGATTTAAAGCAACAATCAGAGTTGCCTTAATTGATAAACAAGATTTACCGACAACAAATATTGTGCATGGATTTTATGGTCCTTATGGGGATAGCGGAGAGGCCGGATTTTATGGTATGACCTATGGCGATCCACGTATGCCTTTTCCAAGAGATTTGCATGGAGACGAACCAGCCGCATTGAGAACATTCAGCCGCAAGTGCGAAGTTTATTGGAAGGGCAGAGATGGCCAGAGCGGACATATATTCTTAGCAACGGCCGAAGAGCTGAATCGCTTGTTGAAAGAAATGAGAGAAAATAAGATTCCGGTAGCCGGACAAATGGCCAGATTGCGCTCATTTAGAATGTACGGTAAATCTCCGATGAGAAAAACTTATGTTTCAGGTCCGGCAGAAGACGCCATAAATCTAGGAAAATTAGAGCTTTAGAGAGAGAAGAAATAAAAAAACAAAAAAAAATAAAAAAAATCGAATTTTTTGCTTGACCAAACAAAAAAATCCATATATATATGCAGATGTCCTAAGCGGTCCCATCGTCTAATGGTTAGGACATCACCCTTTCACGGTGGTAATATGGGTTCGAGTCCCGTTGGGATCACCAATACAAACGGCAGTCATGAAAATGGCTGCTTTTTCTTTTATTTCCAAGGCTTTCATCAAGTTCGAATGTTTCATTTTCAAAAATCATCATTTTTTCAATTTGTCCGAACTTTTGCAGTTTAGTTTGTTGGTTTTTCAATGTGTTAGTTAAATTATCATCTCGTTAGGTATTGGGATATTAAATAATGATTATATCAAAGTTTGTGACATCAACGACGAATTCTTTTTACCCTAAACTTACGCACAGATTGAGTTTTTACCGCTCCGATTTGATGAATAACGCGACAACATAAATACGAGAGTTCATCAATCATATTGGTTAAATGACTTTAGAGGCAAGGATTTAACCGTCTTTGTCTCTTTATTTTAATATCGGACTGGCATAAGCATAACGGGATAGCTCCACCGCCATAAAGGATACCCGACACCTACACCCTCCATGGATACTATACAGCCATGCCGTACCGTACAGGATAAGATTATTTTTTTTGTTAAGCGAATTTTAGTCAAGGCCTTTACGTGTGAGAGAGCTTCTTTGATTTTTATTTTTCAAATAGACTTCTGCAAATTTTTACAAAAGTTGATTAACCGACATCAATG
>CALXTD010000030.1 GCA_944391315.1 uncultured Alphaproteobacteria bacterium | reverse complement strand
GTTTTTCCGTGGTCTACGTGGCCAATCGTACCGATGTTGCAGTGCGGTTTGCTACGCTCAAATTTCTCTTTTGCCATGTTATAAATCCTAAGTTTATGTTGTTAAGACTGTTATTGAAAGGGGGAAAATTGGAGCGGGTGAGGGGAATCGAACCCCCGTCATAAGCTTGGAAGGCTTCTGCTCTACCATTGAGCTACACCCGCTTGCTTCTGCCTCTTTCGTAGAGTGCCCGAGAATTAAATGGTGGAGGGGGAAAGATTTGAACTTTCGTAGACCGAAGTCGACGGATTTACAGTCCGTTGCATTTGACCGCTCTGCCACCCCTCCATTTAACTTCTATCGGGTAAGAGGATCTTACTTTTCTGTTTAATCACTGCTTAGAGACTAAATAGCATTTTGCTGCGATTGTCAATATATTTTTTTATTTATTTCTTAATTTCTTTTAATAATTGTTTTATTTTTGCGGGGTTATGCTATTATGTCTTTGATTTTAACAATAGTTTGCTGTTGAGGTTTTTATGGCTCGTAAATTTTATAATGCCGCTCAGAAATCTGCGAATCCTGCTAAAGGGATTCTTCTTTACGGAAAACATCCGGTCTTTCAGGCTATTGCGAATCCGAATCGCATTTTTCATCAAGTTTTTGCGACGGCAGATGTGGCGCCAGAAGTTAAGTCTTTGCTTGGTAAAGCGGGGCGCGATGCTTCTTTGCTGAAAATTGTTGAACGCAAAGAGTTTGATAAGCTTTTTCCCAAAGAAGCCGTTCATCAAGGTGTGGCCGCTTCGGTAGAGCCTTTAGAAGCGGTTGCGTTGGAAGATGTTATTGCTCAAACAGAGCAAACTGATAATGCGCGAATCCTGATTTTGGATCAAGTGACTGATCCGCAAAATGTTGGGGCTATTATTCGTTCTTGTGCTGCTTTTTCGGTTTCGGCTTTAGTGGTGCAAGATAAAAATTCTCCGCAAGAAAGCGGGACGATGGCAAAGGCCAGTGCCGGAACGATTGAGTTTTTGCCGATTTGTCGAGTGACGAATCTTTCTCGCGCTATTGATGCTCTTAAAAAAGCCGGATTTTGGTGTTTGGGATTAGATGGGTATGCCGAGGTGACGCTTGATAAAGCCAATAAGTCTGGAAAAATTGCTTTGATTATGGGCAGTGAAGGAAAAGGAATGCGTCGTTTGGTGGAGGAAAACTGTGATCAAACCGTTAAGCTTGTTATGAATCCTAAAGTTGAAAGTCTTAATGTTTCAACAGCGGCGGCTATTGCACTTTATGAGTTTTCTAAATTTTAGTCTGAGGAGAAGCCATGCCTTTTATGCTGGAAGTTGAAAATTTGTGTAAAAATTTTGGTTCCTTAGAGGCTGTTAAAAATTTGTCTTTTAAGGCAGAAAAAGGTGAAATTATCGCATTGCTCGGGCCAAACGGGGCCGGAAAATCTACTTTGATGAATATGATTTCCGGTTATTTGTCTCCAAGCTCCGGCACAATAAAGGTTTTGGAAAAAGACATTGCTCAAAATCCGCTGTGGGGAAAAGAAAATATCGGTTTTTTGGCCGAAGGTGCGCCAATGTATCCGGATTTGTCAGTGGCACGGTTTTTGACTTATATGGCTGAGCTGCGTGGGCTTGAAAACGTGAAAGAGGCGGTGACCAAAGCGGCTGAAACCGCAAAAATCGTGTCGGTTTTGCCGCAAAAAATTGAGACACTTTCTAAAGGTTATTTGCGCCGTGTGGGCTTTGCTCAAAGTATTTTATCAAATCCGCCAATCTTGTTGCTAGATGAACCGACTGATGGTTTGGATCCGAATCAGAAAGTGCATATTCGTGCTTTAATCTCGGAAATGGGCAAGACCAAGACGATTTTAATCTCAACCCATTTGCTTGAAGAAGCAGAAACGCTTTGTAATCGAATTTTGCTTATCAACAAAGGGCAGATTTTGGCCGACGGTACGCTGTCTGATGTTTTGAAACAGGCAAAGTCAAAAGATTTGGCTTCGGCCTTTGTTAATCTTACTACCAGTGATGAAGAGGCTTGATATGAATTCTTTGAAGGTTATTGTTAAGAACGAACTTATTCGCTATTTCATCTCTCCGTTGGCTTATGTTTATCTTATTGCTTTTTTGTTATTAAACGGGTCTTTTGCCTTATATTTCGGACATTTTTTTGAGCGTGGGCAAGCAGACCTTTTGCCGATGTTTGCTTATCAGCCGTGGCTTTATTTGTTGTTTATCTCTGGTATTTCCATGCGCTCGTGGGCAGAAGAATTTCGCAACAAAACCGTGGTGCAGATTGTGACGATGCCGGTGTCGGTTTCTCAACTTGTGTGGGGAAAATTTTTTGCAGCATGGATTTTTGCCGGACTGGCTTTGGCGTTGACTTTTCCGTTTTGGATTACGGTGAATGTTTTGGGGCAGCCGGATAATCTGGTTATTGCGGTTGGGTATTTGGCCAGCTTTGTTTTGGCTGGATGTATGCTCTCTATCTCGCAGTTAATGTCGGCATTGACCAAAAATCAGGTCATTGCATTGGTTTTGGCCGTGGTGGCGAATCTGTTGTTCTTTCTTTCCGGCTTGGAATATGTGTTAGCGTTTTTCCGCTTGTTTGCGCCGTTGTCTTTGATTGATATGATTGCATCTTTTAGCTTTTTGACCCATTTTAGCACGATGAGTGCCGGTCTTATTGAGCTGCGTGATGTTATCTTTTTTACATCTCTTATATTGTTGTTTAATTTTACGACGGTATTGGTTGTGAGCTTCAAGACATCGGGAACATCCGTGCTGATTAATTCGGCTTCTCGTCGGTATTATATCTTTATTTTTATTCTTATGCTTTTAGGATTTTCGGGGCTTAATCTGTGGGCTAATAATTGGCTCAGAAGCTTGCGTTTGGACTTTACGCAAGAGAAGGTTTTTACGCTGTCTGATACCAGCAAAAAAATTGCAGAAAATCTCAAAAGGCCGATTATTGCTAAACTCTATTATTCTCGCCTTTTGGAAGAGCGGAATCCAGCTGTGCGACAGATGTTTGATCGTGTGCGCTCGTTGTTAGCCGAAATATCACGTTTATCAGACGGGCAGTTTTCTTATCAGATTTATTATCCCGAAGTGTTTAGCGAAAAAGAAGATCAAGCTATTGCGGCAGGGCTTTTGCCGATGCCGGTGATTGATGCCTCTCAAAACACGTTTTTTGGTTTGGTTTTGACAGATGATGTGGATAATCATCAGGTGATTCCGTTCTTTGCACCGGAAAGGCAAATGTATTTGGAGCAAGATATTATTGAAAAAATATTTGCCCTTAATCATCTTAAAAAGACTGTTGGTATTTTGACCTCGTTGACTATGTTTGATACGTTACAGTCGGATACGCAGGTTTCTCAGCAATGGGAGATTGTGTCTCAGATAAAAGAATTTTTTAATGTCGTTCATGTTACCAAGCCTGAAGATATCAATAATCTTGATGTTTTGATGATTGTGCATCCGCGCGACTTAGCGCCCGAGATGGTGGCAAAAATTGAGGAATATACGCTTGGTGGCGGAAAGCTTTTGGTTTTTGCTGATGTGGCGGCAGAAGCAGAGCGAATCTATTCTCCGATTAATAATGATTTGCTTGCCTCTGATTTCGGCGGTTTAACAAAGCTCTGGGGAATCCAATTCCATACCGAGGCGGTAGTGGCTGATTTGGATAACTCCATTTTGGTTGATGTGACGGATAACTACAAAACGAATCCTAGTTTTACGCAAGATTTGCTTCAGTTTATTCTTAAAGGAAATAATTTTAATCGCTATGAGCCGGTTACGCAAAATCTTAAAGAGATTATGATGGCTTCAGCAACGACGGTTGAGCCGCTTGTGGCTGCTGCTTCAAGAATCGAGTTTGTGCCGCTGTTGACTGCCAGTATGCAATCTGAGGTGATTCCGGCTTTTGCTGCGCAGGAAAGTTTTCCGCCGGAAGTGATTTTGCAGAAGTTTGCGCCTGATGATAAGGCTAAGGTTTTGGCGGCAAAGGTTTCAAGCTTGGATAGGTCAATGCCGTTTGAGCTGATTGCTGTGGCAGATACGGATATGCTTTATGATAATTTTTGGGCTATTCAGAAGACGGTGTTAAATACAAAATATCTTGTGCCGCTGCTGGATAATGCAAATTTTGTTCTTAATGCTTTGGAGGAGCTGACCAGGGGTGAGACACTGGCCGGTGTACGTGGAAAGTCAGAGCTTAAACGTCCGTTTGTGGAAATTGAAAAGCAGCGCAAAAATAATGAGAGAGACTCTCGTCTTAAAGAAGCTGAAATTGTTCAAAAAATAAATCTCTCAAAGCAGCAGATTCAAAATGTGTGGAATAAACGCGATTTTGAAGAGAGAGTGAATTTTACGCCGGATGAGTTGGCGATTATTGCAAATATTCGGCATAAACTTGATGATTTGCGTGCTGAGCTTAGTGCCTTGAAGCTTTCGTTCAACCAAGATATTAAAGCAGTTAATTTATGGGTGAAATTTATCAATATTTATGCTGTGCCTCTGCTCCTTATATTTATCGGAGGTGGCGTTTTGTTGCGTCGCGGTCGAGTTAAGAAAGTTGTTTTATCTCAAAAATTAGTGCTTAATTCGGCAGCACGAAAGTTAGCGCTATTGTCATTTTTGCTGTTGGGGATAGGTATTTATTCCGTATATCAGGCGGATAAGAGCCCATTGGCGGAATATGAAGATAAGTTGGTTTTTCCGAACTTGACCGAGCAAGTTAATTTGGTTGATAGGGTGGTGTTGACAAGCCATGATGCGCAACTGAAGTTTGCTAAAGAAAACGGAATTTGGAAGCTTGATAATCCGGCAGACGTGCCTGTTTATCAGGAGCGTATTCGCAGCTTGCTTTCGGCTTTGCTTAATGCTCGTTTTTATGAGAAAAAAACGGCTGATGCGGCTTTGCTTTATAAATTTGGTCTTAGTCCGATTGAAGATGCTTCTTCTCCGAATATCAGAATCGAGTTGCAGACATCTGACGGAAAAAATGTTGTGGCCTTTGAGGTTGGCAAATATGATATTGATATCGGGCGTGGGCAGCGTGCAGCTTATATCAAATTTGATGACCGCTTTCAGGTTTGGTTGGCGGCCATTGACCTGATTGATATTCAACCTAACTGGCAGGATTGGACCTATGATACATTATGGAATTTGCGCTTTGGACGGTTGCAATCATATAATGATGTGAGAGAACCTGACAGAATCTCTATGCTGATGAAGGAGCTTTTGAACTCTTATTTGGAAAAGCAAATCGAAAAGCCGGAAAATCTGGTTTCTGATTTTAGTCTGGTGCTTAATGGCGAAAAAGGAATTAAGGTTCAGTTGGATTTTTATAAGGCCGGTGGTAAGTCTGTTCTTCAATATAAAGTTATAAACGATGGCGGAAATAATCATTTGAAAAATTTTGCAGCTTGTGCTAATAACCGTTTTTATCAAGTTTTAGCTCAAGATGTGGAGAAAATTGATTATGTCCTTAAACGGAAAAAACTCTCAGAATGAAAGACTTAAACAGGCCGCAACAGCGGCAAGCGTTGCTTTGTCTGTATTGTTGACCGTTATGAAGTTGTTTGCCGCGATTTATACCGGATCGTTGGCTATTCTTTCTTCTTTGATTGATAGCTTGGCAGATATATTTGCTTCTTCGATTACATTTGTGGCGGTTAAGGTTTCTTCTTTGCCGGCGTCTTATCGGCATCGTTATGGCTTTGGTAAGGCAGAAGCAATCAGTGCTTTGGTGCAGGCTGCTTTTATTGCCGGTTCGGGTGTGTTTGTGCTTTATGATGGTATTTGTCGTTTGTTTTCTCCGGCTCCGCTTGAAAAAATGGGTGCCGGTTTGGTGGTTATGATTATCAGTTTGTTGGCGACGCTTTTTCTTATTGCGTTTCAAAAATATGTGGCTAAAAAGACAAAGTCTTTGGCGATAGAAGCTGATTCTGAGCATTATACTGTTGATGTTGCGACAAATGTTGCGATTATTGTGACGTTGCTTTTGGTTTCGTGGTTGGGATTTTCGTGGATTGATACTTTAACGGCTTGTGTTGTTGCGGCTTATTTGTTGTTTAATGCTTATAAGTTAGCGGCAAAGGCTATTTCTATTCTTATGGATGCCGAGCTTGGGGCTGATGTTCGTAAGAAAGTGTGCGAAATCGTTATGGCGCTGCCGTTCAGCAAGGGAATTCATGACTTGCGTACGCGTGATTTGGGTGGCGTTTATATGTTTGAGTTTCATCTTGAACTTGATGGGGAATTGCCTTTATCTGCCGCTCATGAGCTGACCGAACTGGTTGAAGATAATCTGCATGACGAATTTCCTAATGCGCAGATTATTATTCATCAGGATCCGGCAGGTCATAAGGAAGAGCGTTTAGATAATCGTCTGGTTAAATAAGTTTTTCTGTTTTTACCAGCGTATCCAGCTTTTTAGCCAGTTGCAATTTGTAGCTGGCTTTTATTCGGTCGTTTTCCGGAAATAAATCATCGGCATCAACGGCGTGGATGTTGGCTTGGAAGGTGTTGAAGTTATTGCCAAAGCTGATGCTTTCTTTTCGTTCTGTCAGATAGTTTTTATATTTTTGGGCTTCTTCAACATAGTTTTTCAGCAAGCCGTTTCTTTGAGAAAAACGCTTGGTGTAAACAAATATACCGGTTATTGCCGCAAAGATAGCTAATGCAGATATTCCATGTATTACCAAGCTTAAAACAAACAAATTTATTCCCATAGAAATGACGGAAGATATTTTTATGGCCAGATTAAGCCAGCGACGCTTAAAGTCTTTTCTGAAGAACCAAATCGCTAAAGCAAGGCTAAAGCTGCAAGATAACAGTATGTAGCATTCTTTTCCAAAGTCGTTGCCGAGCAGGGCTATGCTGATTTCGGCGATTATCAACATTAATATGCTGATGCTCAAGTAGCCGAGGTTGAGCCTTGTTTGCAAGTTTTTCAGTTGTTTTAACACATCTTTTTGCAAAAAGGAAAAGCTACGTTTGATTTTGAGGGCATTTTCTTTTTTTATTTCAAGCGTTACGGCACTTTCGGGAAACAGAGCTTTTAAGGCTTTTTGTTCGTTGCGGCTGAGGCCTTTGGTGCTGTCACTTTTTTTGATGAGTTGGATTTTTCCTTCTTTTTCTTCCATGTCTATGCGCTTTTGGCGGAAGAGTTCGAGCAGGAAAGAGCTAAAGCTTTTTTCATCAATTAAGCCCATAGATAAATATCTTAAAAACGGAGCAGTCTTTTTTAGCTTTAATTTTTTTTTGCGAGAAATGTCTTTTCTTTTCCAAGATAAAGCATAAGCTCCGATGATTGCTGCTGCCGCAAACAGGCTAATGATGATGTTGCCGTAATCGCTTAAAAACCACGATAGTTTTTGCTGCCAATCAGGCGGAGTAAAATCTGCTTTGGGCAAGGATATAATGAAATGCAATCCTTCTCCGGCAAAGAGCGGAACGGTGCTGATAACACCTATGGAATTTAGGCTGTTTTGTTCGATAATAACATCGTTTCTGAGTTGGCTTGGGGTGCCGGAAAAAGCTATTTGCCCTAATGGTTTGTTGGCGCCGGGGAGGGTAATGAATGCGCCTGAACGCGCGACGACCAGATTCCAACTGCTGCCGGTTATGTCCCAGTAAATTTCGTTGAAGTCGTTATATTCCCAGAGATTGCGGTTTATGACGTAGCTGAAGCGATAGGTATAAACGCCGGGGGCAAGATTATATTCTTGTTCTGGTAAAATTTGTTGGAAATTTCCTTGAGAGACCACTTTATGCGGAATTAACGTGTTATTAATGCTGACGCTGTTGAGGTTAATGTCTATTTTGTGGCGTTTCCTATCACGAGATACCGAGTATTTGGGCAAGGCTCTGATGAGACCGTGAGCCAGCTTTTTGCCATTGGCAACAACGACAACTGTATCGGTTATGCTGATTTGGCCCGTGCCCAAAATATCAATTTCTGAAAACAAAAAGGGTATGTGTTCTTGTGCCGGAACCAAAATCTTTTTGCCAAATGGGGGGAGGCTTATGTTTATGACCGGAAAGTTCGGAGCTTTTTGCTGTTGTTGCCATTGTTGGCGCTGGGGAGCTTTTTGTGCTTCGAGGCGAGCTTGGTCGCGGATGGTTTGCTGCTGGGCCAGTTCTTCTTCTGAGGTGGCTCTTTTAATGGCTTCATCATATATTTTTTCAAATGCAGATTTGTTTTGTTGCTGCATCTCCTGAATATATTCGGTGCTGTGTTGAACATTCATGGAGCTGATGCCGTTTAGTTCATCCATGCTTACCGAATCGATAATAACCTTTTTATCTTGCAGGCGCTTTTTTATAAAATCTTCAACGGCTTCGATATCGCTTCCGTCGGGAATGTTCGGGTCTTTGACCTCCATGGGGGGTGGAAGGGCTTCTCTTTGCTTTAATTCTTCAAAGTTATTCAGCTTGATGGGTTGAGCGCAGAGGCTTTCAGTCAGTCCGAGAAAAATCGTGAAACATATTGTAAGAAAATGTTTTCTCATAAAGTGCACCTTTTTTTAATAAATCGGTTATATCTGTTATGCTACGCTATATTTATTAAAAGTTACTAAAAGGAGCAAAAAAATGAGTGATAAAATTGCGGCAGTGGTGTTAGCAGCCGGTAAAGGGTCAAGAATGAAATCTAATTTGCCAAAGGCGATGATGCCGGTGGCCGGAAAACCAATGATTAGACATATCTTGGGTACTCTTGATTCTATGAATGTGGATAAAATCGTGGTCGTAACGTCGCCGGACGGACAGATGGTTCGTGATGAGATTGCTCCTCATGCTTGGTGTATTCAAGATCAACAACTAGGTACCGGACATGCCGTTGCTTGCGCCAAAGAAGCACTTAAAGGATTTGACGGCAAAGTTCTTGTTGTTTATTGCGATCATCCGATTATTACCGCAGAGACTTTTAATCGTGCACTTAAAAAACTGGATGACGGTTTTTCTGTTGTTGTATTGGGCTTTACTCCGGAAGATGCTCTTCGTTACGGTCGCCTCAAAATGAATGGTGATACTTTGGAAAAAATTGTTGAGTATAAAGATGCTACCGAAGAAGAAAAAGCCATTAAGCTTTGCAACTCCGGGGTTATGGCTTTTGACGGTAAGGTGTTGTTTGATTTGCTTTCAAAAATTGAAAACAAAAATGCTTCCGGTGAGTTTTATTTGACTGATACGGTAGAAATTGCTCGTAAGGAAGGACTTAAGTGCAGCGCAATCGAAACCTCTGCCGAAGAAGTTGCCGGTGCAAATACGCAAGAAGAATTGGCTCAGCTTGAGGTTTATTTAAAACATCGTCAGCAAGGAAAATAAATGCGTTTTTTGAAGAATCATTGGTTCGGGTTTTTGTTGTCGCTGTTTTTTGGTGCCTATTTGGTGGTGTTTTTGTTGGTGCTGTTTGCCCCGACCAAAGATATTCAAAAACGCGGCTTTACAAAATGTAGCGCAAGTTTATATAATGACTTGAAGCTTTGTGATCGGTCCAGTTGGTGCTTGCTTAAAAATGTGCTTATCAATAACTGGTGCAATGTAACAGTTATCGGAGACGGGGTGTCGGCTTGGGTGAAGGGAGAACAGTCTACTCCTTGGGCAAATTATTTCTTTGAGCCCGAGTTGCCGCAAAGTGATGAGCCTCATCCCGAACTTGTGAAATTTTATCAGGAAAGCACTGACTTGCCACGGCAGATGAACGAACTTAAAAATAAAAATAAAATTTTGGAACAGGAGGTTTTGAAACATGGAGAATCGGAGCAATCTTCCGGCTTGGGACTTGAGTGATTTATATTCTGGGATTAATGATCCGCAAGTTGAAAAAGATTTAAGTGCTTATTTGGCCTATAATCAGCAGTTGTCTGATAAATATAAGGGCAAAGTAGCTTCGTTAAGCGCGCCTGATTTTGCTAAGGCGGTAAAACTCTATGAACAAGCCAGCGTTGTGGCCTCTAAGCTTGGTATCTTTGCTTATCTGAATATGGTTACTCAGATGAAAAACAAAGAAGCCGTTGCTTTTTATCAAAATATCAATGAAAAGCTGACCGAAAGCGGTAAGCTCTCAATCTTTTTTACCCTTGAGATTAATGCTTTGTCCGAAGAGGCTTTTCAGGCTTTGTTAAAAGATAAAAACGTGGCCTTTTATCGTCCGTGGCTCGAAAAAATTCGTCTGTTTAAGCCTTATGAATTGGCCGAAGACATGGAAGCTTTGCTGGCGGACAAGGCTTTGACCTCGTCGGCTGCTTGGGTGCGTTTGTATGATGAAACTTCGTCAAAGCTCAAATATATCGTAAACGGAAAAGAATATAACGATGCCGAGCTCAGCAAGTTGTTGCAAGACAAAGACCCCAAAGTTCGTGAGGCCGCCGGTAAAGAAATGAATCGTGTTAATAAAGAAAACGGTGAGCTGTTTACTTTTATCTATAACATGATAATCAAAGACAAAGCAATCAGTGATGATAAGCGCGGTTTTAAGTCTCCCATCGCCAGCCGCAACCTTGATAATATGGTTGAAGACGAAGTTGTTGACTCTTTGGCTGAGGCTGTGCGCGCTAAATATGCTTCAATCTCTGAGCGCTTTTATAAGCTCAAAGCCAAATGGCTCGGCAAAGAAAAAATTCAGTACTGGGACAGAAATGCGCCCCTGCCTTTTGCCGATGATAAAAAATATTCTTGGGACGAAGCTGTTAAGCTTGTGCTTGAGGCTTATGGCGAATTTTCGCCCAAGTTGCAAGAAGTTGCAAAAGACTTTTTCTCTCATAACTGGATTGATGTGCCGCCGCGTGACGGCAAGCGCAGCGGGGCTTTTGCTATGCCGATGCCTGAACAGTTTCATCCTTATCTTATGCTCAACTTTGTCGGCAAGCAAAATGATGTGCTGACTTTGGCTCATGAGCTTGGTCATGGTTGCCATATGCGCCTTAGTGCCAAACAGGGTGATTTGAATGATGACACACCGCTGACTTTGGCCGAAGTGGCCTCGGTTTTTGCGGAGATGTTAACTTTCCAATCTTTGCTGAAAAAACTTGATGATGATAAGGCTAAGCTTTGCTTAATCGCCTCTAAAGTTAATGACATGATTAACACGGCTTTGCGTCAAATCGCGTTCCACTTTTTTGAAACAAAGGTTCATGCCGAGCGCAAAAACGGTGAACTCTCCGAAGAGCGAATCGCCGAGATCTGGCTCGAAGTTATGCGCGAAAGTCTTGGGCAATATGTGATTGTTGATGACGACAGCAAATATATTTGGCCCATCGTTTCTCATTTCTTCCATTCGCCGTTTTATGTTTATGCTTATTCATTTGCCGACTGTTTGGTAAACTCGCTCTATCAGGTCTATCGTGAAAAATCCGTTCCCGATTTTGCCGATAAATATCTTCATATGCTCTCTGAAACCGGCATCAAACGTTATGATGCGCTTCTCCAACCGTTCTCTCTCAATGCTCATGACAAGAACTTTTGGGACAAAGGACTGTCGTTGATAGAAGAGTATATTGATGAGCTCGAACTTCTAGATAAAAAACTCGGATAACAGCACATCTAGAGGCATTTTACGCTGTCTCGAAAAATTCACGTACTGTTTTTGTACGCTAAAATTTTTCTCGCAGCTAGAAATGCCTCTATCTGCACTATTCTCCGAGTTTTTACAAAGTTCGCTGCGGGCAACTAATACAGATTTTGCGGATAGGAAAAATGCTCATGTACTACTGTGTACACTGCGCTTTTTCCTTCCTTAAATCTTATTATTTGCCTCGTTCTCCAAACTTTTTGAAAAAAAACTCGGATAATGGTCGATTAGTGCGTTGTCTGCGGGACAAAAGTGTCCTCACGTACTCGTTTGTACACTAAAATTTTTCTCGCAGCTAGAAATGCCTCTAGCTGCACTATTCTCCGCTGTTTTTAAAAACAGTGTATAACGGACAACTAATACAGATTTAGCGGGTCTCCGCCATCCTCACGTACTTCTTTGTACGCTGCGGTGTCGTCGCCCTAAAATCTTATTATTTGCCGCGTTCTCCGCTGTTTTTTGCTCTGTGGGCAACTAATACAGAATTGGCGACATCAGTTTGTTGCAAATCCTAAAACTCAAGGACGGGGCGGACCTCGTAGCTGTTGAGCTTATCGCTGCTGTGGTACAAACCGTAGCTATAGCTAAAGTAGGAGAGCCACGCGTAGTTGCCACTGTCCTCGGACGACGACCAAGCTCTGGTGCTGGTTGTGAATTTTGTCCCACCCGCTCGGCTGAATCCCGTATTGATAACGCTTTGATTGTTATAATATGAGGTAAATATTCCTGCTGCCGGTAAGCACCAATCTCCTGCCTCCGTTCCAGCTGTTTTATACTCATGTGCCGCCCATGCTGCCGGATACTTGCTCTTATTGCCTGCTGCTATTATTTTTGCCGTATTTCCACAACTATCATAATCCTTAGATGCTGCTGAATTTGAACTATAGTTCGGTAATGTCGAGATATCGACATGTTCTGATGACCACACATAGTTGCTTATTGACTTTAATGCCAGCGCCTGTCCACAGTTACCGGATTTATAAACCACGACCGCTATCGGCGTTTTGCCCGATACCGTATTCGCGCTACACGTGCCGTCACTGAACAAGATATCACCAAGTGAACATTGTGCAGCATAGCCACTGCACTGTCCCCATATCGCTTCTGCCTTACATTGACTATTTTCCCATTTATACCCCTCAGCGCATTCGCATGAGGCATATTTGCCACCGCAGGCAGAGCCTGCGCCAACCATATTTTCACCGTTGCAATCTTGAGTATATTCATCAGGGCAGATATAACCTTTTTCACAATTATATTTATCTCCGAACGGACATTTCAGGCAGTTTCCGCCGGAATTATATGTCTCTGTATAACCAAGCGCCTCACAATCTGTTATTGCACATTGTGCCCAAGCATTCCCAATGCCTGTGCCGGCCGCCGACACAAGTATTGTTGAAATCATAAAAATTCTTCTGTTTAACATCACCTTTCTCCTTATCTCCACGACTCTAATTTATCATATTTTTGATATACTATCAATAATGATTTTTATAAGTTGTGGGAGAGTGGTGAAAAAAAACAGCTTATCGGTTGATAAGCTGTTTTTGAGGTTGAATAAAATTTATTCAATAATTTCCGGTTTGGCTCTCTTGCGGGCAATCGGGTCTAATATGCGTTTTCTTAAACGCAGGCTTTTCGGTGTGACCTCCAAGAGTTCGTCTTCTTGAATATAAGACAAACCTTGTTCCAAACTCAGTTTGCGGGGTGGAATTAGGTCAATCGCTTCATCTTTGCCGGCGGCGCGGATGTTGGTCAACTGTTTGGTCTTGGTGGGGTTAACCTCAATGTCATTAGGTTTTGTGTGTTCACCGATAATCATGCCGGTATAAACCGGAACATTGGCATCAATAAACATCGGACCACGGTCTTGCAATTTCCACAAAGAATAAGCAACTGCCGTTCCGCCTTCTGAAGAAATCAGAACACCATTGCGGCGGCCTTCAATCTCTCCTTTGTAAGGTTCATAATCCTTAAACAAGCGGTTCATGACGCCGGTTCCTCTGGTGTCGGTCAAAAATTCGGAGTGATAACCGATTAAGCCGCGTGACGGCGCATTAAATATCAAGCGAACTTTGTTGCCGAGCTGAGACGGAATCATCTCAACGAGTTCGGCTTTGCGGCGGCCGAGTTTTTCAACCACAGCGCCTGAAAATTCTTCATCAACATCAACGACAACTTCTTCAATCGGTTCAAGCAACTGGCCGTTTTCGTCACGCTTCATCAAAACACGCGGACGTGAAATCGACAGTTCAAAGCCTTCACGGCGCATGGTTTCAATCAATACGCCAAGCTGTAATTCTCCACGACCGGCAACTTCAAACGAATCACTTGATGAGGTGCGCGAAATCTTCAAGGCAATGTTGCCTTCGGCTTCTTTTTCTAATCTGTCCCAAATTACACGTGAGGTTACTTTGTCTCCCTCACGGCCGGCTAATGGTGAATCGTTAACTGAGAAGGTCATTGCCAAGGTCGGAGGGTCAATCGGTTGAGCGTGAATGGCCTCGGTAACTTCCGGTGCGCAAATCGTATCGGCAACCGTGCCTTTAACAATACCGGCGATGGCAACGATATCTCCGGCGTGAGCTTCCTCCAAGGCAACGCGGTTTAGGCCGCGATAAGCCAAAATTTTGGCAACTCTGGTGCGTTCAACTTCTTCACCTTTGCCGTTCAAAACCTTTACGGTATCATTGACTTTCAAATTTCCTGAATGGATCTTTCCTGTTAAAATGCGGCCGATAAACTTGTCAGCTTCCAAAGTTGTGGCCAACATAGAAAATGGTTTATCAGGTTCGCAAACCGGTTCAGGAACATAACTGCAGATCAGCTCAAACAGCGGAGTTAAGTCTTTTTTCTCATCGCTTAATTCTTTAACGGCCCAGCCGTTGCGTCCTGAGGCATACAAAACCGGAAAATCAAGTTGTTTGTCATTGGCGTTCAAACTAACAAACAGGTCAAATATCTCGTCCAAAACTTCATCAGGGCGAGCGTCCGGTTTATCTGCCTTATTAATAACAACAATCGGACAGAGGCCGATTTTTAAGGCTTTACCTAATACAAACTTGGTTTGCGGCATTGGGCCTTCGGAGGAATCAACCAACAAAACAACGCCGTCTACCATAGACAAGATACGTTCAACTTCTCCGCCGAAATCTGCGTGTCCGGGGGTGTCAACAATATTAATTCTGGTGCCTTTCCACTCAATAGAAGTGCATTTTGAAAGAATTGTGATTCCTCTTTCTCTTTCAAGCTCATTACTGTCCATAACGCAGGTTTCAACCTTTTGGTTGTCTCTGAATGTGCCGCTCTGTTTCAAGAGGCCGTCAACCATTGTTGTTTTGCCGTGGTCAACGTGAGCTATTATGGCAATATTTCTCATTTTCATCATTTGTTTTCTTCCCTAAATGGTCGTCATGATTGTAAATTTAAGTTCTCGTGTACTGCTTTTGTACACGTCGCCCTTAAATTTACTTCCAGCACGGCCATTTATGAAAGAAAACGGCTGTGCCCAAAATGGTCGTCATGATCGTAAATTTAAGTTCTCGTGTACTGCTTTTGTACACGTCGTCCTTAAATTTACTTCCAGCACGGCCATTTATGAAAGAAAACGGCTGTGCCC
>CALXTD010000029.1 GCA_944391315.1 uncultured Alphaproteobacteria bacterium | reverse complement strand
TACTAAATCTTATTTTGCTCATTCTTATCTCCTTTTGTGTGAGTTTAACAAAAAAATTCCCCTTTGAATATTTTTTTCAAAGGGGATTTCCTTTTTTCCTCCACTTTCTGGGGTACAGACCAAAAAAACTGAGGGATTTTTGTTTGTAATCTTAATCTTTATTTTAGATATTTTCGCTAAGGTGATACTATTCAAATTCATGCTTAAGAACTAAGGAATAATCATGCTTGAAAATATAATCGATTCTATAGGTTTCAGAGCCTTATTTGCATTTTTCACCGCCCTAATTTTAGGCCTGTCATTTGGCTCAAAATTCATTATTTTTGCCAAACAGCATCAAGGCAAAGGCCAACCAATAAGAGAAGATGGCCCCAAGAGCCACCTTGAAACCAAAAAAGGCACCCCGACCATGGGCGGCCTACTAATAATCGGAAGCTCTTTGGTATCGATTCTTTTGTGGTGCTCATTAACCAATGCTTTCATCTTAAGCGCTTTGTTCATCTATCTGATTTATGGCTTAATCGGCTTTGCTGATGACTACATCAAAGTCAGCAAAAACAGTTCCTTGGCCATCACAGGTCCACATCGCCTGATGATGGAATTCGGCGCCTCGATTCTCGCCATCGGCTTAATCAGCTATGCCACTGCAGCTGAAACACGCTTTGCTCTGGATATTCCATATTTTCAAAACCTTGCACTTAACTTATGCTGGTTTTACATTCCTTTTGCCATGTTTGTTATCGTCGGTACTGCCAACTCCGTAAACTTAAGCGACGGACTTGATGGATTGGCTGGCGGATTATGTACCATTGCCTTTTTCGCTTTCATGCTGATTGCTTATGCCTGCGGAACAGATTTCAGCGCTTATGTCAATGTCACCCCGATAGCCGGCAGCGGAGAAATTGCCGTGCTCTGTGCAGCAGTTATCGGCGGCTGCATCAGCTTTTTATGGTTTAATGCTCCTCCGGCCAAAATCTTTATGGGTGACACGGGTTCTTTGGCTTTGGGCGGTCTGCTTGGAACAGTAGCAGTCATAACCAAACACGAAATCGTACTGGCAATTATCGGCGGAATTTTTGTAATAGAAGCCTTATCTGATATCATTCAGGTTTTCTGGTACAAAAGAACCAAACGCCGCGTATTTTTGATGGCTCCGATTCACCATCACTTTGAACAACTCGGCTGGAAAGAAACAACCGTTGTCTTGCGCTTTTGGATAATAGGATTTTTATTGGCAATTATCGGCCTTCTGTCCTTATGCAAAATAGGAGAATAAAAGCGTGATAAAATTTTCTCGCAATAGCAGAAGCTTAATCAGCAAATGGTGGTGGACCGTAGACAAGGTCTTACTGTCTCTCGTTACGGTGCTCATCATCTTCGGCATATTTCTAAACTTCTCAGCCAGCCCATCGGTTGCCAACCGCATTGGAGCCAATACTTTTCACTTTATCAAACGCCAACTGGTCTTTATCCCGGTTGCTTATGGCTTAATGGTTCTGATATCCATGCAAAATCTAAAGACCATCAGGCGCTTGTCGATCATTGGCTTCGTCATAGTCATATGCCTAATGATTGCCACACTGTTTTGTGGTGAAGCCACCAAAGGCGCCTCCCGCTGGATAAGAATAATGGGAATTTCTCTCCAACCGTCAGAATTCATTAAACCCCTGTTTGCAGTTGTTGCCGCTTGGCTTTTTGAAGGCCAAAAACGCCACAACGACTTCCCCGGAGATGTTTTATCTTTTGGGCTTTACTGCTTAACCATATGCCTTCTGGCACTCCAACCGGATGTCGGAATGTCGATTGTAGTAACAGCAATTTGGGGCTTTCAGTTATTTTTAAGCGGCTTATCCTTAACCTTTGTTGCAATTTTTGGCGCTGCCGGTGTCGTGCTTTTAGTACTGGCCTATTTTACCTTTGACCACGTACACAACCGTGTCGAACAATTTTTGGCTTCCGGCGGAGAACTCAGCTATCAGGTCAGAAAATCGCTTGAAGCCTTTGGCAACGGACATATTTTCGGCCGAGGCCCCGGAGAAGGCGTCGTCAAATCCAACATTCCGGATGCGCACACAGACTTCATATTTGCCGTTGCAGGAGAAGAATTCGGACTATTTCTATGCTTGATAATTGTCGGTATCTACGCGGCCATCGTTATTCGCGCCATGAGCCTATCTCTCAAAGACAGCAACCTGTTCATCATACTCTCGGCAGCAGGCTTGTCGGCCTCATTCGGATTACAAGCAATTATAAACATGGCCTCAACCCTGCACCTCATGCCCACTAAAGGCATGACGCTTCCATTCATATCCTATGGAGGCTCATCATTACTGGCAACAGCTCTTGGAATGGGAATGCTACTGGCTATAACACGCAAAAACGTAAATGCGGAGGACAAAGATGAATCAGAAAACTGAAGATAAAGGCTTAATCATACTAACCGCCGGCGGCACCGGAGGACACGTTTATCCGGCCGAAGCTTTGGCTGAAGAATTAAGCAAACGCGGCTATCGCTTAGTATTGGTCACAGATTCCCGTGGCCAAAACAACTATCATGGCAAACTTGGAGAAATGCCTAATTATGCAGTTTTATCCGGAGCTCTGGTCGGAAAGTCTTATCTTTTCAAATTAAAAAGTTTGTTCAAACTTGCTCTGGGAACTTTGCAAGCCTGCATTATCCTGATAAAAGAAAAACCGCTCTGCGTCGTTGGCTTTGGCGGCTATGCCTCTTTTCCTTGTGCTCTGGCCGCGATTCTTCTGAAAAAAAAGCTCATCATTCATGAACAAAATTCAGTCATGAGCCGCACCAATCGTTTCTTGAGCAAATACGCCACTTTTGTTGCCCAAAGCTTCAATAAAGTTAAATATGCTCCCTCACAGGTCAAAAACATTGTAACCGGCATGCCGATAAGAGAAAACATTGCCGCTTTGCACAATAAAACCTACTCTGTTTCTAATGACAAATTTCAGCTATTAATTTTAGGCGGCAGCCAAGGCGCAAAAATTTTCGGCAGTATTTTGCCTTCCGCATTAAGCTCTCTACCGATAGAAAAAAGAAAACGCTTAAAAGTCTATCAGCAATGCCGCAAAGAAGATGTTGACGACCTAAAGAAAGACTATAAAGGAAGCGACATAGACATCACGATTTCACACTTTTTTGAAAACATGGCTGACTTATATGCCAATAGCCAGCTGATCATATCCCGAGCAGGAGCTTCTTCCGTAAGTGAGATTGCCGCCGCCGGATTACCATCAATTTTAGTTCCCCTGCCAACCGCCGCAGATGACCACCAAAGTGGAAACGCCGCCGAACTAGGAAAAGGAAACGCCGCCATTGTCATAAAACAAACAGACTTCACCTCTCTTTGGCTAAAAGATAAATTAAATGATTTGATGGACAATCCTCAAGAGCTGGAAGCAATGTCACAAGCAGCTAAACAAATAGCTATCATCAACGCTGCCGAACGCCTTGCTAATGCGATAAAAGCAGAAGTCATTGAGCAGGAGCCTCACAATGTTTAACCTGTTCAAAGAAAAATCACCGATTTTAGATATTCTGCCCCCGGTCCGAGGCAAATATAAAGAAAACGAACCGATGAAAAAACACACTTGGTTTGCTGTCGGTGGTCCTGCAGAAATAATGTACCTACCGGCAGACAAAGAAGACTTGAGTTTTTTCATGGCCAACCGCCCGCGTAGCCTACCGTTATGCGTCATCGGAGGCGGCTCAAACCTACTCGTACGAGACGGAGGTATCCCCGGCATTGTCATCAAACTGGATTCTCCTGCCTTTAGAAAATATAAAAAAGAAGGAGATAAATTAACCTGTGGCGCCGGCCTCAGAAACGTTGACCTTGTTTCAATATTACTCAAAGAAGAATGCGGCGGACTGGAGTTTTTAACCACTATCCCCGGAGCAATCGGCGGCTCAATAAAAACCAACGCCGGTTGTTACGGAAGCGAGGTAAAAGACGTTATTATCAGTGCCGAAGTAATTAACGATATCGGTGAAATAAAAGAGATTCCGGTTGAAGAATTACAACTTTCATACCGCAGCAGCTTTTTCCCTGAGGATTGGATAATTACCGCCATAACTTTTCAAACCCACCCCGAAAAGCCGCAAACCATTCTCGAAAAAATAAACGAGATGAAAAACAAACGCCAAAAAAGTCAGCCGCATAATGTAAAAACTGCCGGCTCAACCTTTAAAAATCCAGAAGGCTTAAAAGCTTGGGAATTAATCAAAAAATCAGGCTGCGCAGATTTAAGCATCGGCGGAGCCAAAGTCTCTGAAAAACATTGCAATTTTTTGGTAAACACCGGCAATGCCACTGCCAAAGACATTGAAGACCTTGGCGAAGAAATCATCAAACGCGTCAAAGCAGAAACAGCCATCACACTGGAATGGGAAGTTAAAAAAATAGGGATTAATAAAGAAGCATAAAAAGATGAGCACCGAAGAAGAAAAGACATCCCCTTCCCCGACAGAAGAAAAAAAAGCACCGGAAAATACCGTCATCACCCTACCATGCGAATTTCCCTATCGCTTGATTGGCAATGCATTGATATTGGGAGTAATATTTTTTCTGGCTTCTGTAACGCTCACCTTAAAAAACGACTTAATCAACAAACAACTGATAGGCTTTCAAAATTCTCTATATGAGTTGAGCAGCCGTCTTGGTTTCACAATAGATGACATCATCATTCGTGGCCGCCATCACACCACAGTAGAGGAAATAAACAATGCCATAAACCTCACCCGCGAAGACAACATCTTAAAAGCAAACCTAAACGACATTCGCTATCAAATCGAACAACTTCCATGGGTCAAAAATGCTGCCGTCAAAAAAAGCTTTTTCCCAAACATTATTCAAATAGACATTGACGAGCACGAGGTCAAAAGCCTCTGGCAATATAACGAAAGATTTCATCCAATAGACGAAGACGGCAATGTTATCGAGGCTGATTATATTCCACCTAAAGAAATTTTGTTAATCGTTGGAGCCGGAGCTCCCGAAAACATCAACACCTTGCTAAACATAATCCACAACGATTCGGAAATATTCAAACGGGTTAAAGCCGCAAATTATATTTCTGAACGCCGCTGGAACATAATCTTAGACGATATAGAACACGGCATCACCATCATGCTTCCGGAAAAAGATGTCGAACAAGCTTGGAAAAAATTAATAAAAATAAATGCTGAAAAAAACATTCTTAAACGTAAATTAACCAAAATCGATTTAAGATTACCCAAGAAAGTTACCGTCACAATAGAAAAGACAAGTAAGGCGCGCAAAAAAGCGGCCGCCAAAGAACGAAAGTTATAAGAGGGGAAAGAAGTGAATCATTCATTTAACCGACTAACGACTGTAGCCGCCTTAGATATAGGATCGTCAAAAGTATGCTGCATCATAGCCAAGATAAGCCGAGATAAAAGAATAAACGTAGTCGGTTACGGATACAACGCCTCCAAAGGGATCAAAAACGGCGTCATTACAGACCTAAATCAAGCCACGCTCGCCGTCTGCAATGCTGTAGAAACAGCCGAACAAATGGCCAATGAAAGAATAGACCGCGTCATCATAAACGTATCGGGAGACAAAATAAAAAGCACCATAAAAAGTGCGTCTATTTCAATTAACAAAAACCGCCCGATAAATGAAAATGACATAAACAAAGTCATAGAAAAAGGCATTCACAAAATAAATGTTGAAGGTCATGAGCTTATCCATTGCCTACCGATGGGATACCATTGCGACGGCGGAGAAGAAATAAAAGATCCGAGAAACATCTACGGCTCAGAACTCTCTGTTGATATTTTGCTGGGGCTAATACCGGACATCATGTTCCGCAACGAACAAACCATAATCGAAAACGCCCATCTTGAAATTGCAGAAAAAGCTTTCTCAGCTTACGCTTCCGGACTTTCTTGCTTGGTCGAAGACGAAATGGAGCTCGGAGCAACGATTGTTGACATTGGAGGCGGAACCACCAGCATCTGCAGTTTCAAACACGGACATCCGACATATTTTTCAGCTTTGCCTGTCGGCGGTAATAATATCACCAATGACATTGCTTGGGGCTTGACCACATCTTTCACTCATGCCGAAAGACTAAAAACATTGCATGGCTGCGCTTTCATGACCAGCAAAGACAAAGAAGAAACCATAAATGTTTATCCTGTCGGAGAAGAAGACGACAGCTCTATCAAGCAAGTTCCTAAAGCTGAACTGATAAGCATTATCACCCCGCGTGTAGAAGAAATGTTTGAACTTGTAAACCGCAAGCTTGATGAACACGGCTTAAGCGGCAGTACCAGCCATCGTATTGTATTAACCGGAGGCTGCGCCAACTTATCCGGAATCAGAGATGTCGCAGCCATGGTTTTGGACAAACAGGTTCGTTTAGGCAGACCGCGCAACATTTTAACCATACCGGAAAACCTTTATAATCCGTCATTTTCAACCGCAGTCGGACTTCTGCTTTTTGCGCTGAATTACACTGAAAAAAAACCCGGAAAAATCATAAATAAAGCCTCAAGCGGCAGCAGTGGATTTGGCAAAATCTTTGACTGGATGAAACAAAATTTTTAATCACAAAAATAAAGCTCGCTAACTATTGTTTAATGAATTTTCTCTATACTGAACCCAACGAGAAAAATAAAACATTGGAGAAAGAAGAAGAATGTCTATCAAACTAGCCGTACCGGAAACCAGCATAACCCACTTAAAACCACGGATATCAGTCATCGGCGTCGGCGGTGGCGGCGGTAATGCGGTCAATAATATGATTGCCCAAAATCTGGAAGGCGTTGACTTCATCGTAGCAAACACCGATTCTCAAGCCTTGGCTAACTCCAGCGCCAGCAGAAAAATTCAGCTCGGCCTCCAAACGACTCAAGGTCTTGGTGCAGGTGCTCGCCCGGAAATCGGAAAACTTGCGGCAGAAGAGGCCAAAGAAGAAATTGAAAAAGAAATCGAAGGTGCCAACATGGTCTTCATTACCGCCGGTATGGGGGGCGGTACCGGATCAGGAGCAGCTCCGGTTGTAGCAAAACTTGCAAAAGACAAAGGGATTCTGACAATCGGCGTCGTTACCAAACCTTTTCAGTTTGAAGGCCGCAAAAGAATGGAAACAGCCGAAGCCGCTGTTGAAGAATTTACAAAGTCTGTAGACAGTATCATCATTATTCCGAACCAAAATTTGTTTCGCATCGCCGATAAAAAAACCACTTTAGCCGATGCCTTCGTCATGGCCGATAATGTTTTGTATTCCGGCGTTCGCTCTATTACCGACTTGATGATGATGCCTGGTTTAATCAACCTTGACTTTGCTGATATCAAATCCATCATGCAAGACAAAGGTAAAGCCATTATGGGCACAGGTGAAGCTGAAGGCGAAGACCGCGCTGTTAAAGCGGCAGAACAAGCCTTGTCGAATCCGTTACTGGATGATTGCAACATGCATGGCGCCAAAGGTGTATTGATTAACATCACCGGCGGTACAGATATCACTTTGTTCGAAATTGACGAGGCAGCCAGCCGCATTAAAGAAGAAGTCGATGAAGAAGCAAACATCATCTTCGGCTCCAGCTTTGATGAGAGCTTAGGCGGCAAGATTCGTGTTTCAATCGTTGCCACCGGCATAGGCGGAAACGCAAAAGCGCACCCGCAACAACCTCAGGCAGCAAAAATAGCAAGCTACATTGAACAAAGCTATGCCATGAAAGAAGTCGAAAAACCGATTGTCCCTTCTGCTGAAATCGACTCAACACTCAAAAAATTCTCAGCAACAAAGGCTGCACCGGTTGTTGAAGAAGAACCATTAGAAACAATACAGGTCAAAGAACCTGAAGAAAACCTGATAAAAGAAGAACCCGAGACTGAAACCCAAGAGACCGTTGAACCTTCTCCCGTTGAGGAAGAAACTGTGCCCGCTGATGAAGAATTCAATGCTAATGAAACATCAGCCGTCATTAACGAAATGCCAAAGGCTTCCTCTCTGTTCAAAGCTATTATTAATAACAAGCCTGAGGATGCTGTTACAGAGTTTGAAACAGCCTTGAGCTCAAACGAAAACAATTTTGCACCCAAAAGCAGCGTAAAAATGGTTGAAGAAGAACCAGAATTGTTTTCAACTCCGAAATTAAACACTTTTGCGCCCAAACCGGCAACTGAAGAACCGGAAAAATTGATTGTTGAAGAAGATGATGAAGAATACACACCAACATTAATTGAGCGTGTAACCGGCTTTTCAATCGCCAAACGCAATCGCAAAAAGAAAGAGGCCATTGAACGCTATGAACAAATGACCCCGACTTTTTCGGAAAGCAACGGCACTGATGATGAAAAACTCAACCTCGAGATTCCATCCTTCCTGCGCCGCAGATAAAATAAGAATTATGCAAAAAAATACCTTCAGCACCAAACTGAAGGTATTTTTTTAACTTTTAATGTGTAGCATGAGGATAGAGCATTTTCTCCGGAATTTTTTCTTCAATCCAGTCCATCGGCTGAATATCTCTGTGCCAATAAACCACCTTTGGATGAAACCCCGGAACAGCACGCTCAGTCTTATAAAGACAAGGATAAATCACGTGTGGATAGTAACCGTTCTTTATATTTTCCATTAAGAAATACATAATTTCGGGCAAATAATTTTCCACACCGACAATTTCCTTCCCATACTTAAAATAAGACTTAGGAATCTCCTTAAAATACATGCAGGAAAAGGCATTTCCATGACAAGCGTACCACTCTGCCAAGGGAAAATTCTTATGAACCTCGCTTGGAACAAAACTATGATATTCCACCATAGGAAAAACATTATGCCACATAAACTCCGGCTTAGGATTCTTAGCACTCAACAATTTACAAATCTGATTTGTTGAATAGAAGCGGCACAAAGAAACATCATCGCAAAGGATAAAGCTGTTCATTTGTTCGTAAGCACGAATAAAAAAATCAAGCATTTTAATCAAAGGCAAAATTTTCTCTTCGGGATTAGGAATCTTCAAAGCTTCCAAATGAGATAGACGAAGGTCAAAAAATATAACCGGTCCATTGTAGCGAGAACATTTCATCAAAGCCGCAAACTCACAACCATATCTGGCCGAAAGTTTTTCAAAGTCTTCTTGTTTACACATAATATTATTTTTTTTTAAGAGTTAATAATAAGATTAATTATAAGATAGTGAAATTGTTGTATAACAAAGCATCAAAAGAATCAAGCAAAATATTTGCGCAAAACGTATGTAATCCACCGGTTTCAAACAAAAAAAGGCCGGAAGATTTCCGACCTTTTCAAACATAATCACGCTTCGACCGTAATGCCACCGGAAGAACACCCGTCCCCATCAAGGCTTGAAAGACGTAACTCTATTTCCTCAACCAAAAGCTCATAGATTTCAATGAGCTCTTCATTATCCTCTGGTGTCTCATACAAACCACTGAGAATTTCAGAATACTTTTCCCGATAAATCTTAAGTTCTTCTTTGTTAAACTCTCGAATCAGGGACAGCATCGCTTCATAAATAATCACGCTTTGTTCTGCTTTGGCGTCATAAGCTTTTCTAAGCCTTGCAAGTTCACGATAATTATCTATCGCCCAACCAACAATAAAAAAAACAATAAAGAAAGCACAGCCAAGCAATACCAAATAAAATTCTGTCATAATAAAAATAATTTTAAGTTAAACATTCAGAATTCACTAATCGGCAAAGAACGTAAAGTTTATCTTCCGCGCCAAGTTTTTCTTATTAACGGTTTCCTCTTCATCACCCAAATCACTGACCTCACGATGACCAATGTCATCTTGCAAATCATTAAGAACATAACGACACTTTTCTTGTCCAATCTTGCGAAGAAACAGATTAAACATTCCTTCATTCGCTTTCAAATCACGCTTAGCTTTGTTTAACGCGACACACAAAAGCGAAATAACAACAGCGGCAATAATAACAACCGCAATCAAAACATAGTATAAATCCATATTAAAATAATTTAGTGAAACAATAATAGTTAATTACCCTCATAGTACAAAACTTTATTTTTTTGTCAATTAGAAATTTCAAAAAAAGGGCGCCGTTTCCGACACCCATTTAATTAAGCATAAAGTCAAGTTGATTATTCAGCTGAAGTCTCTTGCGGAGCTTTCAAAGCAGCCTTAGCTTTTTCAGCCTCTTCTTCCTCTTTCAAGGTCTGAATTTCCTTGTCGTTCTGAGCGGCAACTTTACGCAGCGCACGCAGAACCGTACCGGTACCGGCCGGAATCAAACGACCGACGATAACGTTTTCTTTCAAACCTTTGAGATCATCAACCTTACCTTCAACCGCAGCTTCGGTCAAGACACGAGTTGTCTCTTGGAATGACGCAGCTGAAATAAATGACTTGGTCTGCAATGATGCCTTGGTAATACCGAGCAAAATCGGATCAGCTACAGCCGGTGTACCGTTTTCGGCCACAACCTTAGCATTTTCTTCTTCAAAGACATCACGGTCAACCTGCTCACCAATTAAGAAAGTTGTATCTCCTGGGTTGGTGATTTCGACCTTCTTAAGCATCTGAGAAACAATAACCTCAATATGCTTATCGTTAATCTTAACACCTTGTAGGCGGTAAACGTCTTGAACTTCCTTAACCAGATATTCAGCCAATTTCTCAACACCGAGAACACGGAGAATATCATGCGGAGCCGGCGTACCTTCAACCAACATATCACCCTTCTTAACAACATCACCTTCTTGAACAACAAGATGACGTCCTTTCGGGATAAGATATTCTAAAGGCTCACCCTTAGCCGGAACAACGGTAATACGCTGTTTAGCCTTGTAGTCTTTACCAAACTCAACCACACCATCAATATCAGAGATGATAGCAGGATCTTTTGGACGACGAGCTTCAAACAACTCAGCAACACGAGGCAAACCACCGGTAATATCTTTTGTTTTAGAGCTTTCACGCGGAATTCTCGCAATAACATCACCGACTTGAACTTCGTCCCCGTTGTCAACACTCAAAATCGCATCAACTGACAGATAATAACGAACTTCTTTACCATTGTCATAGGCAATATAGTTACCATTTTCATCTTTCAGCATAATACTCGGTTTAAGGTTAGAGCTGGCAGAATTTGAACGCCAATCAACAACCACCTTAGAAACAATACCGGTTGTCTCATCAACGGTCTCTTTAATTGAAACATTATTAATCAAATCAACCAATTCAACTTTACCGGCTTTTTCGGTAATAACAGAAACAGTAAACGGATCCCACTCGGCAACCTTCTGTCCTTTCTTAACCTTAGAACCTTCAGCAACCAAAATCTTTGTACCGTAAGGAACATGGTGACGAGATTTCTCGCGGTCGTTTGCATCAACGATAACGATTTCACAGTTACGAGACAAGACAATAGCATGACCATCTCTGTTAATAACCGTATGAGCGTTATCAAGTTTCAATGTACCTGCAAACGGAACTTCGACTGAAGACTGTTCAGCAGACTTAGACGCAGCACCACCGATGTGGAAGGTTCTCATGGTCAACTGAGTACCAGGTTCACCGATTGACTGAGCGGCAATAACACCGACAGCTTCACCAATGGTAACCGGCGTACCACGAGCCAAGTCACGACCATAACAAGCGGCACAAACACCATGTTCAGCTTCACAAGTCAAGACTGAACGGATTTTAACTTGTTCAACACCGGCAGCTTCAACAACTTCAACGTCGTTTTCATCAATCAGTTTACCTTTCTTGATTAAAACTTCGCCTGTTTCCGGATGAACAATATCTTCCTGAATGGTACGACCAAGAATACGATCACCGATTGAAACAATAACATTACCGCCATCAACAACCGGACGAACAATAATGCCTCTTTCAGTACCGCAGTTGCTTTCAGTAACAACCACATCCTGAGCCACATCAACCAAACGACGGGTCAAGTAACCGGAGTTAGCTGTCTTCAAAGCCGTATCGGCCAAACCTTTACGAGCACCGTGGGTAGAGTTAAAGTACTCTAACACCGTCAAACCTTCTTTAAAGTTTGAAATAATCGGTTGTTCAATAATTTCACCATTCGGCTTAGACATCAAACCACGCATACCGGCGACTTGGCGCATTTGAGCGGCAGAACCACGCGCACCGGAGTGAGCCATCATGTAAACAGAGTTGATATAGCCATGTTCGGTTTTTGAAATATTTTTCATCATTTCATCAGCAACTTTATCTGTGCAAGCTGCCCAAATATCAACGACTTTGTTATATTTCTCACCTTTGGTGATTAAACCATTTTGATACTGTTGTTCAAACTCTTTAACCTGAGCCTCTGTCTCGGCAACCAACTGTTTCTTAGCTTCAGGAACGATAAGATCGTCTTTACCAAACGAAATACCGGCCTTACAAGCATTTGTGAAACCAAGAGTCATGATTTTATCAACAAACAAGCAGGTTTCTTTCTGACCACAGTGACGATAAACCGTATCAATGATTTCACCGATTTCTTTCTTCTTAACCAAACGGTTAACTAAAGAGAACGGAACATTTTTATGCTTCGGCAAAGTCTGAGAAACGATAATACGTCCCGGAGTGGTATCAACCAAACCATATTTAACTTCACCGTCATCAGAAACATATTCCATACGGCATTTAATCTTGGCATGCAAGTCAACTGTCTTAGCAAACAAAGCCATTTCGACTTCATCAAAGTTAGCAAAGACAGAGCCTTCACCAATCATACCATCAGCTTCATAAGTCAGATAATAAATACCCAATACCATATCTTGAGACGGCACGATAATCGGTTTACCGGAAGCCGGAGACAAAATATTGTTGGTAGACATCATCAAAACACGAGCTTCGAGTTGAGCCTCAACCGACAACGGAACGTGAACAGCCATTTGGTCACCATCGAAGTCGGCGTTAAACGCGGTACAAACGAGCGGGTGCAAGTGAATAGCTTTTCCTTCAACCAAAACCGGTTCAAAAGCTTGAATACCCAAGCGGTGCAACGTCGGCGCACGGTTTAACATAACCGGATGCTCACGAATAACTTCTTCCAAGATATCCCAAACTTCCGGACGCTCTTTTTCTACCATGCGTTTTGCAGCCTTAATGGTTGTTGCATGACCATAGAGTTCAAGTTTTGCATAAACAAACGGCTTAAACAATTCCAAAGCCATCTTCTTCGGCAAACCGCACTGGTGCAACTTCAATTCCGGACCAACGGTAATAACCGAACGACCAGAGTAGTCAACACGCTTACCGAGCAAGTTCTGACGGAAACGACCTTGTTTACCTTTGAGCATATCAGACAATGACTTGAGCGGACGTTTGTTTGTACCGGTAATAGCACGAGCACGACGACCATTATCAAACAATGCATCAACAGCTTCTTGGAGCATGCGTTTTTCATTGCGAATAATAATGTCCGGAGCATGCAATTCCATCAAGCGCTTCAAACGATTGTTACGGTTGATAACACGACGGTATAAGTCGTTCAAATCAGAGGTAGCAAAACGACCACCATCCAACGGAACGAGCGGACGCAACTCAGGCGGAATAACCGGCAATACGGTCAAAATCATCCATTCCGGCTTAGTGTTTGAATTAATAAAGTTTTCAATTAATTTCAAACGTTTTACCAACTTTTTGCGCTTAGCTTCCGAAGCATTATCTTTAAGCTCAGCACGAATAGCAGCGCGTTCAGCCTCAAGGTCAATGCCAGCCAAAATCTCTTTAATGGCTTCAGCACCGATACCTGCGCGGAATGAATCTTCGCCATATTCGTCAATAGCTTCTTGATACTGCTCTTCAGTCAAAAGTTCATTGATAGAAAGCGGTGTCAAACCTGGCTCAATAACAATATAGCTTTCAAAATAAAGCACGCGTTCCAAAGCCTTCATCGGAATGTCTGTCAGAACGGAAATACGGCTCGGCAAAGATTTCAAGAACCAAATATGAGCCACCGGCGCAGCCAGTTCAATATGTCCCATTCTTTCACGACGAACCTTAGACAAGGTAACTTCAACGCCGCACTTTTCGCAGACAATGCCGCGATATTTCATACGTTTATATTTTCCGCACAAGCACTCATAGTCTTTAACAGGACCAAAGATGCGGGCGCAGAACAAACCATCGCGTTCCGGTTTAAAAGTACGATAGTTAATGGTTTCAGGCTTTTTAACCTCACCATACGACCACGAACGAATTTGTTCCGGCGAAGCGATTGAGATTTTGATTTTGTCAAAAGATTCCTCACCGGAAACTTGCTGACCAAAATACTTCATAATATCATTCATATTAACTAAACTCCTATGCCTTAAACTTCTTCGTTCAACATTTCAACATTGAGACACAAAGACTTAATTTCTTTGACCAAAACATTGAAGGATTCAGGAACACCGGCCTCAAAACTGTCTTCGCCGCGAACAATGGCTTCATAAACCTTTGTACGACCGCTGACATCATCAGACTTAACGGTCAGCATTTCCTGCAAGGTATAAGCTGCACCATAAGCCTGCAAAGCCCAAACTTCCATTTCACCGAAACGTTGACCACCGAACTGAGCCTTACCACCCAAAGGTTGTTGAGTAACCAAAGAGTACGGACCAACAGAACGAGCGTGCATTTTTTCATCAACAATGTGGTGAAGTTTAATCATATAGATAATACCAACAGTAACCTTACGGTCAAACTTCTCACCGGTACGACCATCATAAAGGTCAATCTGACCAGAAGTCGGCAATCCGGCTTTTTCCAACATCATATTGATATCGGCATTAGAAGCACCATCGAATACCGGCGTAGCTGTCGGAACACCGTTTTTCAGGTTCGAGATCATTTCGATTTTTTCCGGTTCACTCAAAGGAACGATATCACGGTTATATTGTTTTTCACCATAGATATCTTTGAGTTTAGCATTGAGTTCATCAATGGTCTTTTCACCGCGTTTGTACTGCTCGCACATTTCGTTGAGTTGTTTACCCAATTCTTTAGCGGCCCAACCGAGGTGAGTTTCCAAAATTTGACCGACGTTCATACGAGAAGGCACACCCAGCGGGTTCAACACGATATCAACCGGCGTACCATCTTCCATATAAGGCATATCTTCAAGCGGCAATACGCGAGAAATTGTACCTTTGTTACCATGACGTCCGGCGATTTTATCACCAGATTGAATCTTACGCTTGGTTGCAATAAAGACCTTAACCATTTTCAAGACACCCGGCAACAAATCATCACCGCGTTGAACTTTTTCAACCTTGTCTTCAAAATGTTTCTGAACTTTTTCCAAACGAGCATCATAGGCATTAAGGAATTCCTCAACTTTTGCCATAATTTCTTCGTCTTTAACCACGATTTTGCGCCATTGAGCTGACGGAACAGCGGCCAAAACCTCTTCCGAGATAACGGCATTTTTAGCAATTCCCTTCGGAGCATCAACCACTTTCTGTCCCATAAGCATAGACTTCAAGCGAGCTTCGCAGCTGCGGCGAATAATAGCGATTTCATCTTCGCGGTCTTTAATCAACTGAGAAATTTCAGCCTGTTCGATTGAAAGGGCGCGTTCATCTTTCTCAACGCCACGGCGAGAGAAGACATGTACATCAACCACAATACCTTCAATACCCGGCTGAACACGCA